>JAKAZO010000003.1 GCA_021815825.1 Pseudomonadota bacterium
GCATATAGGCCGCGACGACATCCCAGCCGTAGTGCGCCATCACGCGATGCAGTTCCTGCACGCCCTTGGCGTTGGCGGCGATCTGCGCCTTGATGTCGGCGACGTTCACGTCCGGACTGCGCGCGGGATAGCGTGCGCCCGCGAGCACGGCGCGGAACTCGGCTTCGCGGAAATATCCGCCATCGACGAGGAGAAAATCGTCGATGACGACGCCCTCTTCCTCCAGCGTGCGCGAGGCCGGTGGCGTCGAGCCGGGCGTGATGCCGCCGACATCGACATGATGTCCGCGTGAGCCGACGAAGAAGCGGATTCTCTCACCGGGATCGTCGAAAACGGGCGTGATCACGGTGATGTCCGGCAGATGCGTGCCACCGTTGAACGGGTTGTTCAGCGCCACGACATCGCCCGGCTTCAGCGTCGCGCGCCGTCGCGCCAGCACCGTGCGCACGCTCTCGCCCATGGCGCCGAGATGCACCGGGATGTGCGGCGCATTGGCGACCAGGGCGCCCTCGGCATCGAAGATCGCGCAGGAGAAATCGAGCCGCTCCTTGATGTTCACCGAGAGCGCGGTGTTCTGCAGCACCGCGCCGGTCTGCTCGGCGACGTTCATGAACAGGTTGTTGAACAGCTCCAGCAGCACCGGATCGGCCCGCTCGGCGCCGGCCGCGACGCGGCGGACGAGTGGCACAACGCGGCGCAGCGTGAGATGGTCGTGCGCGCTGACCTCGGCGCGCCAGCCGGGCTCGACGATGGTCGTGGCGTTGGCCTCGCGGATCAGCGCCGGGCCTTCGATGACGTCACCGGCGAGCAGTGCGCCGCGGTCGAACACCGGCGCGACATGCTCGGCGCCGCCGCTCCACATCACGACGCGGTCGATGGTGTGCGGCGTTCCGCTCAAGCGCGGGCTCAGCGTGGTTTCGGCAACGGGGTCACCCGCCGCCGTCGCCTCCACCGCCACGGCTTCGACGACAAGGCCGCGCTCGGGCATGATGAAGCCGAAACGGCTGCGGTGCGCGTCGGTGAACGCTTCCCGCGCCGATTCGAGGTCGCCGAGCGGCACGATCAACGCCGCGTCGGTGCCGGCATAGCGTAGATGCAGCAGGCGGCTGACGCGGATGCGTCCGGGCTCGGCGTCCTGGGCCAGCAGCTCCTCGCGCGCCTGGGCCGCGAGGCGCGTGGCCAGGGCTTCGAGTGCCGGCATCGCCGCGGGCTCCAGCGGGATCTCCACCGCCTGTTCCCGCATGACGCTCTGGTCCGCCAGCCCCATGCCGTAGGCAGAGAGCACGCCGGCGAAAGGATGGATGAACACCGTCTCCATGCCGATCTCGTCGGCGACCATGCAGGCATGCTGGCCGCCGGCGCCGCCGAAGCAGACGAGGGCGAAGCGGGTGGCGTCGTGCCCCTTCTGCACCGAAACCTGCTTGATCGCATTGGCCATGTTGGCCACGGCGACGCGCAGGAACCCTTCGGCGACGTCGCGCGGGTCCTGCGCCCTGCCGGTCGCGGTCTCGATCTCCGCCGCGAGGGCCGCGAATTTCTCCTCGACGACCGCGGCATCGAGCGGCGCGTCGCCGCGCGGGCCGAAAATTGCCGGGAAGTGGCGCGGCTGCAATTTGCCG
The DNA here is from genome assembly GCA_021815825.1 of Pseudomonadota bacterium. Taxonomy (GTDB): domain Bacteria; phylum Pseudomonadota; class Alphaproteobacteria; order Acetobacterales; family Acetobacteraceae; genus JAJZVV01. Next base: position 1,620 of record JAKAZO010000003.1, read on the forward strand.
ACGCGCACATTGGCGTCGGTGACGGTGAGCGGACCCCCGCGCCGGTAGCAGGCCGGGCCCGGCACGGCGCCGGCGGAATCCGGTCCGGCGCGGAAGCGCGCGCCGTCGAAATGCAGGATCGACCCGCCGCCGGCGGCGACAGTGTTGATCGCCATCATCGGCGCGCGCAGCCTGACCCCGGCAACCTCGGTTTCGAATGCGCGTTCGAAGGCGCCGGCATAGAGGGCGACATCGGTCGAGGTGCCGCCCATGTCGAAGCCGATGATGCGCTCGAGCCCGGCGGTCGCCGCCGTGCGCACGGCGCCGACGATGCCGCCGGCCGGGCCGGACAGGATCGCGTCCTTGCCCTGGAAGCGCCGCGCCTCGGCCAGCCCGCCGTTGGACTGCATGAAATAGAGCTTCACGCCGTCGAGCTCGGCGGCCACCTGCTCGACATAGCGGCGCAGGATCGGCGAGAGATAGGCATCGACGACGGTGGTGTCGGCGCGCGGGATCAGCCGCAGCAGCGGGCTCACCGCGTGGCTGGCCGAGACCTGCGCGAAACCGGCCTCGCGCGCGAGTTCGGCCAGGCGCTGCTCGTGGGCGGGATATTTCCAGGCATGCATCAGGGCGATGGCGCAGGCGGCGAGCCCTTGTGCGCGTGCCACAGCGAAGAGCGCCCTCGCGCCCGCCTCGTCGAGCGGTTCGATCTCGGCGCCATGCACATCGACGCGCCCGCCGATCTCCACGACCGCCTCGTAGAGCATCGAGGGCAGCGTGATGGCGAGGTCGAACAGGCGCGGGCGGGTCTGGTTGCCGATGCGCAGGGCGTCGGCGAAGCCGCGATTGACGACGAGCAGGGTGCGTTCACCCTTGCGCTCGAGCAGGGCATTGGTGGCCACGGTGGTACCCATCTTCACCGCCTCGACGAGCCCGGGCGGGATCGGCGCGTCCAGCGCCAGGCCGAGCATGGTCCGGATGCCGGCGATCGCCGCGTCGCGGTAGCGGCCGGGATTCTCGGACAGCAGCTTGCCGGTGTGGAGGGCGCCGGCCGGATCGCGGGCGACGATGTCGGTGAAGGTGCCGCCGCGGTCGATCCAGAACTGCCAGCCCGCCATGCCGCCCCGCCTTTCGTTGCCCGTTGAGTGCCGCGATTTGAGTGCCGCGATCACGCGCGAGGATGGCGGCGGCGTTTTGCCGCCGTCAACGCTCACGTGGTAAAGCCTGTCGCATGAGCTATTGGGGCAAGATCATCGGCGGCATGGCGGGCTTCGCCATGGGGGGGCCGTTCGGCGCGGTGGTCGGCGCGGCGCTGGGCCACGCGGCGGATACGGGGATGCTGCCCAACGCGGGTTTCTCCGGCGGATCGGCCTTCGGTCCCGCCCGCCTCGCCGCGCTGCTGGGACAGCGCGAGCAGCTTTTCGCCATCGCCATCGTCGTGCTCGCGGCCAAGCTCGCCAAGTGCGATGGGCCGGTCAGCCGCGCGGAGATCGACGCATTCAAGCGCTATTTCCGTATCCCCGCCGGATCGGTGCGCGATGTCGGCCGGCTGTTCGACCAGGCGCGCGACAGTTCCGAGGGGTTCGAGGAGTATGCGGACCGGCTCGGAGCCGCCTTCGCCGATAATCCCGGCGTTCTGGAAGACGTCCTCGCGGCGCTGTTCGCCATCGCCCGCGCGGACCGGCCGCTGACCCGCGGGGAGGAGGCGTTCCTGGCCCGGGTGCATCGCGGCTTCGGTCTCGGCTTGGCGTCCTGGGAGCGCGCGCGGGGCGGCAATGCGCGCCCGACCGGAGCAGATGCCGAGGATGCCTACGCGGTGCTCGGCCTGACCCGCTCGGCCAGCGACGAGGAGGTCCATCAGACCTGGCGGCGGCTGATGCGCGAGAACCATCCCGACAGCCTCGCCGCGCGCGGCGTGCCGCCGGCCTTCGTCGCCAGCGCCACCGAGAAGGTGGCGCGCATCAATGCCGCCTGGGACCGGATCAAGCGCGAGCGGGGCTTGTGAACCTCCTCACCCGCGCGCTGCCGAGCCCGAACCAGGACGAGCGGCCGGCCGGCGCGGCGATCGACATGATCGTGCTGCACTATACCGGGATGCAGAGCGCCCAAGCGGCGCTGGATCGATTGCGCGACCCGGAGGCGCGGGTTTCGGCGCACTATGTCGTCGGCGAGGACGGCGAGGTCTGGCAGATGGTGCCGGAGGAGCGGCGCGCCTGGCATGCCGGCATCTCCCATTGGCGGGGTCGGACGGACCTGAACGCGTATTCGATCGGCATCGAACTGGTCAATCCCGGCCATGAATGGGGCTATCGGCCCTTCCCCGTGCTGCAGGTCGCCGCTCTCTGCGATCTCTGTCTCGGCATCCTTGCCCGCCACGCCATCCCGGCGCGCAACATCGTCGGGCACAGCGACATTGCCCCGGACCGCAAGCAGGATCCGGGCGAATTGTTCGACTGGGAGCAGCTGGCGATGAATGGCGTCGGCCTGTGGCCCGAGGAGGTGCCGGACCTCGGCATCGGCTCCGCGGTGCGCGACGCCGCCGGACTTGCCCCGGTGCGCGCGGCGTTGTCCACCATCGGCTACCGCGTTGCCCCCGAAGGCGGCCGGGATCCGGCGCTGGCGCAGGTGCTCCGCGCGTTCCAGCGCCATTGGCGGCCCGAAGCCGTGACCGGGCAGGCCGACGCCGGCACACTGGTGCGGCTCGCCGCGGTGGCACGGCTCTGCGGGAGTTGACCATTGGAGCGGACGGACGCATGTCTCCGTCGCCAGACGGCCGGACGGCCGCCGTTGCGCCCCCGAACGGGGTGGCGGGCGGAGGAAAGTCCGGGCTCCACGGGAATGCGGTGCCGGCTAACGGCCGGCGGGGGCGACCCCAGGGACAGTGCCACAGAGAACAGACCGCCCGCGCAAGGTTTCGGCCCCCAAGGCCGTAGCCCCGCGGGCAAGGGTGAAACGGTGCGGCAAGAGCGCACCGCGTCGGCGGCAACGTCGGCGGCACGGTAAACCCCACCGGGAGCAAGACCGAATAGGGGCGGCCGGCGGCATCCCGCGAGGGGTGTGACGCGAGGGCATTCCCGCCCTGCCGCCCGGGTTGGTCGCGTCAGGCGCGCCGCGAGGCGCGTCGCAGAGGAATGGCCGTCTCGCACCGCGAGGTGCGGACAGAACCCGGCTTACAGGCCGTCTGGCGCCTTCCCCAATTCGCCGCGGTTTGGGCGATCGGCCCTCCATGAGAACGAAACGCGAATATTTGGTTAATACATCAGTCTTCCAGTTGCATCTTTGCTGCGTCCTTTAACCTACTGACGAATAGCCCAGGCTTTTCTCCCGCACACCGCTTCGGCGACGCAAATCCCTTTGACGCCCATATCGGCCCATGATATTCCATGAAACCCCAAGAGGCGGCGCGAGAGCCCGCCACGGAACGGGCGGCCGCCCCGGCAGGGGCGCGGCCTCGGGGTTGGCGAAATCGGATGCCGCAGCGGCGCGGCGCGATGGCGGGAGGTCGGCAAGCCCGGTCGATGACCCAGTTCTGGGGCACACATCAGAACCGGCGCGACGCCAAAGGGCGGGTCTCCGTGCCGGCGCAGTTCCGCGCCGCGCTGCGCGCCCTCGGCGAGGGCGAGGCGACGCTGGTCCTGCGTCCTTCGCACAAGCACAGTTGCATCGAGGCGTGGCCGCAGAGTCTGTTCCAGGAACTGGAGACGCCGCTCGCGCGGCTCGACCAGTTCAGCGATCCGCACGACGATCTCGCGCTCACGCTCTACGCCGATGCCTATCCGGTGGAGCCGGACAAGGAAGGGCGCATCATCCTGCCCGAATCGCTTGCTGCCTTCGCCGGACTCGGCGAGACGGTGGTGTTCATGGGACTAGGGCGAACCTTCCAGATCTGGGAGCCGGCAGCCGCTGAGCAGCGGCGGGCCGAAGCCCGTGTCCGCGCCCGGGAACTTACGCTCGCGGGCACCGGGGTAAGCCCTGGGGCCGGGATGGGGATGGGCAACGGGACCGGCCCGGCCGGCGGCAAGGCATGAGCTCCCACCGGCCCGTCCTGCTGGAGCCAGCCGTGGCGCTGCTCGCCCCGCGCGACGGCGGCCGCTATCTCGACGCCACTTTCGGCGGCGGCGGCTATGCCGAGGCGATCCTGGCACGCGCGCACTGCACCCTGTTCGCCATCGATCGCGATCCCGCCGCGATCGCCCGCGGCGCCGCGCTCGCCGCGCGTTTCCCGGGACGGCTGCATCTGCTGGAGGGACGGTTCGGCGACATGCTCGCCCTGCTCGAAGCCGCCGGCGTCTCTCGGCTCGACGGCGTGGTGATGGATCTCGGCGTTTCCTCGTTTCAGCTCGACGATCCGGCCCGTGGCTTCTCGTTCCGGGCCGATGGTCCGCTCGACATGCGCATGGGCACCGACGGGGCGACCGCGGCGACGCTGGTGAACCGGCTACCCGAACGCGAGCTCGCCGATCTGCTGTTCGAACTCGGCGAGGAGCATCATGCGCGCCGCGTCGCCCGCGCCATCGTCGCCGCCCGCGTGCAGGCGCCGATCGAAACCACCGGCCGGCTCGCCAGCATCATCCGCGCCGTGGTGCCGCGCGACGTCTCCGGCATCGACCCGGCGACGCGCTGCTTCCAGGCGCTGCGCCTCAAGGTCAATGACGAGCTGGGCGAGATCGAGCGCGGCCTCGCCCAGGCAGCGTCTCTGCTCGGCCCGGGCGGGCGGCTCGTCGTCGTCTCCTTCCACTCGCTGGAGGACCGGCTCGTGAAGCGCTTCATGGCGCGGGCCTGTGGCCGCGCCGGCGCGCCCTCGCGGCATGACCCGGCCTCGCTCGCCGCGGCTCCGCCGCCATCGTTCCGGCTGCTGACCGCCCAGGCGCTGCGGCCGGACGTGGCCGAGATCGCCGCCAATCCCCGCGCGCGCAGCGCCCGGCTGCGCGCGATCGAGCACCGAAGCTCGGAAATCTCCGTGGAGGCGGCGCCATGATCCGCCCGTTCACCTTGCTCTGCCTGCTGCTCGCCGCCGGCTCCGGCGTCTATCTCTATCAGGTGAAGCAGCGCACGCGGCTGCTGGACCGGCAGATCCTGCAGGTGGTCCGGCAGGACGAGACCGCGCGCCAGCGGATCGGCATCCTCAAGGCCGAGTGGATGCTCCTCAACCAGCCGGACCGCCTGGCCGATCTCGCCGAGCGGTACCTGGCGCTGAAGCCGGTGGCGCCGACCCAGTTCGTCACCGAGGCCGATCTGGACCGCCGCCTCGCGGCCCTGCCCGAGCCCGTCGCCGCTGTCGCCAATGTTGCCGCGACCGACATGGCTCGACCCACCATGGAAGCGGCGGCTTCGCCGGTGCTGCTGGCAACCGCACCCGTCGCGCCGGTGCGATCGTCGGCCACGGCCGCGAAGCCACATGCGGCGGTGGCGAGCGCTGACCGGCGCGGCCCGAGCCAGCGGGACACGCAGCGGCGAGCCGATGTCAGCGCCGATACGGCGCCGGCGCTCCGCGGCGTTCCGCTGCCCCTGGCCGCGCCTCTCGCTGCTCCCTTGGCCACCTCGCGTCCCGTCGGCGCTTCGGTGCTGCGCACCGCCGCCACGCAACCGACGGCGCCATCCCCGGTGACGGTCCGCATCGGACGCGGCATGGCGACGATCGTGCCGCCGGCGCCGTCCGCAGGCTCGGCGCTCGGCATGGCGGCCGCGACCCTGCCGCCGCCGACGCCGCTGGCCCCGGCGCGCACGCCATGACCGACGAGCCCGGGCCGAGCCCGCCCGACCCCGTCGCACCGCCGCCCTATAGCGCGCCTGCGCGCAGCTTCGGCGCCCCGCGCGAGGCTGGGGTGCCGCGCATGGAGACGGTGCGCGTCACGGTCCCGGACCTCGCGCGGCGAGAGGCGATGGCCCGCACCCGCCGGCGGCTGGTCGTTGCCGCGTGGGCCTTTGCCGGGCTGTTTCTCGCCGTGGCCGGCAAACTGACGGTTGCGACCGTGGTGGCCCCGCTCAAGCCGAAGCTGCCCGAACAGGTGCGCGTGCCGGAGCCGGATCGCGCCGAACCGTCCGGTCCGCGCGTGGAGCGGGCGATGATCGTCGACCGCAACAACCAGATTCTCGCCGTCTCGCTGCCAACCGCCGAGCTCTACGCCAACCCGCGCGAGATGATCGACCCGGCCGAGGCCGCACATCGGATCAAGCAGGCCGTGCCGCGGCTCGACGAGGAGGAGATGCGCGCGCGGCTCTCGGCCGCCAAGGCCTTCGTCTATCTCGCCCGCCGCCTGTCCCCGCGTGAACAGCTGGCGATCAATGGCCTCGGCATCCCGGGCATCTATTTCCAGCCGTCCGAACGCCGGCACTACCCGCTCGGCCGCGTTGCCGCGCAGGTGCTCGGCGGCGTCGACGTCGATGAGCATGGCGTGGCCGGGGTCGAACGGTTCTTCGATTCCCGCCTGGCCGGCGGCGCCGAACCCCTGCGCCTGTCGCTCGATATCCGAGTCCAGGCCGTGGTCCGCGAGGAACTCGCGGCCGCGATGGCCGAGTTCCAGGCCATCGGCGCCTGCGGCATCGTCATGGACGTGCGCACGGGCGAGGTGCTGGCGATGGTCAGCCTGCCCGACTATGACGCCAACGCGTTCGGCGCGACGCCAGCGGAGGACCGCTTCAACCGCGCCGTCACCGGCATGTACGAGCCCGGCAGCACCTTCAAGCTGCAGACCGCCGCGATGGCGCTCGACGCCGGCGCTGTGCATATCTGGGACCAGTTCGACGCCGCCCATCCGATCCATATCGGACGCTTCACGATCACCGATTTCGAGGGCAAGCACCGCTTTCTCTATCTGCCGGAGGTGCTGGCCTATTCCTCCAATCTCGGTGCCGCGCATATCGCCCTCGCGGCGGGCGCCGAGCGCCAGCGCGCATGGCTCGGCACCATGGGCATGTTCCGCCGCATCGGCATCGAGCTCCCGGAGGCAGGCCTGCCGCTGGCGCCGCCGGCCTCGAACTGGAAGGAAGCGGCGACGATGACGATTGGCTTCGGCCACGGCATCGCCGTCTCGCCCCTGCATGTCGTGCGCGGGACCGCAGCGATCGCCAATGGCGGGCTCGTCGTCACCCCGACGCTGCTCGCGCGCACCGACGGCGCGCCGATCGAATCGGTGCGGGTGATGCAGCCGGCGACGTCGGACCTGATGCGCAAGCTGATGCGCCTCGTCGTCACCGAGGGCTACGGAAAGAAGGCCGAGGTGGCGGGATATTTCGTCGGCGGCAAGACCGGAACGGCCGAGAAGGTCGGCGGCCATGGCTACAAGAAGCACGCCAATGTCAGCGCCTTCGTCAGTGTCTTCCCGATGAACACACCGCGTTACGCGGTCTACATGATGCTCGACGAGCCGCACGGCAATGCGTCCACAGGGTTCTTTTCCACCGCCGGCCAGGTTTCCGCCCCAGCCGCGGGCCGGGTGATCGCGCGGATCGGACCGATGCTCGGGCTGCTGCCCGAAACCGCAGAAGCGCCGACGATCGAGGCCTCGTTGGCGATCCCGCTGCAGCCGTCGCACCCCGGCGCCCGCGCGCCCGCCGGCCTCGCCGCCGCGCCCGAGCACCCGCACGAGACCGGGCACGAGAAGGCGCCGCGCCGTCTGCCACTCGTGCCCGCGACGCCGACGATGCCGCATGACGCGCGCCACGAGGCCACGCTCACGGCGCCGGTGGCACCGGCGGGCTACGCGGTGGCCACCGATGCGGCTCGCTGACATGATCGCCGCGCGACCCGCGATGGCCCCCACGTTGGCCGAGGCAGGGGCACGCCATGCCGGGCTCGACCTTGCCGGCATCACCGCCGATTCGCGGCGCGTCGGGCCAGGCTTCCTCTTCGCTGCCCTGCCCGGCGCGCATGCCGATGGCCGCACCTTCATCGCCGAGGCGGTCGCCCGCGGCGCGGCGGCGGTGCTGGCACCGGTGGGAACCATCTGGCCGGAGGGCGTGCCGGCCCGGCCGGTCCTGGAGAGCACCGAGCCGCGCCGGAGCCTCGCGCACCTCGCCGCCGCCTTCGCCGGCCGCCAGCCACGTACGGTGGCCGCCGTGACCGGCACCAACGGCAAGACCAGCACCGTCTCGTTTCTGCGTCAGATCTGGACGCTGGCCGGGCATCGGGCGGCCAGCCTGGGCACGCTCGGGGTGGAAGCGCCGGGTTTCGCCGCCGGGGCGGGCCTGACCACACCGGATGCGGTGACCCTGGCCGAAACCCTCGCCGCATTGGCGCGTGCCGGCATCGAGCACGCGGCACTCGAGGCCTCCTCGCACGGGCTGGACCAGTTCCGCCTCGACGGCGTCACGCTGGCCGCCGGCGCCTTCACCAGCTTCTCGCGCGATCATCTCGACTACCACGCCGACATGGGCGCCTATCGCGCCGCCAAGCTGCGCCTGTTCGGCGAACTGCTTCCCGAAGGCGCGCCGGTGGTCGCGGTGGCGACGCTCGAACCGGCGACGCTGGTCGCGTTGCGCGCCATCGCCGAGCGCCGGCGGCTGCGGCTGACGCTCGTCGGCGAGGGCGGCGATGCCATCGGCCTGCTCCGCGTCGTGCCGGTCCCCGCCGGGCAGGTCCTGGAACTCGCCGTCGCGGGCCGCCGCCAGGAGATCATGCTGCCCCTGCCCGGCCGCTTCCAGGCCGACAATGCGCTGCTCGCGTGCGGGTTGGCGCTCGCGCTCGGCGGCTCCAACGTGCTCGCGTCGCTGCCGCATCTGCGCGGCGTGCGCGGGCGCATGGATCTGGCCGCGCGCCTGGACAATGGCGCCGCGGTCTATGTCGACTACGCGCATACGCCCGATGCGCTGGAGCGCGTGCTGCTGGCTCTGCGGCCGCACTGCGCCGGCCGTCTCGTCGTGGTGTTCGGCGCCGGCGGCGACCGCGATCGCGGCAAGCGCCCGCTGATGGGCGCGGCAGCGGCGCGGCTGGCCGATGCGGCGATCGTCACCGACGACAATCCGCGCGGCGAGGACCCCGCCGCGATCCGCGCCGCGATCCTCGTCGCCTGCCCGGGCGCGCGCGAGATCGGCGACCGGGAGGCGGCGATCGCTGCCGGGCTGGCGCATCTCGGCCCCGGCGACGTGCTCGTCGTCGCCGGAAAAGGCCACGAGCAGGGCCAGATCATCGGCGGCCGGACCCTCGCGTTCGACGATGCCGCCGTGGTCCGGCGTCTGGCCGGCACGCCATGAGCGGGCTCTGGACCAGCGACGACCTCCGCGCTGCCACCGGCGGGCGGACCAGCGCCGAGTTCGCCGCCACCGGGGTCGCCATCGACACACGCGGCCTTGTGCCTGGCGACCTGTTCATTGCGCTGCACGGCGAGCGCCGCGACGGGCACGACTTCGTTGCCGAGGCCCTCGCCCGCGGCGCCGCCGGAGCGATGGTGGACCGCGTGCCGGATGGCTTCCCCACCGACGCACCCCTTGTGCTCGTGCCGGATACGCTCGCCGCCCTCGCCGCGCTCGGCGCCTACGCCCGCGCACGCACCCGGGCTCGCGTGATCGCGGTCACCGGCAGCGTCGGCAAAACCACGACCAAGGAGATGCTGCGCATCATGCTGGCGGCGCAGGCGCGCGTGCACGCCGCGGAGGCCTCGTTCAACAATCAGATCGGCGTCCCGCTCACGCTTGCCCGTCTGCCGCTGGACGCAGAGGCGGCGGTGATCGAAATCGGCATGAACCATCCTGGCGAGATCGCCCCGCTCGCCCGCCTCGCGCGCCCTCATGTCGCGGTGATCACGGCGATCGCGCCCGCCCATATCGGGCAGATGGGCAGCCTGGAGGCGATCGCTGACGAGAAAGCGGCGATCCTGAGTGGCGTCGTGCCGAACGGCGCCGCCGTGCTGCCGGGCGATTCGCCGCTGCTGCCCCGCCTGGCCGCCGGACTCCCCATGGGGCTCCGCGTGCTGCGCTTCGGGACGGCAAAGGAGGCCGAGGCGCGGCTCGTCTCCTGCATCGAAGATCCGGCCGGCAGCCAGGTCGTCGCGACCATCGGCGGGCTGGAGTTCTCCTTTCGCCTCGCCGCCCCAGGCCGCCACATGGCGATGAATGCGCTCGCCGCACTGGCCGCGGTCGCCGCCGCCGGCTTCGATCCGGCCGCCGCGGCGGCGTCGCTGGCGGAGTTCGCCGCCCTGGCGGGACGCGGTGCGGCACGGCGGATCGCGCTCCCCGGCGGCGAGATGCTGCTGTTCGATGAGAGCTATAACGCCTCGCCCGCCTCGGTGCGCGCCGCCCTCGCCGTGCTCGGCCTGCAGCCCGCGCCCCGCCGCATCGCCGTGCTCGGCGACATGCGCGAACTCGGCGCCTTCGGCGAGGCTGCGCATGCAGGCCTTGCCGAGGATGTCCTCGCGGCCGCCGATCTCGTGTTCACGTGCGGGGAGCTGATGCGCCACTTGTACGATGCCCTGCCCGCCGGGCGGCGTGGCGCGCACGCGCCCGATGCCGCGGCGCTCGCCCCCCTCGTCGCCGCCGCGATCGCGCCCGGCGATGCGGTTCTGGTGAAGGGCAGCTACGCGAGCGCCATGCGCACGGTGGTCACGGCGCTGGGCCGGGAGGCCGGCTGATGTTGTTCGACCTCGCCCGCCCCTTCGCGCACGAGTTCGCGCTGTTCAATCTGTTCCGCTACCTCACGTTCCGCTCTGGCGCCGCCTGTCTGACCGCGCTCGTCGTGAGCTTCGTCTGCGGCCCGATGCTGATCCGCTGGCTCAAGACCGTGCAGCGCCAGGGCCAGCCGATCCGCACCGATGGGCCCGAGCGGCATCTGATCGAAAAGAAGGGCACGCCGACCATGGGCGGGGTGCTGATCCTCGCCGCGCTCACGGTCTCGGTGCTGCTGTGGGCGGATCTGTCGGACCGGTTCGTCTGGGTCGCGCTGCTGGTCACGCTCGGTTACGGCGCGCTCGGCTTCGCCGATGACTATCTGAAGGTCTCCAAGCGGAATGCCCGCGGCCTCCCCGGACGCGCGAAGCTGCTCGGCCAGGCACTGATCGGCGTGCTCGCCACGGCCTGGCTCGCCTCGCTCACGCGTGGCGCCCTCGGCACCGCCCTGGCGTTGCCGGTGTTCAAGGATGTGCTGATCCCGCTCGGCCCGGTTCTGTTCCCGCTCTTCGGCGGTCTGGTGATGATGGGCGCCTCCAACGCGGTCAACCTCACCGACGGGCTCGACGGGCTGGCCATCGTGCCGACCATCATCGCCGCCGGTGTGTTCGCGCTCATCGCCTATCTCGTCGGCAACCGCATCTTCGCCGACTATCTGCAACTGCACGAGGTGCCGCGCGTCGGCGAACTGGCGGTGTTCTGCTCGGCGCTGATCGGTGCCGGGCTGGGCTTCCTCTGGTTCAACGCGCCGCCCGCGGCGGTGTTCATGGGCGACACCGGCTCGCTCGCCCTCGGCGGCGCGCTCGGCACCGTCGCGGTCGCCACCAAGCACGAGATCGTCCTGGCCATCGTCGGCGGCCTGTTCGTGGTCGAGACGGTCTCGGTGATGGTGCAGGTCTTCTGGTTCAAGCGCACCGGACGGCGCGTGTTCCTGATGGCGCCCCTGCACCACCATTTCGAGAAAAAGGGCTGGGCAGAGCCGACCATCGTGATCCGCTTCTGGATCATCTCGGTGATCCTGGCCCTGGCCGGCCTGGCGACGCTGAAAATCCGATGAGCGCATTCCCTGCCGTTTTCAGCGGCGCGCGATTTGCCGTCCTCGGTCTCGGCCGCAACGGGTTGCCAGCCGCGATGGCACTCGCCGCCATGGGCGCTGAGGTGTGGCCCTGGGACGACGAGCTCGCGGCGCGTGTCGCGGCGGAAGCGGCTGGCGTTACGCCGCGCAACCCGGCACCGGCACTCGCGCGTTGCGACGGGTTGGTCTTGTCGCCCGGGATTCCGCATCGTCTGCCAGCACCGCATCCGCTCGCCGAGGCAGCGCGCGCCGCGCGCGTGCCGATCATCTGCGACGCCGAGTTGCTCTACCGCGCCGTGCGGGCCGCCGGGTCACGCGCGCGGTTCGTCGGCATCACCGGTACCAACGGCAAATCGACCACGACCGCGCTGCTCGCGCATCTGCTCGCCGAGGCCCGCATTCCCGTCGCCGCCGGTGGCAATCTCGGCCCCGCGGCGCTGGCGCTGCCGCTGCTGCCCGATGACGGAATTTTCGTGCTGGAAATGTCATCTTATATGTTGGAGCGAATCGAGACGATCCGCTTCGATGCGGCGGCGATGCTCAACCTCAGTCCCGACCACCTCGACCGTCATGGCGACATGGCTGGCTATATCGCCGCCAAGCGCGAGATTTTCGCGCGCCAAGCAAGCAGCGACACCGCCGTCGTCGGCATCGAGGACGCAGCATCGCGGGCGATGGCCGATTCGCTGGCACAGCCGTCAGACGGACCTCGCGTCGTGCGCATCGCCGGCGCGACATTGGCGGACGTTTCCGGCGCCGATGGGATTCTGCGCGACTCGACGGGCGAGATCGTCGATCTCCGCAGCGCGCGGGCGCTGCCCGGCGCGCACAACGCCCAGAACGCGGCCGCGGCCGCGGCGCTGGCGATCGCGCTTGGCGTGTCACGCCGCGATATCGCGCGCGGCATCACGAGTTTCCCCGGTCTCGCCCACCGCCAGGAGCGCGTCGGGACGATCGACGGCATCGTCTTCATCAACGACAGCAAGGCGACGAATGCCGACTCGACGGCGCGCGCGCTCGCCTGCCATGAGCGCGTGGTGTGGATCGCCGGCGGTATCGCCAAGGCCGGCGGCATCGAGTCGCTGGCACCGTTCTTTTCGCGCATCGACGAGGCGTTTCTGATCGGGCGCGATGCCGGGATGCTGGCCGCCACGCTCGCCCAACACCGAGTTCCGCACCGTATCGTGGGCTCGCTCGACCGCGCGGTGCCGGAAGCCTTCGCGGTGGCGCGCAAATCCGCTGCCGTCGTGCTGCTGTCGCCGGCGTGCGCCAGTTTCGACCAGTTTTCCGGCTTCGAGGCGCGCGGCGACCGCTTCCGTGCCCTCGTCGCCGCGCTTGCCGAGGGGAGGGCCGCTTGATGCCCCCTCTCTCCCGCGCCGACACCTCGCTGCTCGGACGCTGGTGGTGGAGCGTCGATCGTTGGACGCTGGTCGCCATCGCGGTGCTCATCGGTTTCGGCTACGTGATGATGCTGGCGGCCAGTCCGGCGGTGGCCGAACGCATTGGCGAGGCACGCGACGCGTTCATCCTGAAGCAGGTCGCCTTCCTCGTGCTGGCGGGCGCCATCGTCATCAGCATCTCGCTGCTATCGCCGCATGACATTCGCCGCATCGGCGTGATCGGCGGCACGGTGGCGCTGGCGCTGACCGCCGCGACGCTGGTGGTCGGAACCGAGATCAAGGGCGCGCGGCGCTGGATCGCGCTGCCCGGCCTCTCGCTGCAGCCGAGCGAATTCCTCAAGCCGTGCTTCGCCATCGTCACCGCCTGGCTGCTCGCCGAGGGACGGCGGCAGGCACGCTTTCCCGGGCTCGCCATCGCGACGGCGATCTTCGCCGTCATCGCGCTGGCGCTGAAATCGCAGCCCGACATCGGCATGCTGACCGTTCTCACCGCCGTGTTCCTGGCCCAGCTTTTCGTCTACGGCCTGAACATGATCCTGGTGGCGATCGGGCTCGCCGCCATGGGCGGGGCCGGTGTGGCCGCGTACGTGCTGTTTCCGCACGTGCACAGCCGAGTGGCGCGCTTCCTCGATCCCGCCGCCGGCGATCACTACCAGGTGACGACCTCGCTCGAAGCGTTCGGCAATGGCGGGTTGCTCGGCCGCGGTCCGGGCGAGGGGCAGGTGAAGAACGTGCTGCCGGACGCCCATGCCGACTTCGTTTTCGCCGTCGCCGGGGAGGAATTCGGCCTGCTCATGTGCCTCGCGGTCATCGCGGTGTTCGCCTTCATCGTGTTGCGCGGGCTGCTGCGGCTGCGCGAGGAGAACGACCTCTTCGCCGTGCTCGCCGCGGCCGGGCTGGTCACCAGTTTCGGCCTGCAGGCCTTCGTCAACATGGCCTCCTCGCTGCATCTGATCCCGACCAAGGGCATGACACTGCCCTTCGTCTCCTATGGCGGCTCCTCGGTCCTGGCGGTGGCGCTCGGCATCGGCATGCTGCTGGCCCTCACGCGCCGGCGCCATCACGGGGATCTGCCGTCGTGAGGGGGGCGGCGATCCGTCCCGTTGTCATCGCCGCCGGTGGCACCGGCGGGCATGTCTTTCCCGCCGCTGCCCTGGCCGAGGCGCTGGCGGCGCGCGGCCGGTGGGTGGCGCTGATGACCGATGCCCGCTCGGCGGAGCTGGCCGCGGCCAGCTTCGGCGGCTGCGAGCGGTACGTGATCCGGGGCGGCGGGCTCGCGGGCCGCAACCTGCTGCGCGCGGCCATGGCGGCCGGTGCGCTGGCCCTCGGCGTCATCGAGGCGCGCTCGATCCTCATGCGCATCGGCGCCGAGGCTGTGGTCGGCTTCGGCGGCTATCCGTCGGTGGCCCCGGTGCTGGCGGCGCGGCTGCTGCGGCGGCGTCCGCGCATCGTGCTGCACGAGCAGAACGCCGTGCTCGGCCGCGCCAACCGCTTCCTGGCGCGCCGGGCGGACCTGCTGGCGCTGAGTTTCGCCCCGACCGCGCGCGTGCCGGAGGGGGTTCGGACCGAGCTGGTCGGCAACCCCGTGCGCGCGCCGATCGCCGCGCTGGCCGGGCAAGGCTACGCCGCGCCGCAGGATCGGCTCCGCATGCTGGTGCTCGGCGGCTCGCTGGGCGCACGCGTGCTCAGCGACGTCGTGCCAGCCGCACTCGCCGCCCTGCCCGAAGCGCTGCGCGCGCGGCTCGACCTCGTGCAGCAGTGCCGGGAGGACGATCTCGGCCGGGTTCGCGCCGCCTATCGTGCGGCCGGAATCGCGGCCGAAACTGCGGCGTTCTTCAACGACATCCCGCAGCGTCTGGCACAGACCCATCTCGTGATCGCCCGTGCTGGTGCCTCGACCGTCGCCGAACTGGCGGTAGCGGGTCGGCCTGCGATCCTGGTGCCGCTGCCGACGGCGATCGACGACCATCAGGCGGCCAATGCCCGGGCGATGGCCATCGCCGGCGGCGGCTGGCTGCTGCCGCAGGCGCATTTCACCGCGAAATCGCTCGCCCATCGGCTCGGCCGCCTGTTCGAGGCGCCGGCATCGCTCGCCGAAGCAGCGGCGGCGGCCGCGCGGTTCGGCCGCGCGGATGCGGCCGAGCGCCTTGCGGCGCAGGTCGATGCGCTGATCGGCGCGGAGCGCGGCCGATGAGGGCGCTCCCGCTCGGCATCGGCACGATCCATTTCGTCGGCATCGGCGGCATCGGCATGTCCGGCATCGCGGAGGTGCTCCACACGCTGGGCTATTCGGTCCAGGGCAGCGACATCACCGAGAACGCGAACGTGCGCCGCCTGCGCGCGGCCGGTATTTCCATCGCCATCGGCCATGATCCCGCCCATCTCGGCGCCGCGCGCGTCGTCGTCGTCTCCTCCGCGGTCAAGCGCGATAATCCGGAGGTGGCGGCGGCCCGCGCGCAGATGATCCCGGTGGTGCGGCGGGCGGAGATGCTGGCCGAACTCATGCGGCTGAAATGGTCGATCGCCGTCGGCGGCACCCACGGCAAGACGACGACGACGAGCCTGATCGCCGCCGTGCTCGAGGGCGCCGGGCTGGATCCCACCGTGATCAATGGCGGCATCATCAACGCCTATGGCAGCAACACGCGCCTCGGCGCCGGCGAATGGATGGTGGTCGAGGCGGACGAGAGCGATGGCTCTTTCCTGCGCCTGCCCGCGGTGATCGCGGTCGTCACCAACATGGACCCCGAACATCTGGACCATTGGGGTACCGGCGAGGCGATGGTGGCGGGCTACCATCAGTTCGTCGGCAACGTGCCGTTCTACGGCTTCGCGGTGCTGTGCATGGACCATCCGGCGGTCCAGCAGATGATCCCCCGGCTGGCCGATCATCGTGTCATCACCTACGGGTTTTCGCCGCAGGCCGATGTCCGCGCCGAACGCCTGGTGGCCGACAAGCTCGGCGCGACGTTCGAGGTCATCGTCACCGACCGCGCACGCAACCGGCCACGGCGGATGGGTCCGTTCCGTCTGCCGATGCTCGGCAGCCACAATGTGCAGAACGCGCTCGCCGCCATCGCCGTCGCGCTCGAAATGGAGATCGGCGAGGAGACGTTGCGCGCGTCTCTGGCCGGCTTCCGCGGCGTCAAGCGCCGCTTCACCAAGGTCGGCGAGGCCGCCGGAATCACTGTCATCGACGATTACGGCCATCATCCGGTGGAGATCGCCGCCGTGCTCAAGGCGGCGCGCCAGGCCGGCGCGCGCGATGTGGTCGCGGTGGTGCAACCGCATCGCTATTCGCGCCTGGCCTCGCTGTTCGACGAGTTCTGCACCTGCATGAACGACGCCGGCACGGTGATCGTGGCCGATGTCTACGCCGCCGGCGAGGCGCCCATCCCGGGCATCGACCGCGACGCCCTGATCGAGGGGCTGCGGGCACGCGGGCATCGCTCGGTGGTGCCGCTGCCGGGACCGGAAAATCTCGCGGAAATGGTGCATGCCATTGCCCGATCCGGGGATTTCGTCATCTGCCTCGGCGCCGGCACCGTCACCAACTGGGCGCAGGCGCTGCCCGGCCAGCTGGCAGCGCTGGCCGGCGGCAGCCGCCAGACCGGAGGTGCGGAATGATGCCGGCCCGTCGCCCCGAGCCCAGCTTGGCGGAGAGCCTCGGCCTGCTGCGTGGGCGGGTGCGGGCGGGCGCGGTGCTGGCGCCGACCACATGGTTCCGTGTCGGCGGCCCCGCCGAGTGGCTGGTGCGCCCGGCCGATGTCGCGGATCTGCGCGCGCTGATGGCGGGCTTGCCCGACGCGGTGCCGCTGCGCGTGCTCGGCGCCGCCTCCAACGTCATCATCCGTGACGGCGGCCTCGCCGGCGTGACGGTCCGGCTCGCGCGCGGCTTCGGCACGATCACGGTGGATGGCGACGGCATCGTCGCCGGCGCCGGCGCGCTGGATGCGACCGTGGCCGAGCACGCCGCTTCCGCCGGACTGGCCGGGCTCGAGTTCCTGTCCGGGATCCCCGGTACTGTCGGCGGCGCGGTGGCGATGAATGCCGGCGCCTACGGCGCGGACATCGCGGCGGTGCTCGACTGGGCGGAACTGGTCTTGCGCGACGGGCGCCTCATCCGGCTCCGCGCGGCCGAACTGGGTCTGCGCTATCGCCACGCCAGCCTGCCGCCGGATGCCATCGTGGTGCGCGCGCGCCTAGCCGGGAGCCGTGGCGAGCCCGTCGCGATCGCGGCGCGCATGGCCGAGATCCGCACCCGCCGGGAGACGACGCAGCCGGTCCGTGCGCGCACCGGCGGTTCCACCTTCCGCAACCCGGCGCCGGAGCAGTCCGGTCTCAAGGCCTGGGAGCTGATCGCCGCCGCCGGCGGCCGAGGCCTGAGCCGCGGCGGCGCAACCGTCTCCGATTTGCACTGCAACTTCCTGATCAATACCGGCGGTGCCACGGCCGCCGATCTCGAAGGGCTCGGGGAGGAAGTTCGCCGGCGCGTGCACGCGATGAGCGGGGTCCGCCTGGAGTGGGAGATCCGACGCCTCGGCATCCCGCTTCCAGGCATGGCCGCAACGCTGCCACCGGGGATCACGCCATGACCCGGGTCGCGGTGCTCTATGGCGGCATCTCGGCAGAGCGCGAGGTCAGCCTCGCCTCCGGGGTCCAGGTCATCGCCGGGCTGGCGGAGGCCGGGTTCGAAGTGGTGCCGATCGAGGTCGGCCGCGATCTCGCCGCCCTGATCGCCGCGCTCGATCCGCCGGGCGGGCCGCGTCCGGACGTCGTGTTCAATGCCCTGCATGGCCGTTTCGGCGAGGACGGCACGATCCAGGGCGTGCTCGACTGGCTCGGGGTGCCCTACACTCATTCCGGGCTGCGCGCCTCGGCGCTCGCCATGGACAAGGGCGCCGCCAAGTCCGTGTTCGCCGCCGCCGGGCTGCCGGTCGCGGCAGGGAGCATCGTCAGCGTCGCGGCGCTGGCCGAGGCCGACCCGATGCCGCGGCCCTTCGTGGTCAAGCCGGTGAACGAGGGGTCCTCGGTCGGCGTCGCCATCCTGCTGCCGGGCGACAACCGGCGCGCCGAAATCGCCCGCGCCTGGCGCTTCGGCGGGCGGGTGCTGGTCGAAGAATTCATCCCCGGACGCGAGCTCACCGTCGGCGTGCTTGGCGACATGCCGCTGACGGTGACGGAAATTCTCCCCGCCGCTGGCTTCTACGACTATCAGGCGAAATACGCCGCCGGTGGCTCCCACCACGTGCTGCCGGCCGGGGTGCATCCGGCGATCGCGGAGCAGGCGCTGTCACTGGCGCTGGCGGCTCACCGCGCGCTCGGCTGCGCCGGCGCGTCACGGGCCGATTTCCGCTACGACGACACGGCCGGCGAGCCGGGGCGGCTGGTGCTGCTCGAGGTCAATACCCAGCCCGGCCTGACCGTGACCTCGCTGCTGCCGGAGCAGGCGGCGCATTGCGGCATCGACTTTCCTTCGCTCTGCGCATGGATGGTGGAGCAGGCGCGATGCCACGGATGAGAGCCCCACGCCCCGCCGCAGTGCCCGACCGCCCCCCGGCCTGGAAGCTGCTGATCCGCCGGCTGCGCCGGTTTCGCCGAACGGCGCTGATGGGCGGGGCCGCCGGGCTGGTGTTGCTCATCGGCGCGGTGCTGGTGCGTCAGGCGGTGATGGAGGGCCCGAACTCACTCGGCTCGGTGCGCGAGCGCCTTGGGCGGGCCACGGCGGGGCTCGGTCTCGTTGTCACGAGCGTGGTCATCGAGGGTCGCGCCAACACCCCGGAGCCGCTCCTGCGCGCCGCCCTCGGTGTCTCCCCGGGAGACCCGATCCTGGGATTTTCGGTCGCGGCGGCGCGCGCGCGGGTCGAATCCCTGTCCTGGGTCGCCGGCGCGGCGGTCGAGCGGCGTCTGCCGGGAACGGTGGTGCTCGCTCTGACCGAGCGTCGTCCTTACGCGATCTGGCAGCGCGAGGGGCGCTTCGTCCTCATCGATCGCCAGGGCCAGATGGTGGAAGGCGAGGACGTGGCGCATTTCCGCGACCTGCCGCTGGTCGTCGGCGCTGGCGCCCCGGCGCGCGCCGAAGCCCTGCTCGACGCGCTGGCCAAGCACCCCAAGCTCGCCGCCCACGTCGTCGCGGCCGTGCGGGTGGCGGAGCGGCGGTGGAACCTGCATCTCGCCTCCGGCACCGACGTGTTGCTGCCCGAGGATCACGAAGCGGCCGCGCTCGACCGGCTTGAGTCGTTCGAGGCCGCGCACGGGCTGCTTCAGCGGCCGCTGCAGACGGTCGATCTCCGCCTGCCGGATCGGCTGGTGCTGCGCCCGCGTGCGACGGAGACGCCGACGGAGACGCCCGCGCACCCGACACGGCGGCCGACATGAGCGGGAGCGTGCCATGAACGATCTCTCGCGCCGCTTCCTGCCTCCCGCAACCGAGCCGCCGGCGCCGGCCCGCCCGCGCGGGGCGCGCTCGGGCCCGTTCGGCGTGCTCGATATCGGCAGCACCAAGATCATGTGCCTCATCGGGCGCATGGAGTCCGACGGCGCGCTGCGGGTGCTCGGCTATGGCTGGTGCAAATCGCAGGGCGTGCGTGGCGGCGGCATCACCGATCTGGAGGAGGCCGAGCACGCCATCCGCGGCGCCGTCGCGGACGCCGAAAACATGGCCGATACACAGCTCCGGTCGGTCACCGCGAATCTCTCCTGCGGCCAGCCGGAAAGCCGGCTGTTCAATGTGCAATGGCCGGTGGGGGGGCGCGCCGTCGGCGTGCAGGACATCCGGCGCGTGGTGCAGGAAGGCCGCGCGCGAGCCTATGTCGAGGGGCGCGAGACGATCCACGCCCTCCCGCTCGCCTTCGCCGTGGACGATACGACGGGCGTCGCCGATCCGCGGGGGCTGCACTGCGAAACCCTGACCGCCCGGCTGCATGTGCTGGACGCGACCGAATCGGCGCTGCGCAACCTCTCGGCCTCGATCGCGCGGGCGGATCTCGACATTGGCGAACTGGTCTCGGCCCCGCTCGCGGCGGCGCAGGCAACCCTCGTCGAGGACGAGCGCGAGCTCGGCGCGACCCTGATCGATATGGGCGGCGGCACCACCGGCATCGCCGTGTTCGCCGAAGGGCAGCTGCTGCACACCGCGCAGCTTCCCGTGGGCGGCATTCATGTCACCAACGACATCGCCCGGCTGCTCTCGACCACGCTCGCCCACGCCGAGCGCCTGAAGACGCTCTACGGCAATGCGCAGGCGAGCCCCGACGACGAGCGCGAGATGCTGCCGGTGCCGCTGGTCGGCGAGGACGAGCACCACATCGCCAAGGTGCCGCGCTCGATGGTGGTCAGCATCATCCGCCCGCGCCTGGAAGAGACCTTCGAGATGGTGAAGGAGCGCATCGAGGGCTCGGGCCTGGCGCGGGCGCCGGGAGCGCGCGTGGTGCTCACCGGCGGCGCTTGCCAGCTCGCCGGCGCGCGCGAAATGGCCGCTCGCATCCTCGGCCGCCAGGTCCGCATCGGCCGGCCGATCGGTCTGCGCGGGCTGCCCGATTCGGTCGCCGGCCCCGCCAGCGCGACGGCGGCGGGGCTGCTGGCCTGGGCCGCCGGCGAGGGCCGCGGCCTGACCGACATCGATTTCGAGGCGGAGCGGCCGCGCGGCCTGCTGCGCCGCTTCATCGTTTTCCTGCGGGAGCGTCTGTGATGCCCCGCGCCGCAACTCCAATCGCCAACCGAACGCACGAGGGAGCAACGCCCCGATGACCCTGAATCTCACCGTCCCGCAGCACATGCACACGGATTTCTCCCCACGCATCACCGTGATCGGGGTTGGCGGCGGCGGCACCAACGCGGTCGACAACATGATCGCGCTCAATCTGCAGGGCGTGGAATTCGTCGTCGCCAACACCGACGCGCAGCAGTTGATGCATTCGCGCGCCGATCGCCGCATCCAGCTCGGGCCGCACATCACCCAGGGGCTCGGCGCCGGCGCGAAGCCGGAGATCGGGCAGGCCGCGGCGGAGGAGGCAGCCGAGGAGCTCTACCGCCACCTCGACGGCGCCCACATGGTGTTCATCACCGCCGGCATGGGCGGCGGCACCGGCACCGGCGCGGCACCGGTGATCGCGCGCATGGCGCGCGAACGCAACATCCTCACCGTCGGCGTCGTTACCAAGCCCTTCTCCTTCGAGGGCAGCCGGCGCACGCGCATCGCCGAGCAGGGCATCGAGGAGCTGCAGCACTATGTCGACACGCTGATCGTCATTCCCAACCAGAACCTCTTCCGCCTCGCCACCGAGCGCACCGGCTGGAAGGAAGCGTTCAAGATGGCCGATCAGGTCCTCTACATGGGCGTGCGCGGGGTCACCGACCTGATGGTGATGCCCGGCCTCGTCAATCTCGACTTCGCCGATATCCGCACCGTCATGGCGGAGATGGGCAAGGCGATGATGGGTACCGGCGAGGCCGACGGCGAGAACCGCGCCATCCGTGCCGCCGAGGCGGCGATCAACAACCCGCTGCTCGAGGACACCTCGATGGCTGGGGCCAAGGGGCTGCTGATCAACATCACCGGCGGCGAGGACCTCACGCTGTTCGAGGTCGATCAGGCCGCCAACCGCATCCGCGAGGAGGTGGACGAGGAGGCGAACATCATTTTCGGCTCCGCGATCGACGAGCAGCTCCACGGCGTGATCCGCGTCTCCGTTGTGGCCACGGGAATCGACACGCCGGCGCGGGGCACGGCGGAACGTCCGCGGCTGGTTGCCGTCGGCGGCGGCCACGGCCAGCCGATCGGGACGGCGGCGGAGCAGGACGCGGTTGCGTCGGCCGCCATGCCGGCGGCGGCACCGGAAGCCTCCGTGGCCGAGGCGACGGCGAGCCCGGCGGGCCGCGCCGCGCCGCGCCCGCTGCCGGGCGGAAGCCTCGCCGCCCTGCCGCTGGCTCCCTCTCCGGTCGAGCACCAGGCTGGCCACCCGGCTGGGCAACAACCCAATCGACAAATGGGACGCCAGCCCGCCGCCGCACCGCTCGGCGCGCCGGTTGCCACGGCGATGAATCCAGCCACGAGTGGAGCTACGACGGGAGTGGCGGCACGGCCGGTCGCGGCGGTGGAGCCGGCGCGGGCGATGGCAGCGCGGCCGGAGCGGCCCACGCAACCCGCCAGTAACGTGGCCGCGCCGCGCTCGAGCCTGTTCGGCATCGTCACCGGCGCGCTGCGGCGTGGCCCGCTCACCGCCCATACCAACCCGGAGATCGCCACCGCGCGTACCGAGCCGCTCTTCGACGACCAGGCGCCCGAAATGGTCCGGGCCGCGGTGCGGCCGGCGGCGAGCGAGGATATCGGACTGGACATCCCTGCCTTCCTCCGCCGTCAATCTTCGTAAGCACCTCCAAGCTTCCCAAACCCCAAGCTGCGAGGGGGCCGGAGCGCGGTTCGTCCTGATGGGCTCATCAGGTTGGACCGCGCTCTTTGTATTTTCATTTGAAAACAATCGACTGTGAAGAAATATTCAGCAACAAAGCTTGACTGGCCGCCATCGGGGAAGCGTCCTAGCTTTGCTGTGGCGGCATTCCGATGCCGCTCCCAGCCGACCGGCGTCACGCCGGGGGCCGGGTCTGGTTCCGGGGACGTGCCATGGTTCGGCACGCGAGAACAGGAAAGCGGCGACGCAGCGCATGGACGGATTGCCCCCAGCATTCGAATCGCGGACCCTCGAAGCGCGGCTGCTTGACCGCCGTTTCAGCGATGCGGCCGAGCGGCGCAGCACTGCGGCGGTTTTGCGCCAGCGGACGCTGAAGCGCCCGATCGGCTGTGTCGGTGTGGGGCTGCATTCGGGCCGCCGGGTCGAACTGACCATCGCCCCCGCCCCGGCCAATAGCGGCATCGTCTTTCACCGCACGGATCTCGGTCCGGCTCCGGTGGAGATCGCCGCCCGGTTCGACCGGGTCGTCGATACACGCCTGTGCACGGTGTTGGCGAGCGGTATCCGTCCGGAGGCGGAGGTAGGCACCGTCGAACATCTGCTGGCGGCTCTCGCCGGCAGTTTCGTCGACAACGCGGTCATCACCCTCGACGGACCCGAAGTACCAGTGCTTGACGGGTCGGCGGCGCCGTTCCTGTTCCTGCTGGATTGCGCGGGCATCGTTGAACAGGAGCCGCCTCGGCGCTGGATCGAGATCCTGCGCCCGGTCCGCGTCACCGAAGGCGGAGGGTCCGTGGCGTTGCTGCCGGCCGCCGCCGATGCGCCGCTGGGCCTGGAGATGGCGATGACGATCGACTTCGCCGCCAGCGCGATCGGGCATCAGAGCCTCGCGTTGCGCCTGAATCCGCTGTCGCTGCGCCACGACCTGGCCACGGCGCGCACCTTCACCCTTGCCGCCGAAATCGCCCACCTGCGCGCCACCGGCCGGGCCCTCGGGGGCAGTCTCGAAAACGCCGTGGTCGTGGACGGTGCCAAGGTGCTCAACCCCGGCGGGCTGCGCATGCCGGACGAGTTCGTCCGCCACAAGCTTCTCGACGCGGTCGGCGACCTCGCGTTGGCCGGCGCCTCACTGCATGGCCGCTTCGTCGGGCGTTGCTCCGGGCATGCCCTCAACAACCGGCTGCTGCGGGCTCTTTTCGAAGATCCCCACGCCTGGCGCGAGATCGGCTCCTCCCAGGCCGTCGTCTCCTCGCGCGCGCTCGTCGCCGCAGCCTGAAAGCTGCGGCTGCGGCGCATCGGTGGTCTTGCCCTCGGGCAAACGCGCCGCTATACGCCCCCCTCGGCCGGAGTGTAGCTCAGCCTGGTAGAGCACAGTGTTCGGGACGCTGGGGCCGGAGGTTCGAATCCTCTCACTCCGACCATTCTCGCGCCCGTCCGCCGCGGCGGGGCCTGGACTTGGCATGGTCGCGCGCCGGGTCCGCCAAGCGCCACCTGGGAGGAACGCTGAATGGACCTCAAGGATCACATCCGGTCGATCCCTGATTTCCCCAAGCCGGGCATCCTCTTCTACGACATTTCGACGCTGCTGCGGCACGCCGATGCCTGGCAGGTAGCCATGGGCCGGCTCGCCCGCGTGGTTCGCGCCCACCATCCGGACATGCTCGCCGGCCTCGAAAGCCGCGGCTTTCTGATCGCGGCGCCACTGGCTCTGAAACTCGGGTGCGGCTTCGTCATGCTGCGCAAACGCGGCAAGCTGCCCGGCAGGACGACGGGGCTCGAGTACGGGCTGGAATACGGCACGGACCGCATCGAGATCCAGACCGATGCCGTGGAACGGGGGCAGCGGGTTATCGTGGTCGACGATCTGCTGGCCACCGGCGGGACCATGGCGGCCGGGATCGCGTTGCTGCGCCAGGTCGGCGCGGTGGTTCCGGCGGCGGCGGCGCTGATCGAACTAACCTTCCTTGGCGGGCGCGAACGGCTGGACGTGCCATTCGAATCGCTGATCGCGTACGACTCGTGAGGCAGGTCATGACGCGGCTGGGCTCATGCATTTGCCCGATGCCGTGCGGCCTGCGGCCACGCCGATGAGCGGACCGCCGCGTGACCGCCTGGATGGGCTGACGCGACGCGCGGGCATCGCTGCCGCGCTGTTCGGAATGGCTGGCCCCCTCGTACCACGCCGGACGCTCGCGCGTTCGAGCCTCGTGCATCAAGCGCTTGCCGACGGCCCCGCCGAGAGCCCATCCGGCCCGCTGGCCCAGGGCGCGACTATCCTGATCGCGGGGCCGCCGGACGGCACGCTCGACCGGGTCGCGTCGGCGATTCTGCCGCCCCTCACCCGGGCCTTGCCGCACGGCAGCAAAGTGGACCGCACCAACAGCGGCGGGATCGATGGGGTAACCGGGGCCAATCGCTTCGAGGCACGCGCCGCTCCGGATGGGCTCAATGTGCTGATGGCGCCTGGCTCGAGCGCGCTGGCTTGGCTGATCGGCGAACGGCGGGCGCAATTCGATGTCGGGCACTGGGTACCGGTCATGGCTGGCGCAACCCCCTGTATCATCGCCGGACGGATGCCGGTGGCGTCGCTGGTCCCGGGAGCGCGGTTCCGAATCGCCGCCGCGTCGGTCGCGGGCCCCGATGTCGCGGCGCTGCTCGGCCTCTACCTGCTCGGGATCGAAACCAGCGTCGTCTTTGGACTGCGCGGTCGCCAGGCGCGCGAGGCGCTCGAACAGGGCGGCGTCGATCTGGTGTTCGTGCATGGCACGCGGACAAGCGCCCAGCTTGCCGATCTCACGCGGTTCGGAGCGGCGCCGCTGTTCAGCCTCGGCGCCCCGAGGCCCGACGGTCAACCGGCCCGGGACCCCGCGGCGCCGGAACTGGCGAACCTCATCGAGCTGCATGAGCGCCTGCACGGCGCGCTGCCGTCAGGCCCACTCTACCAGGCTTGGTGCAGCGCTGCCGCGGCCGCCAGCCTGGCGTTCCTCATGGCGCTGCCGCAGATGACGCCGGCGGCGCTGATCGCCCTGTGGCGGGAAGCAGCAGCCGCAGCGGTGCGCTCACCCGACGCCGCGGCTCTTGTCGAGCTGGCTGACGTGCATCCGATGGCAGCACCTGCCGCCATCACCCGGGTCAGCGGTCTCGCCGCGCCGCCCGAATCGGCGCTGGCGCTGCGCCAATGGCTGGCAGGCCGCTTCGACTGGCACCCGAGCTGAGATCAATCGAGCGACCGACCTCAGCACGGCTCCGCGGGCCTATTTCGGCGGCTGCACCGTGATCCCGTAATGGCCGTAGATGCGCGCGATCGTCCCGTCCGCGGCAAGTCGCGCCAGGGCGTCATCGATCGCGCGATGCAAATCGGCATCCGGCTGGCGCATGCCGACGGCGGCATTCCACGCCAAGGACGGCTCCGCCTCATCGAAGCCAAGCAGTTCGATCGGGCTGCTGGGGTGCGTCCCGTTATAGTAGCTCGCCGAGATGTAGTTGACGGTCACGGCATCGACCTCACCCTTGGCCAGGGAATCGAGGCTATCGTCCTCGAAGGCGAAGGTGGAGATGCCGACATGGTGGCGGCCGAGAACCATTGCCGCGTATGAACCCACCAGGACGCCGACCTTGTTCTGCGAGCTCAGGTCCTGCCAGCCTTTGATCGGGCTGCCGCGCCGGACGGCCAGCACGACGCCGGTATGATAATAGGGCCGAGACAGTTCGAGCCGGCTCTTCGACTGCACTTCCGGAACGTCGATTGCGTCCATGATGATATCGCAGTCGGCGCGGTAGCGATGGACGCCGCCGACGATCCATTCGGGGTTCAGCGACACGCCGAGCGCCTTGGCGAGTTCACCGGCGAGCTCGAGCTGGAAGCCGTGCAGCCCATCCTTGCGACTGGAATAGGGCAACGCATTGGGATGCGCGCAGACCCCGAGTGTGCCCCGATCCTTGATCGACTCGAGCGAGCGCGCATCGCCCGCGCCCGGATGCAGGACCAGCGCCGCCAACAGAACCGTCAAGAACGCACTCTTCATCGCCATCCCTCCTGCGAGCACGGCCCGGCCTGATGGAATGATCAGGTCGGGGACCCGTGCTCTAGAACCATATGAGTCTAGAGCAACGTCTCTCCAGTCTGCCCGAGCCGGAACGACTCAATCAGACCGGAGGTTGCTGTAGAGCGTGATCCAAGCCCGAATACGCGCGGACCGCGCTCTAACCCGTTGTCTGTTCGAGCACCTGTATCCTACCAGCCGAGCCCGTCTGATCGGATGTCGCTCTCGCCGCCGACAGGTGGTGGCGAATCACTTGGATGGCAAGGAGCGGATGTAATGCAGGATGTTCTGTATCTGCGCATCGTCGAACACCTTGCCCCAGGCCGGCATGGCGCCCGCCTTGCCGTTCTTGATCCGATTGATGATGAACGCATCATCGCGCGCCGTGCCGGCGAGTTTCGGTCCCTTGCCGGCCTCGCGGCCGCCGTCGCTGTGGCACCAGCCACAGGAGGTGGCGAACAGGATTTCCCCGTTCTTGGTGGGGTCGCTGGGAGGCGCCGCTCCGGTCTCGGCCCGGGCCGGCAGCGCGGCAGCGGCAAACAGCAAGGCGAGCAAGGCGGCACGGGAAAACAGGATCATGTCTGCCATCGCAACGGTCTCAGAAAGCTCCAAAAGCAAAGGGGAGCGGAGCCGAAGCTCCGCTCCCCCCATTCCAACAGTTCAGACTTACTTCGTCGCCATCTTGTCGGAGCCAAGGCCGAACACGACGAGTGCACCGGCATCGCGCGGCATGCTCTTCCACGGCTCGCCGAACATCGAGCCGTAATCGTCGCCGACGAGCCCGCCGAAGCCGGCCTCGACCGCGATATACTGCTTGCCGTGCGCCATGTAGCTGATGATGCCGCCGTTATGGCCGACGCCATCGTTGTGCGACCACAGTTCCTTGCCGGTCTCGGCGTCGTAGGCATGGATGATACCAGCCGCGTCAGGCAGGAACACCAGGTTGCCGGCCGTCGAGAGCACGCTGGCCGTGGGCGGTGCGTTGTACTTGACTTCCCACTTCAGCTTGCCGGTGATCGGATCGCGCGCGTCCAGATGGCCATAGATCTGCCCGCTGGGCGGCTGTGCCATCTTGAAGTTCGCGCCGATGTTGAGCTGCACCTGCGGCTCGGTGATCGGCGTCGTCTTCACCACCTCGAGGGTGATGCACCACTCGTTGCCGACCTTGTACCAGAGGCCCGACTTCGGGCTGTAGGAGCCCGAGTTCCAGCTCACGCCGCCGTTGATCGCGGGGCAGAGCGGCTCCTGCTGCGGACCGGCAGAGAAATCCCGCCGCCCGATCAGCTCGCCCGTCTTCGGGTCGATACCCTTGACGAAATTATAGTTGTGAACGATCGGCCAGACATTCTCGACCTTGGCATTTGCGCGGTCGTAAACAAAAATGAAGCCACTCTTGTTGACGTGCACCATGTACTTCTTGCCGCCCCGGTCGATCATCATGAATTCGCCGAGAGCGCTGTCGAAGTCCCAGTTGTCGTGCGGAAGTTCCTGATGATAGAACTTCAGCTTGCCGGTGTCCGGATCGAGGGCGAGAACCGAGGTGGTATAGAGATTGTCGCCCGGACGCGCGCCCTGCGTCTTGATGTCCGCGCCCGCCCAGTCATACAGCGGATCCGGGTTCGCCGTGCCCCACCACACGGTGTTGGTCTCGGCGTCATAGGTGCCCGGCATCCAGCCGCCACCGCCGCCGATCCGCCAGGTATCGTTGCCCCAGGACTTCTTCGCTTCCTCGGTGCCGGCGGTCGTGCTGAACGACCAGATCTGCTTGCCGGTCGCGGCATCGACGCCAAAGATGGTGCCCTGAACCGGCCACTCGCCACCCTGGCTGCCGATGATCACCTTGCCGCGCACGAACAGCGGCGCGCCAGTGAAGCCAACGGTCAGCTTCTGGCTGTCGACCAGCTTGGTGTCCCAGGCAGCCTGGCCGGTCTTCATGTCGAGCGCGATCAGGCGGCCATCGACGGTGCCGACATAGACGTGACCGTCGCCAATGGCGATGCCGCGATTGTACGGCGAGTGCGTCTGACGGGCGATCAGGTCTTCGTCGAGCTTCGGAATGTAGCTCCACAGAACCTTGCCCGAAGCGCCATCGATGGCGAAGACGCGGCTGAACGACGAGGAGTAGTAGACCACCCCGTCCACGGCCAGGGGCATCGACTGCATGCCGCGCGTGGTGCGGCCGGGGAAGTGCATCCAGGCCACTTCCAGGTTCTTCACAGTCTTGGTGTTGATCTGGTCGAGACCGCTGTAGTCATAGCCCTTGTAGGAGCTGTGATAGGTCAGCCAGTCCTTCGAGTCATGGTCGGCTGCTTCCAGCCGCTTGGCGTCAACCGCCTGCGCCATGCTCGCGACCGAACCCAGCATCGTTCCGGCGACCAGCGCCGCCGAGAAAGCGATGAATCTGGACTTCACCCGCATGCGTCTTCCTCCATTCCGGCCCGGAACCATTCCCAGGCACCGTTTCCTCAACCACCCCACCCTGCGCAGGGTCCACACGAGCACGACCGGCCAACAGCCAGAAATCGCGCGCCCGCGAGTCACTGCAGGTCTCTGGGCCTCACCGAGTTGTCACCGGAACAGCCGTGCCCCTCTCCGCGGTGCCATGGGAGCAATCAAACCCCAGCACAATCCCGAGCACGTGCAAACCGTTTCCCCCTCGATCGATGGCATTTCTCTAACCCGGCAGTGAATTCGAGGCAATAGCCGCGTGCTTCCAACGACGCTTCGGCCGTTGGCCTTGCCTCTGGGCGGGACCAGCCGCGCCCAAAACCCAGTCGGCCCGCGTCTTCACCACCACCGCTGGCAAAGGTTCGTCTGTCGGTCTTGTCACGGGGACGGACCCGATCGCTCTTGGCGCCCCCGGCAGCATTGCAAATGCCCGGCGCCGATCCCGCAAAACATAAAGAGGAATTGGGGCGAGCGATGGGATTCGAACCCACGACATCCAAGACCACAACCTGGCGCTCTACCAACTGAGCTACGCCCGCCGCCCGATGGACATGGTGTTAGGACGATCCCCGCGGCGCCGTCAACGTCTCGCCGCGACATCCGCAAGGAAGCGCCGCCACTGTGCCAGCACCGGGGCGGCCGCGAATTCGGCGGCGAAGCGTGCCCGCCCCGCCGCGGCCATGCGCCGGGCCAGGGTGACGTCGTCAAGCACCGAGCGGATCGCCTCGGCCAGAGCGGCGGCGTCCTCGCGTGGGCAGACGAGGCCATCGATTCCCGGGCGAATCAGTTCCCGCGGCCCGTCGGCATCGGCCGCCACCACCGCGCACCCAGCCGACCACGCCTCCAGCACCACATTTCCGAGCGGCTCCACGCGCGAGGAGCAGACGAAGACGTCCGCCGCCTTGAGCAGCGCTCCGACATCCTGGCGCCAACCGACGAAATGGACCCGCCCGGCGACGCCTTCCGCACGAGCGATCGCCGCCAGCGCCTCCCCCTCCGGCCCGGCGCCCGCGATCACCAATCGCGCCCGCGGAACCAGGGCCAGGGCACGGATCAGCACGTCGAACGCCTTGTCGCGATGTAACCGCCCAAGCGCGAGCAGCGCCGGCTCGCCATGCGCGAACGCCTCGGCCGGGGCTGTCGCGGCGAAGTCGGTGACGAAATTCGGCAGATGGTGCGTTCGCTCCGCCGGCCAACCGTTCGCCCGCAGCCAGGCGACGATCCCCTCCGTGTTACCGACCAGGTGGTCCGCGTGGCGGTAATATTTCATCGGGTAGTAGCCGCCGAGCCGGGCGACATGGACGAATTTGCCGCGCGGCATGTGCCAGGTGGCACGGCTCATCCAGCTCACCGCGACGTCGGGCGCGAAGGCGCGCAGGAGCCTTCCCAGCCGTGGACGGGTCATGACATCGAGCCGGCCGCCAAAGGCCAGGCTCTCGGGCGCGAGACCGGCCTCGCGCAGTCGCGCCGCGCGCGCCGGCTCGGTTCGGATCACCGGCAACACGGTCTCGCCCGCCTGGTGCAGTGCGATGCTCAGGCGCTCGAAGAAGAGCTCGGCACCGCCGGACGGCGCGCCGGCCATCACCTGGGCGATCCTCATGCCGCCGCCGCCGCCATGACCAGACGCTCCGCTTCCGCCAGCACCATTTCGACGGACAGATCCACCATGCGGCCGGTGCGCGCCTGCGCGATGGAGGTGCATCGGCCTGCCGGGGCGTACTGGTCCGCCGGCGTCGGGCCGAACAGGCCGAGGGTCGGCGCCCCTGCGGCGGCGGCGAGGTGCATCAGCCCGGAATCGTTGCCGACGAACAGCACCGATCGCTGCAGACAGGCCGCCGCCTCGGCCAGGCTCAGCCGACCGACGAGGTCGATCGCGTCCGGCAGCCGTTCGAGCAGCGGCGCCGCCATCGCCCGCTCCACCTCGCCAGGGCCGCCAAGAATCGCGGCACGGGCACCGGCCAGCGGCCCGGCGGCGAGACGTTCGTAGAGCGCGGCGAAGCGCTCTGCCGGCCAGACCTTCTCCGCCCAGTTCGCGGTCGGCGCCAACGCGATCACCGGCCCGCCCGCGGGGCCAAGCAGCACCTGCGCGCGCGCGCGATCGGCGGGCGCAGTCCAGGCGACCGGCAAGGGCGGCGGGTCGAGATTCAGGATAGCCGCGAGCTGAGCCGTCTTGTGCCCCGTCCTCGGCCGCATCACCGCCCGCCGCCGCGTCCGCAGCAGCCATGCGAGCGCCGAGCCGCGAATGTCGACCACGAGGTCCCACCAGGTCGTCGCCGTCATCCGCCACAGATCGAGCCAGTGCAGGCCGCCGCGCCGCTTGTCCATGGCGATGACCCGCTCGCATCGTGGCATCCGGGCGAACACACCCTCGGCGACGAGGCCGCAGACGATGGTGAAACGCGCCTCCGGCTCGGTGCGCAGGAGATGGTCGAGGAGCCCGGTCGAGAGCACGGCGTCGCCGATCCGGCTCGAGGTGATGAACAGGATGCGACGCGGTCTCATGCCCGGCGCCATAGCATGCTCCGCCGCCCGGCGCATCGGCTCAGGCGCCCTGGAGCAGGGTGATGAGAAGCGCCGCGGCACCGGCCGCCATCACCAGCGTGGTCAGCCAACCGAGCGCAGCAAGTCCCGGCGTGAGCGCAAGCGCGCCCATCACCGCCTTGCGCGAAGCGATACGCATCATCGCCACCAGCACCGGCACCGAGACCACCCCGTTGAGGAGGGCACTGAGGAGCAGGGCGCGGATCGGGTTGACGCCGAGCGCAACCAGCGCGGCGCCGAGCGCCGTCGCGATCACGATCGCCGCATAGAAGCCGGGCGCCTCGGACGGCGCGTGGGCCAGGCCGGCAGGCCAGCCGCGCGCCTCGGCCAGCGCGAAGGCGGCAGACCCGGCCAGCATCGGCACCGCCAACAGCCCCGTGCCGATGATGCCAAGGGCGAAGGCGAGCCCGGCGAGATCGCCGGCCACCGGGCGCAGCGCCGCCGCGGCGTCGGCCGAGGACGCGATCGTGGTGATCCCCGCCGGGTGCAGCGTCGCGGCGCAGGTGAGCACAACGGCGTAGCCGACCACGGCGGCGACCGCCATGCCAGCCCAGCTGTCGAGCCGTATCCGGCGTCCCTCCGCCGCCCACCCCGCCAACGCGGGCAGCAGGCGCGCCCGGTCCGCCTCGAGCGAGGACTGCCAGACCAGCAGATAGGGGCTGATGGAGGTGCCGAGAACCGCGACCAGAATGCCGACCGCGGCCGAGGTCCCCGGCAGCGAGGGCAGGAGACTGGCGCGCAGCACCGTCACCCAGGGAATCGCGAGCCACGCGGGCACAATCAGATAGAGAACGAGCGCCAGCGCGGTCCATTTGACGGCCCGCACATAGCGGCGATAGCGCAACCGCAGCAGCAGACCCGCGCAGAGCACCGCGAAGGCGGGGGCGTACAGGAGCTGCGGGCCACCGATCAGCAGGTGGACCGCGTCCGCCATGGCGGCGAGGTCGGCACCGAGATTGGCGATGTTCGCCACCGCCACGCCGAGCGCGATGGCGAGACCGAACGGGCGCGGCGTGTGGCGCGTGATCGCACCAACCAGGCCGATCCCGGCGGCGCGGCCGATCCGCGCACTGATCTCCTGGCTCGCGGCCATCAGTGGGTAACAGAGGGGCAGCATCCAGGCGGCCTGGTAGCCAAGTGCCGCTCCTGCCTGGGAATAGGTGGCGATCCCGGACGGATCGTCGTCCGCCGCTCCGCTCACCAGACCGGGCCCCAGCAGTCCGGTCAGCGGCCTCGGCGCATGGCCGGGCTCGGATAAAGCAGCTGAACGAGCCCCTCGCGCCCCGCGCAAAGAGCTCGTTCGCCAGGACACAGCCCGTCAGCTCAGCCGGCTGCGGCGATCGCCCGCTTCGCCATCACGGTGATGAGGTGCGCGCGATATTCGGCGCTGCCATGGATGTCGCCGTTGAGATCGGCAGCCGAGGTCTTGATCGCCGCCACCGCGTCGGGCGACCAGGATGCGGTCAGCGCCGCCTCCATCGCCGTCTGGCGGAACACGCCGTTTTGACCCGCGCCCGTCACCGCGACGCGGACCCCGGCCACCCCCTTGGCAACGAACACGCCAACCAGCGCAAAACGCGAGGCCGGCTGGTTGAATTTGGCATAGGCGGATTTCTCCACGGGCAGCGGGAACGAGACCGAGGTGATGATCTCCCCAGGCTCCAGCGCTGTGCTGAACATACCCTGGAAGAAATCGTCCGCCGCGATACGCCGCTTGTTGGTGATGATCGTGGCGCCGAGCGCGAGGACGGCCGAGGGATAGCAGGCGGCCGGATCGTTGTTGGCCAGCGAGCCGCCGATAGTGCCGCGATGGCGCACCTGGTTGTCGCCGATGCCGCCGGCAAGCGCGGCGAGGCCCGGGATGGCACGGCGCACATCGGCCGAACCCGCCACCGCGGCGTGACGGGTCGTCGCGCCGATCACCAGCGCATTGCCGGACAGGCTGATGCCAGCCAAGCCGAGTCCGGCGAGATCGACCACCTTCGAGGGCTTGTTCAGCCGCTGCTTCAGCACCGGGATGAAGGTCTGTCCGCCGGCGAGCGCCTTGGCGTCGACGTCGGAGCCGAGCAGCGCGACCGCATCGGCAACGCTCGTCGGACGGTGATAGGTGAAATCATACATCGTGCTGCTCCGTTATTCCGCGGCCATGCGAGGCGCGCCGGCCTGCAGGATCGACCAGATTTTCTGTGATGTCGCCGGCATGTCGAGATGGCGGACGCCGTATGCGTCGAGCGCGTTGACGATGGCGTTGATGACCGCCGGCGGGCTGCCGATGGCGCCGACCTCGCCCACCCCCTTCACCCCGAGCGGGTTATGGGTGCAGAGCGTGCTCTCCGTTCCGACATGGATGTTCGGGATGTTGTCCGCCCGCGGCATGGTGTAGTCCATGAAGGAGCCGGAGACGATCTGCCCGCCTGCATCGTAGCCGGCCTGTTCGAGCAGCGCCTGGCCGATCCCCTGAGCCACTCCGCCATGTACCTGGCCCTCGACGATCATCGGGTTGATGACGCGGCCGATATCGTCCACGGCGGTGAAGTTCACGACGCGGACCACGCCAGTCTCGCGATCGATCTCGACCTCGGCGACATGGCAGCCGCCGGGGAAGGTGAAGTTCTTCGGGTCGTAGAACGCCGTCTCATCGAGGCCCGGCTCCAGCTCCTCGATCGGGTAGTTGTGCGGGACATAGGCGGTCAGCGCGATCTCGCCGAACGTCTTGGATTTATCGGTTCCGGCGACGGAGAATTTGCCGTCCTTGAACTCGATGTCGTCGACCGAGGCTTCCAGGAGATGGGCGGCGATGCGTTTGCCCTTGGCGACGATCTTGTCCATCGCCTTGACCAGCGCCGAACCACCGACCGCGATCGAGCGGCTGCCGTAGGTGCCCATGCCGAACGGAATGCGCGCGGTATCGCCGTGCACCACGTCCACCTGCGACACCGGCACACCGAGCTGATCGGCGACGACCTGGGCGAACGTCGTCTCGTGGCCCTGACCATGGCTGTGCGTGCCGGTGAACACGGTGATGCTGCCGGTCGGGTTCACCCGCACATTGGCGACCTCGTAGAGGCCGGCACGGGCGCCGAGCGCGCCGGCGACCGCCGAGGGCGCGATGCCACAGGCTTCGAGATAGGTCGAAATGCCGATCCCGCGCAGCTTGCCCTGCGCCGCCGCCGCCTGTCGGCGCGCCGGGAAGCCGGCATAGTCGGCCGCTTTCAGCGCCGCAGCGAGCGTGGTCTCGTAATCGCCGCTGTCATATTGGAGGGCAACCGGGGTCTGGTACGGGAAGGCATTGGCCGGGATGAAATTCCTGCGCCGGAGTTCGATCCGATCGATGCCGGTGTCGTGGGCGATGGCATCGACCAGACGCTCGAGCAGGAACGTCGCCTCCGGCCGCCCAGCGCCGCGATAGGCGTCCACCGGCACGGTGTTGGTGAATACCGCCTTCACTTCGGCATAGATCACCGGAGTCTTGTAAACGCCGGCGAGCAGCGTGGCGTAGAGATACGTCGGCACAGCCGGGGCGAAGGTCGAGAGATAGGCCCCCATGTTGGCCAGCGTGCTGACCCTGAGCGCCAGGAAATGCCCCTCGGCGTCGAGGGCCATCTCGGCGGTGCTGACATGGTCGCGGCCATGCGCATCCGACATGAAGCTCTCGGAGCGTTCGGCGGTCCATTTCACCGGCCGCTTGAGCTTGCCGGCGGCCCAGGTGACGAGGGCCTCCTCGGCATAGTGATAGATTTTCGACCCGAACCCGCCGCCGACGTCGGGCGCCACGACGCGGAGCTGATGCTCCGGGATATGCAGCACGAACGCGCCCATCAGCAGCCGAATCACGTGGGGATTCTGGCTCGTGGTGTAGAGCGTGTAGTTGCCGGCGACGTCGCACTCCCCGATCGCGGCGCGCGGCTCCATCGCATTCGGCACCAGGCGGTTGTTGGTGAGGTCGAGCCTGACCACCCGCGCCGCGCCCGCGAAGGCGGCGTCCACCGCCGCCTTGTCGCCGATCTGCCAGTCATAGCAGAGATTTCCCGGCGCTTCGTCGTGCACCACGGCAGCGCCGGGCTTGAGCGCGTCCAGCACCGAAGCCGTTCCGGGCAGGTCCTCGTAGTCGATCTCGATCAGCTCGGCGGCATCCTTCGCCTGCTGGCGGGTCTCCGCCAGCACGGCGACGACCGGGTCGCCGACATGGCGGACTTTGCCCTGCGCCAGCACCGGATGCGGCGGCTCGGCCATCGGCGAGCCGTCCTTGTTGTGGATCTGCCACCCGCACGGCAGGCCGCCGATGCCGTCGGCGGCGAAATCGGCCCCGGTATAGACGGCGACGACCCCCGCGGCCGCCGCGGCGGCCGCGGTATCGATACGAAGGATGCGCGCATGGGGCCGATCAGAGCGCTTGAAATAGGCATAGACCTGTCCGGGGCGATTGATGTCGTCCACGTAATTGCCGCGCCCGGCAAGAAAGCGCCCGTCTTCCTTGCGCTTCACGGCGGCGCCGATGCCCTCGAAACCCATCGTCGATCTCCCTGATCGGCCGACGTCTGGCGCCGGCCTCGTTCTGTGCGCCTATCTTGCTGTGCGCTAACTCTTTCGGTGCGCTCGTCAGCCCGGGCGAAGCGGCGGACCTATTCCGCCGCGGCCGGCATGGCCTTTTGGTGCATCAGCGGCCAGGCCGCCGCCACCGCCTTGACGATGTTGTGGTAGCCGGTGCAGCGGCAGAGATTGCCGTCCAGCCCTTCGCGGATTTCCCGCTCCGTCAGCCCCTCCGGATGCTTGGCCACGAGGTCGATCGCGCTCATCACCATGCCCGGCGTGCAATAGCCGCACTGCAACGCATGATGCTCGCGGAACATCTCCTGCATCGGGTGCAGCGTGCCGTCCGGCTTCGCCAGGCCCTCGATGGTCGTTACCTCGGCGCCCTCGGCCTGCAGCGCCAGCATGGTGCAGGACTTCACCGAGTCGCCGTTGACGTGCACGACGCACGCGCCACACTGGCTGGTATCGCAGCCGATGTGGGTCCCGGTCAGACCCAGCTTCTCGCGCAGCACCTCCACCAGCAGGGTGCGGCCCTCGACCGCCACGGTGTGACGCTTGCCGTTCACCGTCAATGTCACTTGAGGCATCGTCTCTCCCTTTCCAGAAGCCTCGCACGCCCGGCGCACGCGGCCATCGTCCGCCCGAGCACGGATTTCGGGCCCACTGTGGCGAGGGATGCCCGTCGCGGTCAAGCCGGCCGGTCAGCCCCGGGGCGGAGCGATATCAAAATGGCACGCCGAGCCATGCCCCTCGCCGACCAGCCGCAGCGCCGGCGCCTCCACGCGGCAGCGCTCGACGGCAAACGGGCAGCGCGTGTGGAACCGGCACCCCGATGGCGGCGCGAGCGGGCTCGGCACATCGCCGCCAAGGACGATGCGCCGGCGGGTCGCCGTCGGATCCGGCACCGGCACCGAGGACAGCAGCGCCCGCGTATAGGGATGGTGCGGTGCGGCGAAAAGGGCCGCGCGCGGCGCAGTTTCGACGATGCGCCCAAGATACATCACCGCCACGCGATGCGTCAGATGCTCGACCACGGCGAGGTCGTGGCTGATGAACAGCAAGGCGAGGCCGAGCCGGTCCTGCAGATCGGCGAGCAGGTTGATGATTTGCGCCTTCACCGAGACATCGAGCGCCGAAACCGCCTCGTCGCAGACGATCAGCTCGGGCTCGGTGGCGAGCGCGCGCGCGATGCCGATACGCTGGCGCTGGCCGCCGGAGAATTCGTGCGGCCGGCGCCCCAGCGCCTCACGCGCCAGGCCAACCGCATCAGCCAGCTGCCCGAGGCGCTCGGCCCGCGCCGCCCTGCCGTGGACGAGGCCGAAATTGCGCAGCGGCTCGGCCAGGATCTCGCCGACCGTCAGGCGGGGATTAAGGCTCGAGAACGGGTCCTGGAACACCACCTGGATGCGCCGGCGCAACGGGCGCAGCCGATGCTCGGGCAGATCGTCGATTCGCTGCCCATCGAGCCGGATCTCGCCCGCGGTCGGCGTGATGAGGCGCAGGATCGCCCGCCCGACGGTCGATTTGCCGCAGCCACTCTCGCCGACGAGGGAGAGCGTTTCGCCGCGGGAGACAGTAAAGCTGACGCCATCGACCGCAGCCAGCGCCGCGTGACCGAAGCCGAACCGTCCGGCCCGCACCAGGAATTCCTTGCGCAGATCCTGAACGTCGAGCAGCGGCGCGGTCATCGGGGCCGTCATGCCGGGGCCGCCGCGTGGTGGCAGGCGACGGCATGGCCCGCCTGGAGTTCACGTACCCCCGGTGCAACGCGGCGGCAAAGCTCGGTCGCGATCGGGCAGCGCGGGGCGAAGGCGCAGCCAGGCTGCGGCGCGATCAGGCTCGGCACCTGGCCGGGAATCTCCGCCAGCCGCTCCCGCCGCCCCGAAAGCGTCGCGCCGAGCCGCGGCAGCGCGCCGAGCAGGCCGCGCGTGTAGGGGTGCAGCGGCGCGGCGAAGAGCGCCGCCACCGGCGCCTCCTCCACCTTGCGGCCGGCATACATCACCACCACCCGCTGGGCCATTTCGGCAACCACTCCGAGATCGTGGGTGATGAGCAGGATCGCCGAGCCCAGCCGGGTCTTCAGCCCGCGCATCAGATCCAGGATCTGCGCCTGGATCGTCACGTCGAGCGCCGTCGTCGGCTCGTCGGCGATCAGCAGCTTGGGATTGCAGGCGAGCGCGAGCGCGATCATCACCCGCTGGCGCATGCCGCCCGAAAGCTGGTGAGGGTAGTCATGCACGCGCCGCTCCGGCGCCGGAATGCCGACGAGGGTCAGCATCTCCGCCGCCCGCGCCAGCGCCGCACGGGAGCCAAGTCCCTGATGCAGCCGCACCGTCTCGCCGATCTGCCGGCCGACGGTGAGCACCGGGTTGAGCGAGGTCATCGGCTCCTGAAAAATCATCCCGATCTCGCCGCCGCGCAGCCGGCGCATCTCGCCCTCGGGCAGCGCCAGCAGATCCCGCCCGCCGAAGCGGATGGCGCCACCGATCCGTCCCGGCG
Source organism: Pseudomonadota bacterium (assembly GCA_021815825.1). Classification (GTDB taxonomy): domain Bacteria; phylum Pseudomonadota; class Alphaproteobacteria; order Acetobacterales; family Acetobacteraceae; genus JAJZVV01. The sequence continues at coordinate 40,147 of JAKAZO010000003.1, forward strand.
GGTCCGGAATCAGCCGCAGCAGGGAGAGCGCGGTGACCGATTTGCCGCAGCCGCTCTCCCCGACCAACGCCACCGTCTCGCCGGCCTCGACGGCGAAGGAAAGGCCCTGCACCGCGCGCACCACGCCGGCCGGCGTGCCGAAATGCACCTGCAGACGCTCGACCTCGAGCAGCCGGGATCCGTGCGCTGGCATCAGACGACTACAGCTTCCGCGCCAGGCGCGGATCGAGCGCGTCGCGCAGCCCGTCGCCGAGCAGGTTCACCGCCAGCACCGTGACCGAGAGAAAGGCGGCGGGAAAGAACACGAGGTAGGGCTTCACCTGCCAGAGCGCCCGACCCTCCGCCATGATATTGCCCCAGGACGGAATGATCGGCGGCGTTCCGGCGCCGATGAAGGAGAGGATCGCCTCGGTGATCATCGCCGAGGCACAGATATAGGTCGCCTGCACGCTGAGCGGGGCCAACGTGTTGGGCAGAATGTGGCGCAGGATGATCATCGGCGAGCGCGTCCCCGCGGCGACCGCCGCCTCGACATAGGGCAACTCACGCAGCCCCAGCACCACCCCGCGCACCAGACGGGCAACGCGCGGCACCTCGGCGATGGTGATGGCGATGACGACGTTGCGCACCGAGCCGCGGGTCAGCGCCATCAGCGCGATCGCCAGCAGGATGGAGGGAATCGACATCAGCCCATCCATCACCCGCATCAGCAACGCGTCCAGCCAGCGCAGGAACCCACCGGCCAGGCCGATGGCGGTGCCGAGGAGCGAGGCCAGTACAGCGACCGCGAATCCAACGACCAGCGAGACCCGCGCGCCGTAGATCACCCGCGAATACACGTCCCGCCCGAGCATGTCGGTGCCGAACCAGTACATCGCCGAGGGTGGACGCAAGCGCCGCGCCGGGGCGAGCGCTGTGGGATCGACGGTGCCGAGCACCGGTGCGAGCACCGCAATCGCGATCATGACCGCGACCAGCGCGCCGCCGGCGGCGATCCCGGGATGGCGATGGATGAAACCGCGAACCGCGCCGCGTCGGCGTGGCGGAGACAGCAGCTCGGCCAGCGCCTCCGCCGGCACCTCGCCCGCATCGCCCAGCAGCCGCGCGCTCAATAGCGGATCCTCGGATCAAACACGGTGTATAACAGATCGACCAGCAGGTTGATCACCACGTAGGCGAAACTGAACAGCAGCACGACGCCCTGGATCACCGGATAGTCGCGCCGCAGGATCGCATCCACCGTCAGCCGGCCTAATCCGGGGATGGCGAAGACGCTCTCGGTCACCACCGCGCCGCCGATCAGCAGCGCCACGCCAAGCCCGACGACGGTGACGATCGGCACCGCCGCATTCTTCAGCGCATGGACAAACAGCACCGCACCCCGCCCGAGCCCTTTGGCGCGCGCGGTACGGATATAATCCTGCGACAGCACTTCCAGCATACTCGCCCGCGTGATGCGCGCGATGAGCGCGATGTAGATGCCCCCCAACGTCGCCGCCGGCAGGATCAGCGCGCGTAGAAACGGCCAGAACCCGCCCGCGAGCGGCACGTAGCCCTGGACCGGGAACCAGTCGAGACGCAGGGCGAAGACGTAGGCGAGCACATAGCCGATGACAAAGACCGGGGTGGAGAAGCCGAGCACCGCGAACAGCATCACCCCCCGATCCACCAGGCTGCCCTGCCGCGCGGCAGCAAGCACGCCGAGCGGCACCGCGATCAGGAGCGAGACGACGAGCGTGAGCAGCATCAGCGACAGCGTCGGCTCGATGCGCTGGGCGATCATGTGCCCCACGGGCAGATTGGTGAAGATCGAGGTGCCGAGATCGCCGTGTGCGATGCGCCAGGCCCATTCGCCGAAGCGGACGAGGAACGGCCGATCGAGCCCCAGCGAGGCGCGGATCAGCGCGATCTGCTCGGGGCTCGCCTGATCACCGGCGATGATCGCCGCCGGGTCACCTGGCGCGAGATAGAGCAGCGAGAACACGAACAGGGCCACCACCCCCATCACCGGGATAGTCGCAAGCACGCGGCGGACAATGTAGCCGAGCACCCGTTCAGCCCCGACCCACGCCCCAGAACACCGGGAAGGGCGCCTTCACGATGCCGGTGAGATCCGCACGCCACGCCTGATAGCCGAGGAAGAACCCGGTCGGAACATAGGGCAGGAAATCGAGCGCCGCGCGGTTGAGCGCCGCGGCCACGTCGTGTTCGACGCGGGCATCCGGCGCATCGTACCAGCGCGTGATCAGGCCTTGGATTTCCTCCGAACTCGGCCAGCCGAACCACGCCTTTGGCCCGTTCGTGCGCAGCGCGATGTTGGTCGCGGGCAGCGCGCAGTCGAGCCCGGCGAGCCAGGTGTGGAAGATGTTCCACCCACCCTTGGCTGGCGGATCCTGCTTGGCGCGACGCGCCCCCACCGTTCCCCAGTCGGTGGCGACATAATCCACGTTCATCCCCAGCCGGGTCAGGATATCCGCGGTGACATCGCTCTGCCCCTTGGTGATGGCGAGATCGGTAGCGACCAGCATCACGACTTTCTCGCCATTGTAGCCGGAGGCGGCGAGCCGGGCCTTGGCCGCGGTGTAGTCCCGCGGCCCTTTGAGGATCTCGCCGCCGGCCTCGGTGTAGAGTGGCGTCCCCGGCGTGAACACGCTCGGCATCGGCCGCCACAGCGCATCATCGCTGCCAACGACCGCGTGCATCTCGTCGGCTTGGTTCATCACCATCGCCACCGCCTGGCGCGCGCGCACATCGTTGAATGGCGGGTAGAGATGATTGAAGCGGAGCAGACCGACATTGCCCAGCGGATCGGCAATATCCACACGCACGCCGGGGCTCTGACGCAGCAGTGGGACGAGGTCCGGGATCGGCGTCTCCCACCAGTCGATCTCGCCATTCTGCAGCGCCGCCGCGGCGGTGCCGGGATCGGGGATGATCTGCCATTCGACCCGGTCGACGAGCATCCTCTTCCCACCGGCGAGCCAGTCGGACGGCTCCGAACGCGGCACATAGCCATCGAAACGGGCAAAGACGACGCGCGAACCGGGCACCCATTCGTCGCGGCGGAAGACCATCGGCCCGGACCCGATATAATCGCCGATCTGCTTGAACGGATCGGTCGCGGCCACCCGCTCGGGCATGATCGCGGCGAGATTGGGCATCGGCTTGGCCAGCGCCAACAGCAGCTTGGGAAATGGCGCGCGCAGACGGAAGCGAAAGCGGACGTCATCGACCGCTTCCAGCGCATCGAGGCGCGCCTTCAGCACCTGCCCCATCGCATCGCGCGCCATCCAGCGATTGAGGCTGGCGACGACGTCGCGCGCGCGCACCGGCTCGCCGTCGTGGAAGCGCAGCCCCGCGCGCAGGCGGAAATCCCAGCTCAGCCCATCATCGGAGCGCTCATGGCCCTCGCACATCTGCGGCCGCGGCACCAGCCCGCTGTCGAGCCCGTAGAGCGTATCCCAGACCAGCAGAGAGGCGTTGCGAACGACGTATTGCGTGCCCCACACCGGGTCGAGATTGGCAAAATTGGCTTGCGGCACGAAGCGCAGGACCCGGGCCCCGGCAGCGCCCGCCAGACGCGGCGCGGCCAGAATTCCGGCGCCCGCGGCTGCCTTCAGTAGATCACGCCGCTGCATTCAAACTCTCCAGGATCAGGCCACATGACGGTGTAAAGCAAACTATGTGCCACGCGCTTCAGGACCGATGCACGTTCCAGAACAGCGGCACACCTTTGAGCATGCCGCTCAGCGAGTCCCGGCGAACCGTCGGCTGCAGATATTCGCCGATCGGGATGTAGGGAACGTCGGTGAACGCCTGCCGCTGAATCTCCTCGCAGATTTTTTTCTGCAGGCTCGGGGTGCTGGCGGCGAACCAATCCTCGCGCAGCGCCTCCAGCCGCGGCGCGTTGGGCCAGCCGAACCAGGCATTGAGGCCGTTGCCGCGCAGCCCGACATGGCCCGCCGGATTGAACTGGTCGAGCCCCGACCAGGCGGTGAAGAACACCGACCAGCCGCCCTTGTCCGGCGGGTCCTTCTTCGCCCGCCGCTGCACGACGGTGCCCCAGTCGGTCGCCTGCACGTCCAGATTGAAGCCGCAGCGCTTGAGCAGGTCGGCACCGACATTGCCCATGGCCTGCAGCACCGGGAAATCGGTGGCGATCATCAGCACGACGCGCTCGCCCTTGTAGCCCGCGGCGACAATTTCCTTCTTCACCGTCTCGGTATCCCGCGGCCCGGCGAAGACCTCCATGCCAACGGAGCTGGCCATGGGCGAGCCCGGGGGGAAGAAGCCGACATTGGCGCGCCAGTATGTGGGGTCGGTCCCGGCCACCGCGGTCATGAATTCGCCCTGGTCGACGGCGCCGAACAAGGCACGGCGGATGGCGGGATTATCGAAGGGCGGGAAGAGCTGGTTCATCCGCATCATCGCCGGCGTGCCGGTCGGGTCGAGCTGTTCCAGCACCAGATGGCGGTCACCCTTGAGCAGCGGCAGCAGGTCGAAGGTCGGCTGCTCCCACCAGTCGGCCTCGCCATTCTGCATCGCCGCCGCCGCGGTCGCGGCATCCGGGATCACCGTCCACTCGACGCGGTCGAAAAATGCACGCTTGGGGCCGGCTATCCACTCGGCGGTGCCGTCTGCGCGCGGCACATAGTCGGCGAAGCGCTCATAGACCACGCGCGCACCGGGCACGCGCTCGTCGGCCTTGAAGCGGTAGGGTCCGCTGCCGACCATTTCGGTCACCTGCTTGAACGGGTCGGTCGCTGCCAGCCGTTCGGGCATGATCGCGGCGATCGAGGATGCGGCCTTGCCGAGGGCGGCGGGCAGCAGCGGGAAGGGCCGCTTGAGGCGGAAGACGATGGTCCGGTCGTCGGCAGCGGCGAGCTCGTCGGTGGCGCTGAGCAGTGCCTGGCCGAACGCGTCGCGCTTGCCCCAGCGCCCGATGCTCGCGACGCAGTCGCGCGCCAGCACCGCCGTCCCGTCGTGGAATTTCAGACCCGGGCGGAGCACCAGCCGCCAGGTGCGCTCGTTGTTCTCTGTGGCGGCGCTCTCCAGCATCTGCAGCTGCGGCTGGTATTGCGCGTCGATGCCGAACAGTGTGTCGAAGACCATCAGGGCATGGTTGCGGGTGACATAGGCCGTGGTCCAGACCGGATCCAGCACCGCGAGATCGGCCTGCGGGATGAAACGCAGCACCCTCGACGCGGCGGAAGCGGCGAGCGCCGGGCTGGCCAACGGTGGCACAGCCAAGGCTGCCGTGGCGGCCAGACCGGCCCTGAGCAGGGTGCGTCGCTGCATGGATCCCCCGATCGGTGACGACAGGATGGGTGACGAAAGCTGTGAAGTGCTCCCGCCCCGACGATGGCAGCCTCGCGGGGCGGCTTCAAGCCGGGGCACATTGCCCGGGCCGGCGGAGCCCGGTATTGCGGGGGCATGGACGCGATGCTCAGCCGTCTCGCCGCCGGCCTGCCCGCCCCGGCGCGCCGCCTGGCCACCGTCGCGCGGCTGACCCTGCTCGCCCAGTTCCTGCGTTTCGGCACCGTTGGGGTCGGCGGCTTCCTGGTCGATACCGCGACCGTCTATGCGCTCCGCGGCCGCCTCGGCCTGTATGGTGCGGGGGCCGTCGCCTATGTCGTCGCCGCGAGCGCCAACTGGGCCCTCAATCGGGCCTGGACGTTCCGCGCCGCGCCGCGTCATCGCCCGCACCGGCAATGGCTTCGCTTCCTCGCCGTCAACGCCACCGGCTTCGTCCTCAATCGCGGCGCCTATGCCGGCTTGATCGCCGGCTTCGCGCTGGCCCGCGAGGCCCCGGTGCTCGCCGTCGCGGCAGGCGCCGTCGCCGGAATGGGGCTGAATTTCACGCTCTCGCGTCGGATCGTGTTCCGGTGAGGCCGGGGGCTGCGGCGCGCGGCATCGGCGTCGTCGCCGCCGGCTTCGCCACCTTCGTCAATCTCTATGCCACGCAGGCGGTACTGCCGCTGCTGGCGCGCGAATTCGCCGTGCCGCTGCCGCGCACCGGCCTCACCGTCACCGCGCCGCTGTTCGCGGTGGCGCTGATCGCGCCGTTCGTCGGCTCGATCTCGGACCGTCTCGGGCGCAAGGGGCTCATTACCGTGGCCGCCTGGCTGCTCGCCATTCCGACCGCGCTCCTCGCCTTGACGCCAGACTTCACCACCATGGTGCTGCTGCGCTTCCTTCAGGGACTCGCCCTGCCCTTCATCTTCGCCGTCACCGTTGCCTATATCGGCGACGAGGCACGCGAGGCCGAGGGCATCCGGCTCGCCGGCACCTACTCCGTCGGCACCATCGTCGGCGGCTTCGCCGGGCGGTTCATCCTCGGCCATGTCGCAGCGCTCGCCGGCTGGCGGGCGGGCTTCGTGGTGATCGCGGTGCTGACGGCGCTTGCGGCAGCAGTGGTCGGGCTGATCCTGCCGCGCGAGCAGAATTTCGTCGCCCAGCGCGGGCTCGGCGCCGCGCTCGAGAGCCTGCGGGCGCATCTCGCCAACCGCCAGCTCATCGCCACCTACGCGGCCGGGTTCGCCGTGCTGTTCTCGATCGTCGCGGCCTTCACCTATGCCAATTTCCTCCTCGCCGCTCCGCCCTACCTGTTCGGTCCGGCAGCGCTGGGCAATCTGTTCGCGGTCTATCTGCTGGCCATCATCTCGACACCGGTGGCCACACGGCTTGCGGTAAGGATCGGCCGCCGCGGCACGTTCGCGCTCGCCGCCGCCATCGGCATGAGCGGAATGGCGCTCACCCTGGCCCATGGCATCGGCGCCATCGTCGCCGGCCTCGGCTTGGCGATCGGCGGCATGTTCATCGAGCAGGTGCTGGCGATCTCCTATGTCGGCGCGGCGGCGTTACGCGCTCGCTCGACCGCCGTCGGGCTCTACGTCACCTTCTATTATGTTGGCGGCAGCCTCGGCGGCGTGGCGCCGGCCGGGCTGTGGCACCTCGCCGGCTGGCCCGGCTGCGTCGCCCTGGTGCTGATCGTCCAGGCCATGACGCTGGCCCTGGTGACGGCATTCTGGCGCGACCCGGCGCCGGCGTGATACGCACCGGGCTCCGTCGTCTCACGCTCCGGCTGGCCGGACGGGACCTGGCGGCAAGAAACCTTGGAGGAGGAAGCGACATGACCCTGTCACGCCGGCTGTTGCTCGGCACCGCCGCCGCCGCTGCGCTGCCCGCCGCACGCGCTCGGGCGCAGGCCCGGCCGAAAATCCGCATCGGCGTGCTCAATGACCTGTCGGGCACCTACCGGGACACGACCGGTCTGACCTCCGTGGTCTGCACCAAGCAGGCGCTGGTGGATTTCGGCGCCTCGGCGAAGGACCTCGACGTCGAGATTCTCTCGGCGGACCACCAGAACAAGCCTGACATCGGCGCCACGATCGCCCGCCAATGGTTCGACCAGGGCGTGGACGCCATCGTCGATGTGCCGACCTCCTCGGTCGCGCTCGCGGTCGCGCAGGTCGCGCGCGAGAAGGACAAGATGATGCTCAACGCCAGCGCCACGACGACGGCGCTGACCGGTGCCCAGTGCTCGCCCAATACCATCGTCTGGAGTTTCGACACGTACATGCTGGCCACGTCCTCGGGCGGGGCCATGGTCAAGGCCGGCGGCAAGGACTGGTTCTTCATCACCGCCGACTACGCCTTCGGCCATATCCTCGAGGAGCAGACGAGCAAGCTGGTGCTCGCCGCGGGCGGCAAGGTGCTCGGACGCGTGCGCTACCCGTTCCCCGACACGACCGATTTCTCCTCCTTCGTCCAGCAGGCGCAGGCCTCGGGGGCGAAGGTGCTCGGCCTGGCCAATGCCGGGCTCGATACGGTGAACTGCATCAAGCAGGCGAACGAGTTCGGCCTGCCGCAATCGGGCATGCGCATTGCGCCATTGCTGATGTTCATCAGCGATGTGCACGCGCTCGGTGCCCAGATGTGCCAGGGCCTGACGCTGACCGAGAGCTTCTACTGGGACCTCAACGAGCGCACCCGCGCCTTCACCAAGCGGGTGCTGCCGCTGACCCCGAACAACTGGCCGAACCAAGCCCATGCCAGCGCCTACGCAGCGACCCTGCACTATCTGAAGGCGGTCGCCGACATGGGACCGGCCGAGGCGAAGCGCAGCGGCCGGGCGACGATCGAACGCATGAAGCGGATGCCGACCGAGGATGATTGCTTCGGCAAAGGAGCGATCCGCGCCGACGGACGCGGCATTTTCCCCGCCTATCTGTTCCAGGTGAAGACGCCCGCCGAAAGCACGGGGCCTTGGGATCTCTATAATTTGAAGGTGACGACCCCACCCGGGGAGGCGCTGCATCCGCTGGGCGAGGGCGGCTGCACGCTGACGCATCTCTGATACCGGCGCCCCGTCCTGGTCCGCCTGCCCTGGCATTCCCCTGCGCTGGCATTCTGCCGTGCTGGCCTGTCGTGAGGCCAGCACGCTTGTGCGTCGGGCACGGTCGCGCCATTGTCCGTCGCCCGCGAGGGCTGGAGCACGGTGCGACCGGGTGGACCCATCGGGTCGGGCGGCCGTGTTCCAGAAACATATGACTCTGGAGCAGCTTGCCGCCGATCTGCCCGAGCCGGAGCGGCTCAATCGGATCGGGGGTCGTTCCAGCATGGGAGCAGCGCTCGGACCATGGATGCACGGTTTGACGAAACCGATCTTTCCCTGACGAAGTTCGGCATCGGCCAGCCAGTGCCGCGCAAGGAGGACCCGACTCTCCTCCGCGGCGAGGGCCATTACACCGACGACCTGTCGTTGCCCGGCCAGGCCCACGCCGTGTTCCTCCGCAGCAGGGTGGCGCATGGCCGCATCGTCTCGCTCGATGTCGGCGCTGCACGGGCCATGCAAGGTGTGGTCGCCGTACTGACCGGTGCGGATCTCGCCGCCGCCGGCTTGCGCGCGCTGCCACCCGGGATGCAGGCGCCGTGGCCGAAGGGCGCGCCGATGCCGCCGCAGCCCCCGCTGGCCGTTGAGCGGGTCCGCTTTGTCGGCGAACCGGTCGTCTGCGTCATCGCGGAGACCGTCCAGCAGGCGCGCGACGCCGCCGAGGCGGTCGCGCTGGACATCGACCAGATCGATGCCGTCACGCTGGCGTCCGCCGCCGCGGCGCCGGGTGCACCGCTCCTGCACGAGGCTGCGCCGGGTAACATCGCCTATGAGTACCAGTATGGCGATCGCGACCGGATCGCCGCAGCCTTCTCCGCCGCCGCCCATGTCACCCGCCTGGCGCTGCGCAATACGCGCCTCGTGGTCAGTCCGATGGAGCCGCGGGCGGCGATCGGGGCCTACGATGCGGCCAGCGAACGCTATACGCTCCATGTCGGCTGCCAGGGCGTGTTCGGGCTTCGCAATGGGCTCAAGGATGCGCTCGGCGTGCCGACCGAGAAGGTCCATGTGCTGACCGGACAGGTCGGCGGCTCGTTCGGCATGAAGGCCGGCGTCTACCCGGAATATATCGCCCTCCTGCACGCGGCCCGGCACCTCGGCCGGCCGGTGAAGTGGCGCGACGACCGTTCCGACAGCTTCCTCTCCGACAGTCATGGCCGCGACCATGAAATGGTCGTCGAACTGGCGCTGGCCGCGGACGGCAAGTTCCTCGCCGTCCGCGTCACCGGCTACGGCAATGTCGGCGCGTATCTGACCAACGCCGCGACGGTACCGCCAAGCATCAATGCAGTGAAGAACATCATCGGGGTCTACGGCACCGATCTCGTCGAGGTGCAGACGCGTTGCGTCTACACCAACACGACGCCCGTTGGGCCTTATCGTGGCGCTGGCCGCCCCGAGGGCAATTATTACATGGAGCGCCTGGTGGAAACCGCGGCGCGCGAGATGGGGCTCGACCCGCTCGCGCTGCGCCGGCGCAACCTGGTCCGCCCGGAACAGATGCCCTATGCGACCCCGGCCGCGACCACCTATGACAGCGGCGAATTCCCGACCATTCTCGACAAGGCGCTGGCGGCGGCAGACTGGGATGGGTTCCCTGCCCGCCGTGCCGCCAGCCGCGCACGCGGGCTCCTGCGCGGGCGTGGCATCGGCCACTACCTGGAAGTCACCGCTCCGCCCTCCCGCGAAATGGGCGGACTGCGCTTCGAGGCGGACGGCACGGTGACGATCATCACCGGCACCCTCGACTACGGCCAGGGCCATGCTTCGCCCTTCGCCCAGGTGCTGGTGGAAAAACTCGGCATTCCCTTCGCGCGGATCCGGCTCCTCCAGGGCGACAGCGACGAGCTGATCGCCGGCGGCGGCACCGGCGGGTCCAAATCCATCATGGCCAGCGGTGCGGCAATCGTGGAAGCCAGCGCGCTGGTCGTCGAGAAGGGCCGCAAGGCGGCGGCGCACGTGCTGGAAGCGGCCGAGACCGACATCGAGTTCGCCATCGACGGTTCGGGCGGGCACTTCCGCATCATCGGCACGGACCGGCGCATCACCGTGCTCGACCTCGCCGCCCAACTGCGCGGTGCGACGTTGCCAGAGGGCGTGCCGAACTCGCTCGACGTCCGGCACATTCACGAAGGCGCACCTTCGGCTTTTCCCAATGGCTGCCATGTCAGCGAGGTCGAGATCGACCCCGAAACCGGCAAGGTTGCCGTCGTCGCCTACACGATGGTCAATGATTTCGGAGTGCAGATCAATCCGCTGCTGGTCGCCGGTCAGGCCCATGGCGGCGTGCTGCAGGGCATCGGCCAGGCTCTCTTCGAGGAGGTGCGCTTCGACGAGAGCGGCCAGCCGATCACCGGGAGCTACATGGATTACGCGCTCGCCCGCGCCACGGACGCGCCGCCTTTTCTCGTTTCCAGCCACCCGGTGCCAGCGAAGACCAATCTTCTGGGCGCAAAGGGCTGCGGCGAAGCCGGCTGCGCCGGCTCGCTACCCTCGGTGATGAACGCCGTCGTCGACGCTCTGGCCGAATTCGGCGTCCACCACCTCGACATGCCCGCCACGCCCGAGCGCGTCTGGCAGGCGATCCACGGCTCCGCTACGGCTTGACCAACGCGCAGTGACCCTCGGCCAGCGGGCGAAACGCCTGCTCGGCCGGGATCGTCGACACCAGCTTGAACATGTCCCATTCCCCATGCGATTCGGCCGGCGTCTTGGTCTGCATGAGGTAGACCGGGTGCATGGTACGGCCGTCGGCGCGAATCACACCCTTGCCGAACAGCGGGTCCTCGGTCGGGATCACCTTCATCTCCGCCACCACGGCGCGGCCGTCCTCGGCAGCACCGAGCTGCTTAACCGCCTTCAGATAGTGCAGTACGCCGGCATAGACCCCCGCCTGCATGTCGTTGGGCATGATGTGGCGGGGATGGCGCGCGGCAAAGCGCTTCGCAAACGCGCGCGAGCCCTCGTCATGATCCCAGTAGAACGGCATCACCGCCAGCACGCCTTGAGCGTTCGCCAGGCCGATCGGCTTGATCACATTGATATTGACGATCGGACCAGCAAACTGCATGCGCCCCGCCAGCCCGAATTCGCGCGCCTGCTTCAGCGCCGTCACGGTATCGTCGCCGGCGTTCGCCAGCCCCAGCACATCCGCCCCCGACGCCTGCGCCTCGACCAGGTAGGTCGAGAAGTCCGTGGTGCCAAGCGGATGGCGCACCGAGCCAACGACGGTGCCGCCTGCCGCTCGCACCGCCTCGGCCGTGCTGCTCTCCAGAGCGGTGCCGAAGGCGTAGTCGGCAACGAAGAAGAACCATCTCTTGCCGCCATGGGCGACGACCGCGCGGCCGAGCGCGTGACCAGCCTCCCAGGTATCGTAGGTCCAATGGACCGTGTTGGGCGAGCATTTCTCCCCGGTGAGCGCCGCGGTGCCAGCGCCTGAACCGATGAAGACCTTGTTTTTCTGGCGCACCAGATCAGCCACCGCCAGAGCGATCGAGGAGTTCGGCACATCGGCGACGACATCGACGCCATCCTGATCGAACCAGGCCCGCGCGATGGCCAGCCCGATATCCGGCTTGTTCTGGTGATCGCCGAAGACCACCTGCGCATTCACGCCATTCACCGGCCCGAAATCCTCGACCGCCATCTGCGCCGCAATCACAGAGCCCTGGCCCTGATAGTCGGCATAGACACCGGACAGATCATTCAGCACACCGATCTTGATCGGCTTCGTCTGAGCCATGCCGGCCGTGACGCCCGTCCAGCCAAGCATCAGCGCATAAGCCGCCAAAGCGACCCCAGTGCGCCGCCGCAATCCCATCCGTTTCATCGCGCCCCCTCCATTGTTGTCGTTCCATCCTCGCAGCACGCTCCCGCGCCGCGCTTGCGCCATGGCCGACCTCACCTCTACAGTTGCGGCCGCCATGAACCCTTCATCCCACCGGCGATGAGCGACGTGTCGGCTCCGCCCTGCACGGCGAGTGACGGTGGCGCGATCGACATCGGACCGCTGCCTCAGCTCGTCGGCTATGCGCTGCGCCGTGCGCAGCTTGCCGTCTTCCAGGACTTCTACGCCACCTTCGCCGAATTCGATATCCGGCCGACGCAGTTCTCGGTGCTCATCGTGCTGCGCCACAATCCGGGACGACGCCAATCGCAGATCGCCGATGCTCTCGGCATCAAGCGCGCCAATTTCGTTGCCTTGTTCGATAGCCTGAGAACGCGCGGTCTCGCCGAGCGGCGCCCGGCACCGGACGACCGGCGGGCGCACGCGCTCTACCTGACCGATGCTGGCGCGGCATTGCTCGACGATCTCGCCGCGCCGCTGGCGCGTCACGAGGGCCGTTTCATCGCCCGGGTGGGCGAGGCCGATATGCATCGTCTCCTCACCCTGCTGCATCGCATCACCGCCGCCGATTGAGCGCGCGCGGGACATCGACACCGAAACGCTCCATCAATTCCTCGGGAATCGGCACCGGCTTGATCGCCGTCGCATGGGACGCCGCGCGGGCGACCCAGACCCGTGTTTCCGTGCACTCGACGCAGAGCGCGTGGTCCTTGAGCAGCCGATGCTCGACATCGAAGCTCGTTCGTCCAAAGCGGGTGACGCGGCTCTCGATCGTAACCTCGTCGCCATAGGCACAGGGCACCAGGAAGCGCGCCCGCGTATCGACCATCGGAAAGCCGACGACGCCGTAATGCTCGAGCAGCTCGGGCTTCTTCATCCCGGACGCACGTGCGAAAAGTGCCGCCGTGGATGCATCGAAATAGGCGAAGAAACGTGGATAGAACACGATCCCTGCGGGATCGCAATCTCCCCACTCGACGCTGACGTGGCGTACATGGACGAGCATCGGCTGAACCTTCATCGCGGGAACTCCGGATTTTCCACCAGCAACGCGATCCCCTGACCGCCCCCGATGCAGGCCGAGGCGATGCCCCGCCGAAGCCCCGCACGGCGCAGTTCGCGCGCCAGCGTCACCGCCAGGCGCACCCCCGTAGCGCCGAGCGGATGGCCGATCGCGATGGCGCCGCCATTGACGTTGAGCCGCGCCTCGTCGAGGCCAAGCTCACGGACGCAGGCAAGGACCTGGGCACCGAACGCCTCATTGATCTCGATCCGATCAATGTCGCCGAGCCCGAGCCCGGTGCGCGCGAGGAGCGCGCGGATGGCCGGCGCCGGTCCGATGCCCATGATCTCCGGGGCACAGCCGACGGCGACGCCGGCAACGAGCCGGGCAAGGGCCGGGCCGGAATGCCGGCGCAGAAACGCGCCGGAGCACACCAGCGCCGCAGCGGCACCATCCACCACGGCGGACGAATTGCCGCCCGTCTGTACGCCACCGAATGCAGGGCGGATGCGCGCCAGCGCCTCGACCGACGAGGGCCTGACATGCGTGTCCTCGGCCATCGGCGCCGTCCCGCGCGGCAGCGCGATGCCGCGTGGGCGCAACCCATCCACGGCAAACACTTCGTCGCCAACGGCGATGATCTCGGCCTCGAAGAAGCCTGCCTCGCGCGCGGCGAGCGCGCGCTGGAAGCTGCGCGCGGCATAGGCATCGACGTCCTCGCGGCGAATATCGTAGCGCCGGGCCAGGTTCTCCGCGGTGCCACCCATTGTGACATCGGCGGCGGGGTCGTGCAGCGCTTCCCAGAGGAAGTCCTTGAACTCGACCTGGCCCATGCGAAACCCGCCGCGATGGGTGTAGGCCGCCACCGGATTGCGGCTCATCGATTCGGTCCCGACGCAGAGCGCCAGATCGACATCGCGCTGAACGGTCTGATCCGCGCCCTGCATGATCGCCTCGATGCCAGTGCCGCACACGCGCTGCACCATCATCGCCGGCACCGCCTGCGGCACGCCGGCATAGAGCCCGACATGGCGCGGCAGCATGTAGGCATCGAAGCTGGCTTGCGCCATGTTGCCGGTGATGACGCTGCCGACCGCGTCGGCCGGCGCGCGCGCCCGCGCCAGCACCGCGCGCGCCGCCTTGATGGCGAGATCGGTCGGCGAGACCAGGGCGAAGGCTCCGTTATAGTCGACGAACGGCGTGCGCACGCCGTCGAGCAGCCACGCGTCCTCCCAGCGGGCGGCGACACCTTGCGCCGATGCATCGTTCATTGATGGCCCTCCACGATGATGACGTCCGCGGATGGCGGATCGGCATAGAGGGCGGCGACGTCCGCCGCCCGGTGATCCAGCATGGCGCGCTGATTGAGCGAGCCCTTGTCGGTGATCTCGCCGCGATCGAGCGACGGCGGCGTGGTCAGCAACAGTGCGCGCCGGACGCGGTTCGAGCTGCCGGTCGCGCGCCCGGCCTGTTCGGCGAGCGCGTCGGCAATGCGCGCCCGCACGCGGTGGTCGGCGAGGATTTCCGAATCCGGGGCGCTCGCGTCACGATCGGCCACCAGGGCGCGGCACGCGGCGACGTCGGGGAGTGCCAGAATCGCGACGTAATCGCGGTTCTCGCCAGCGACAACGACGTCGCGTACCAGCGGCGTGAGTGCCGTGATCAGCGCCGCGCGCAGCGGGCCGACACTCACCCATGTGCCGGTGGAGAGCTTGAAATCCTCCGATATCCGCCCTTCGAAGCGGAAGCCCTTGAACGGCGCGGTCTCGTCCACGAAGGCCAGCGCATCGCCGAACTTGTAGAAGCCGAGCTCGTCGAAGGCCGCGCGCGTGCGCGCCTCGTCGCGCCAGTAGCCCGGGGTGATGTTCGGTCCACGGACGCGCCCCTCGAGCTTGCCCTGCACCGGCGCCAGCCGCAGTTCGACACCCGGGACCGGTAGCCCGACCATGCCGGAGGCCGCGTAGTCCTTGCTGCAGGCGAGTGCGAAGGGCGCCGTCTCGGTCGAGCCGAGCCCGGTGAGCATGACGATGCGCTCGCCGCAGGTTTGTACCGCCAGCGCGTCGAGCGAATCCCACACGGGCTGGGCCAGACCGGCACCCGCGTAGAACATCATTCTGAGCCGGCTGAAGAAGGTCTCGCGCAGCGCCCGTTCGCGCCTGAGGTACGGCACCAGCTCCTCATAACCCTTGGGCACGTTGAAATAGACCGTCGGGGCGATCTCGCGCAGGTTGCGCACCGTCGCCTCGATCGCGCCCGGCATCGGGCGTCCGTCGTCGATGTAGAGCGTGCCGCCATTGTTGAGCACCAGGCCGACATTGTGGTTGCCGCCGAACGTGTGGTTCCAGGGCAGCCAGTCGACGATCACCGGCGGCTCGGCGACGAGGACGGGATAGGTCTCCACCAGCATCTGCTGGTTGCTGCAGAGCATGCGCTGCGTGTTGATGACGCCCTTCGGCAGCGCGGTCGAGCCCGAGGTGAAGAGGAATTTGGCGATCGTGTCTGGCCCCACCTTCGCCGCGGCAGCCGCGACGGCGCCGCTCGCGGTGCGGGCGAGGAGATCGGCGAAGGCGGTCATGCCCGGACGCGGATGCGCCGCGACGATCTCGCACCCCTCCGGCGCCGTGGCTGCGATCGCGGCGGCGAACGCGGCACCATCATCGGCGAAAATCAGGCCCGGGGTGAGCACGCCCATGATGTGGCGCAGCCGCGCATAGTCGGTCGCCACCAGGGAGTAGGCCGGCGAGATCGGCGCATAGGGCACGCCCACATGCATCGCGGCCAGCCCGAGCAGCGCATGAGCGATGGAGTTTCCC
The DNA here is from genome assembly GCA_021815825.1 of Pseudomonadota bacterium. Classification (GTDB taxonomy): domain Bacteria; phylum Pseudomonadota; class Alphaproteobacteria; order Acetobacterales; family Acetobacteraceae; genus JAJZVV01. The sequence goes on from JAKAZO010000003.1 coordinate 56,205, forward strand.
GAGAGGATGGCGATCGGCCGCTCCACCGACAGGTCACGATCGAGGATGGCCTGGCCGAGCGCGCGAACGGCCGCCAAGGTCTCTGCATAGGTGTAGATCTGCCACGCGCCGCTGGCCGCGCGTTCGGCGAGGAAGGCGCGCTCCGGCGTCACCCGCGCCCAATGTTCCAACCGTTCGGTGAGCCGGCGCGGGTAGTCGCCGAGTTGATCCACCGGCCGCACGAGCCAACCGCCGTCCTGCTGGCGTTCGCAACGGACTTGCCAGGTGCGCAGCGCGACGTCCCGCGTCCGAATGGTCGTGTTTGGCATTTTCCTGGAGCCTCCCGACCGCCGATCAGGCGCGATGGACGACCTTGCCGGCGCGCTTGTCGAGGAAGGCGCGCAGCCGGTCTTTCGCCTCGGGCGCAGACTGCGCCACCGCCGACATCAGCGCCTCGAGCAGCAGGCCGGTGGCCGGGTCCGCATCGGCGATGCGCGGCAGCGCTTCGATCAGAGCGAAATTGGTCAGCGGCGCATTCTCCGCGACGCGGCGGGCCAGTTCCATGCCTTTCGCCAGCCCCGCGCCAGGCTCGGCAAGATACTGCGAGAAGCCGAGCGACACGCCCTCCTCGGCGCCGTAGGTGCGCCCGGTGAGCATCATGTCCATCATCCGCGCCACGCCGATCAGACGTGGCAGCCGCACCGAGCCGCCGCCGCCGACAAAGATGCCGCGCGATCCTTCCGGCAGCGCGTAGAAGGCGCCGCGCTCGGCCACGCGCAGATGCGCGCTGGCCGCCAGTTCCAACCCGCCGCCGACGACCGCGCCGTGCAACACGGCGATCACCGGCACGCCGCAATGCTCGATGCGCTCGAAGGCGCGATGCCAGCGCCGCGAATGTGCGAGGCCGGCGGCCGCGTCGCGCTCCTCAAGGTCGGACAGGTCGAGCCCGGCGGAAAAATGGTCGCCCTCGCCATGCAGCACCACGGCCCGGGCCGACGGCGGCAGGTCGGTGAAGATGCGCTCCAGGCCGGCGATGCTCGCGCTGTCGAGCGCGTTGCGCTTGTCCGGCCGCGCCAGCCGGACCACGGCAATGCCATCGTCGATGGCGACCGCCAGCGGCTCGGGTCGACGTCCCAGCATGGCATTCTCCCCCGGTGCGGCGTGCACACCTTCCAATTTGATTATTTGATATAACTATATGCCGCCCGGGTCAACCGGATGCTCTGCATGATTCCCATCGGGCCGGTAACGGCATACGATTGCCGCCACGGGAGGGCGAATGCTCGGGGAGATCGTCGCAGGCAGCGGGCTGGGAGCGCTGGTGGGCATGCTGCTCGGCCTCTCGGTTTCGCACGTCGTGGGCAGCGTCATCGGCGCGCTGGCCGCTCTGCTTGGCGCCTTTCTAGGGCTGCGCGGCGATGGCCCGGCGGGGCGAACCTGGCGCGTCGCCGCGTTCGGCTTCGCCTGCCTGCTCGCCGTGCTGGCCGGCCTCTCGGTGCGCGCCTATGCGCTGCTGGCACCCAGCGTGCAGGACGATGTCGCCGCCTGGACCCGCGCTGGCTATCCCGCCGATGAAGCGCGCGCTTATGTCGCGCTGGCGCGGCTTGGGGTGAAACCGGCGCAGCGCGACGTAATCGCCACCCCGGCGCCGAGTGCGACGTCGGATGCGTTGTTCGCCGGGCCGACGGCCGGGCTGTGCGCGCGGCTGGCGAGCATGCCGGCGCCCGTGAAGCTGCGCCTGTTGCGCGGCGCGGGACTGCCCTACGCGGCGATCGCGGCGACCGCCGAGGCGGCCGCGGATCCTGCCAAGGCGCTCGCGGGCGGCATGGAGGCACTGTGCGGCGGTTGATGACCATGATGGCGCTGCTGGCCTGGGGCCTCACCGCGCCTGCCGCAGCGGAGGGGCCCGATGTCACCGTGCTCAACCGCATCGCGCCCTCCGTGGTGCGGATCGTGGCCGAGGGATGCGCCGGTTCGGAGCCGGCCCGGACCGGATCGGGCTTCGTCTGGGGCAGCTTGCGCCAGGTCGTCACCGATCTGCACGTCGTCATCGGCTGCCGCACCATACGGGTCGGCTATCAGGGCATTGACGAGCTGTCGGCGCGAATCGCCAACGTCTACGTCAAGGCGGACCTCGTCCTGCTCGACGTGGACCGGCCTCCCGCCGCGGTCGGCGGGCTCGATCTCGCCGGCGACGTGCCGTCGGTCGGCGCCACGGTGGATGCGTTCGGCTATCCGCTCGGCCTGCCGGAACGCGACACCAAGGAACTGCACATCTCCTACGCCACCGCCGGCTCGCCGGAGTTGCGCCAGGGCCTGCCGGCAGAGGTGCTGACGGCGCTGCAGAACCAGGGGTTTCCCGCTCTCGACATCGATGTCCTGCATCTCGACGGCAATCTGCTGCCGGGCCATTCCGGCGCACCACTGATCGATGACGCCGGGCACGTCGTCGGCGTCGGCTCGGGCGGGCTGGCGCGCGGCACGGTCGGCATCGGTTGGGCGGTGCGGGCGCAGTATGTCAGCCAGTTGCCAGATCACCACGATCCTCTGCCGACCGGCACCCAGGAGGCGGCCGCGAGCTTCGCCTACGCCGTACCAGCCGCGGCGGCCGATACGGTGCGGTGCGGCGGGCTCACCCTGGTGCGGACCAGGACGGTCGATCTGGCGGAGCTCGCCTCCGGTTCCGACGACCCGGACCGGCTCGAACCGCTCGCCCGCGCGCTCACCGCCAGCAGCGTCTCGGCGCTGAGGGCCATCCGCTACGCGATCTGGACCGAAACGACGTCGGGCGCCGCGATCGCGGTTCCGGCCGGTCTCGCCATCGCGCCGATGACGGAGGGATGCGGCGTGCAGCTGCCGCCGCCGAACCTCCGTCTGGTGATCCGGATCAGCCCGCTGGCCGGGGCGGTTGCGAGCCTGCCATGGGACCTCGCCCGGAACCGTCTGCAATGGGAGTCCTTCCTGGCGATCGACCGCCAGATCGGGTCGGGGATCACCTATCGCGGCTACGGGCTGACCGATGGGCCCCATCTCGTCAACGGCGCCGAGGTGCTGCGCCGGATCGGCGAGGGCCACGGAAAGAACGGCGAGAACATCCGGATGTTCCGCGCTGACCTGGCCGGCCGCGGCGCCTATATCATGATCGCGGCGATCGACACCGCCGCTCAGCCGCCCGAGCGGATGGGCACCGAGGAGCGCGCAGCGTGGGCGTCTGCGCTGTTTGCGGTGCAGCTGAGTTCGTTCCCGCCGCTGCCGGGCGAGCCCGCGAATGGATCGAAGCCGTTTCCCCGCACCTTCGAGCTCACAAGCTGCGGCGATCTGGGCCTGAGCCTGCTGCACTCCACGACGCTCGACGCGCTGGCGAAGGGGGAAACGGACGCCCCCGCGGCGCCGGACGGAGCCGACGCGGCGGTGGGGCTGTGGGTGAACCCCGGCTGGGGCTTCGCCCTGCCTCTTCCAGCCGGCATGGCGCCGGCCGCGAGCGACACCGCCTGTGTCATGCGCTGGCGCGAGCACAGTCGGGTGCGCTTCGTCGTCCGCAGTGTCACGCGCTCAGCCGCCATGACGCGCGCGCGGCGCAGCGGCAACGACAAGGCGACATGGGCAGCCGCACTGGAGACCGAGCAGTCCGGGTTCGTCAGGCAGCTGGCAACGCTCGCGGACACCGCCTGGCGCGAGCCCGCCCCGGAGGTGCGGCTCCGCAGGCAGACATGGCAACTGACGTCGGCCAATGGCAGCCGAGCCATCGTGATCCGCATCCATGGCCTCGAGTACGCCCTCTTTTTCGCCGCCCTGTTGGAGCCCGATGCCTATCCCCGGGTGCGTAGGCTGGCGGACCAAACGATCGCCGCCACCGGCGGGGGATTGCCCTGATCCGACGGCCCCGGGGGCAAGGACTTTCGGTCCGCACGTCGCATGCACATCTGCAATCGTACTCACGCCACCGCCGCGAGGTTGAAGAATGCCAAGGCGCCTGATGGTCCGGCTGCTGATGCTGGCCGCCGTTGCGACCGGTTTCACGCCCGCCGATGCGGGAAACCCCCTGGCCGCGCAACAGCCGCGGCCTCTGCCCGACATCGTGGCGCCGCTCCTGCCGGCGGTGGTGAACATCACCGTTCTCCGCCAGCCGAGCGGGACCGTCCCCCAGGGTGCGCAGGACATGCCCAAGCCGGTCACCGGCCTCGGCTCCGGCTTCATCATCGACGCCGACGGCTACATCGTCACCAACCGCCATGTCGTTGCCGGCGGCTACTCCATCACCGTCGTCCTGAACGACGAGCGCGCCTACAAGGCGCGCGTGCTCGCCACCAACGAGCGGCCGGACCTGGCGCTGCTCAAGATCGAGGCTGGCCACAAGCTGCCCACCGTCGCGTTCGGCGACAGCGACGCGCTGCGGGTCGGCGAGCCGGTGGTGGCGATCGGCAACCCTCTTGGCCTCAGCAGCTCGGTGAGCGTCGGCGTCGTCAGCGCCCTCAACCGCAACCTCAACAGCACGATGATCGATGATTTCGTGCAGACCGATGCCGCCATCAACGAGGGCAATTCCGGCGGGCCGCTGTTCAATCTCAACGGCCAGGTCGTCGGCGTCAGCTGGGCCCTGGTCACCCCCGGCAGCGCCAGCGGCTCGGCCGGGCTCGGCCTTGCCATCCCATCCCGGGACGCGGCCTGGGTCATCGGCCAGATGCGCCGCTACGGCCGCGTCCACGCCGGCTTCCTCGGGGTCCGTGTCCAGGAGGTCACGCCGGACATGGCCGATGTGCTCGGTCTCCCCGAGCCGAACCCGGGCGGCATCATCGCCGGCATCTGGCCCGGCGGGCCCGCGGACCAGGCCGGCATGCGCGAGGGCGACGTCATTCTCGCCTTCAATCATTGGGAGCCGCACGACGTGCGGGCCCTGCTCAGGGCCATGGGCTCGAGTCCGCCGGGCCAGCCGGTTCCGGCGGTGATCTGGCGGGATGGCCGCACCGAGACGGTGGAGGTGACGCTCACCGACTGGCGCGACCCGCGCGATGATCCGGCCGGCGCGCCGGTGGCAGTCGATCGTGGCGATCGGCAGCGCTCACCGGATCTCGGGCTGCACATGGCAACCGCCGATGCCGCCGCCGTCCGTACCATCCAGCTTCCCGATGGACGGACCGATGTGACCGTGCACGGCGTCACCGTCGTCGGTGTGGCCGCCAACAGCGCGGCCGCGGATGCCGGTTTTGCCGCAGGCGACGTGATCCTGCGGGTCATGAACGCGCCGGTCGCCACCCCGGCGGACGTCACCCGCGCTCTCGAGGCGGCCCGCGCCGACGGCCGCAAGGCGGTGATGATGCTGGTGCTGACGGACAGCCGAACCCATTGGGTGGTCGTGCCGATCCACGAGGGGTAGAGCGCGACCGCTCGGCCGCATCCGCTGAGGGATCGGCCAGCGCCCGCATTCGCTCAGGGATCGGCCAGCGCCCGCATTCGCTCAGGGATCGACCAGCACCCCGGGATTAAGCAGCCCGCTCGGGTCGAGCGCCCGCTTGGCCGCAGCCAGCGCGGCGGCGAAGAGGTCGGGCCGCTGGCGATCATACCAGGGGCGGTGATCGCGACCCACCGCGTGGTGATGGGTGATGGTGCCACCGGCGGCGATGAGCGCGTCGGAGGCAGCCTTCTTGATCGCGCGCCACTGCTCGATGAGAGCCTCGGGCGGCCGACCGGGCGCTCCCAGCGCGTGGAATGTGAAATAGGGCGCGGGTCCGTCGGGATAGGCATGGGTGAAGCGGCAGGTCACCTGCCCGGGACGGCCGGTGGCCTCGCGGATCGCCGCCTCGGTCGCCGCCGTGACCGCGGCATGAAAGGACTCGAACCGGTCCCAGGTGATCGCGGTCTCGAATGTGTCGTTGATCGCGCCCCAGCCGACCGTGTGTTCGCGCAGATAGGGCATGCGGATGAACGCGGTGCGCCAGCGCTCGGCGGCGCCTTCGCGGTGGGCGTCGGCGGCGTCCGTCTCTGGCCGGCCGCCGTGATCGGCGCAGCATTCCAGCGCGCGGGCCATCCAGGCATCGAGCTTATGGTCCGCCGATTCGAAGCCCAGCACCATGATCGCCACACTGCCATCGGCAGCACCGGTGTTGAGCGCCTCCTGCGGGTCCAGAATGCGGCAATTCGCGGGATAGAGCCCGGCCTGGAGCAGCGCCCGCACGGCGCGGGCAGCGGCGAAAAAGTCCGGGAAGCGCACCGCCCCGCCGGCGCGGAAGCGCGGCCGGTCCTGCAGCCGCATCCAGGCTTCGGTGATGACGCCGAGACTCCCTTCCGAGCCGATGAACAGCCGGTCCGGGCTCGGCCCGGCGCCGGATCCTGGCAGCCGGCGCGTCTCCAGCGCTCCGGCCGGCGTGACCACGCGGAGGCTCTCGACCATGTCGTCGATATGGGTGAGGTGCGTGGCGTAGTGCCCGCCCGAGCGCGTGGCGATCCAGCCGCCCAGCGTGGAGTATTCGAAGCTCTGCGGAAAATGGCGCAACGTCAGCGCGTGGGGGCGAAGCTGCGCCTCCAGCGCCGGGCCGAAGATGCCGCCCTGAATCCGGGCCGCGCGCGAAGCCCGATCGACTTCCAGCACCCGGTCGAAATGGCGCAGATCGAGCGAGACGGCGCCATGGTAGCGCTTGGAGTCGAGCCGCGGCTCGACGCCGCCGACCACGGAGGAGCCGGCGCCGAACGGGATCAGCGCCGCCTGCGCCGCGCCCGCCCAATCCATGACTGCGACCAGCTCCGCCTCGGTGCGCGGATAGGCGACCAGGTCCGGGGCGTTGGCATAGTCGCCGAGCAGGCCGCGCACCGTGTCAGGATAGGACTTGCCATAGGTGTGGGCGGCGCGGTCATAGGTGCCGGCGCTGCAGATCGCGGCGAGCGTTGCCGGCGGAGTGAGGCGCGAGGCCGGAAGCGTCAGCGCATCGAGCGACGGCGCCGCCCGCTCGGGGAAGCCATCGACATGGAAGCGGGCGGCGTAGCGCTGGCGGACGGCGGCCAGCTCCTCCGCAGTGGCACCTTCGCCCTCGCGCCCCCAGCCGAAATGCTTGAGCCGTGCTGTCATCGTCGCCTCCCGAATTTGGCCGCGATCTGACGCCCGCAGCGCGGCGCTGGTCAAGACGGGTCGCCGGCTGAATCCGTTCGGTCAGAGCCACCGAAGCAGAAGGAAGCCGCCGATGATGCCAGCGGCCAAGAGGGTGGTCACCAGCCCGAGACGCCGCTCGATGAAGCCACGTACCGGATCGCCGAAGGCGCGCAGCAGCGCCGCCAGCAGCAGGAAGCGCGCGCCTCGCGTCGCCAGGCTCGCCGCCATGAACAGCGTGAAATCGAACCGTGCCGCGCCGGAGGCGATGGTGACGAGCTTGTAGGGGATCGGCGTCAGCCCCTTGATCAGGATCACCCACAGACCCCACCGGGCATAGGTCTCCTGAAACCGGGCGAACGCCGCGTCATAATGGTAGAGCTTCAGGATCGGCGCGGCGATCTGGTTGAACAATGCATAGCCGATGAAATACCCGAGCGCGCCGCCGGCCACGCTGGCCAGCGTGCAGATCAGAGCCAGCCGCCAGGCGCGCTGCGGCCGCGCCAGGGCCATCGGGATCAGCAGCGCATCCGGCGGCACCGGGAAGACGCTGCTCTCGGCAAAGGCGATGACAGCCAGCCAAACCGGAGCCTGCGGCGAACTGGCCAGCGCCAGCACGCGGGCATAGAGGCGATGGAGCACGGCGCGCCGATCAGAACCGGAACGATGCGGCGAGCGAGCCGAACTGGTGCAGCCCGGCGCGCTGCGTGCGGAACTCCGCCGTCTGGAAGGCTTGCGTATAGGAAATGCGCACGCCGTCCAGGATCATCGCCAAACCGATCTCGAGCTCACCCTGCAGCGGCACCAGCGAGACCGCCGGGCTGTTCCGGAAATTGTTGCCGGTGATGAGCATATCGTGCGCGACACCCTCGCCATGGGCACCAACGAACGCGTACCAGTCGAACGGCGCCACCGGCGTATAGGCATCGCCGCCACTCGGCCCGGGGAACACGCGCGGCACGCCGAAATCCGACTGCAGACCTTGGCCGATGCGGATGACCCCACCGGTCATCGCATAGATGCGCAGATTGCCGAGACCGACCGACAGATCCGGCAGCACGTCGGTCTCCAGCCCACCCAAGGTCCCCGTGCTGAGGCGCCAGATGCGGGCGCTGACGAACTCCGCCACCGGCTCATCCTGAATCTGATACGTTCCCCAGCCCCGCGTACCCTTCTGGCCGATGATGCTGTGGAAGCCGTTCTGCACCAGTTGACCGCCGGCGTCCGGACCGACGAGCCCGACATCCAGGCCCAGGATGCTGCGCGTCGTCATGGTATCCTGCAGCAGCGCGAAATCCGCGGTCAGCACTCCCGCGAACGGCCGGTCACCGGCTGGTGGATGTCCGGACGTGGTGTCTGCCGGCGTATAGATCGATTGGCCGATATTGACGCTGACGCGCTGACGCCCGTCGCCCCAAAGGTCGCGCCCGATGCGGCTTGCGAAGTCCGGAACGTCCTCGGTAGGGGACGTATAGCCGAGGAGCAGGCCGTTGACGTAGTAGCGGTCCGGAAGGTTCGCCGAGGTGATCGAAGCGTTCTCGTCCTGGAACGTCCAGATCGCGTGCGGATCCGGCGGTGGCTCGTCCGCCCATGCACTGCCGGTCGCGAGAGCAATAGCACTCGCCGCGAGCAGTCCGGCGATGAGAGAGGAGGCGCGAGCCATCGGGCACCCATGGTCATTGAACGGACTTATAAATATCGCTTAATTCCACGCCTGCAAACCCCAGGGGCTGCGGACGCGGAGCTCCCGCTGGAGCCGAGGCAGGATGCCGCCGTTCGTGCACCGCGACCCTGCGCGCTATCCCTTGTCGGGCAGGGCGAAGACCCAGAGGACGGCACCATCGTCCGGCAAGGCTACATCCGGGGCCAGGGTTGCGAGTTCCTGCCCCTGACCCGAGCCGTTGCCGACGGGCAGCGCGATGTATTGCTTTCCGTTCACGCTGTAGCTGATCGGGAAACTGTTCACGGCATTGTTGGTGCGGATGTGCCACAGGACCTTGCCGGTGGCGCCGTCGAAGGCGCGGAACTCGCGGTCCCATCCGCCGGCGAACACGATGCCGCCGGCTGTTGGCAGCACCGCACTGGTGGTCGGCGCGCGCTGGCGGAACGACCAGGTCGTGGAACGGTCCGTCAGCTTCAGCGCATCGACCCGCCCGACATTGCCATCGCTTCCCGGGACGAGGTTACGTGAGAAGGTCGAGCGGCCACCGCCGGTATAAGGCTGCCCGGGTTCCAGCGGCACCGGCGTGGTGAAAGCACAGAATTCGTTGAGAGGAAGGAACAACGTCTGAGTGTCCGGATTGAAGGCCGTCGCCGGCCAGCCGCGGGCTCCGGGATCGGATGGGCAGTTCAACGTGGACTGGCCCATATGCGGGATGGTGGCGTCGCTGATCGTCTTGGCGCCGGTCTTCGGGTCGATGCTCTCGACCACGTTCTGTGGCACGGTCTCCTGAGCCCACAGCCATTCGCCCGTGCTGCGATCGACCGCTTCCACAATGCCAAGCTTGCCGACGGTGACGACCATCTTGCGCATCGTGCCCTTGAACGGCAGATCGACCAGCATCTGTTCGAACGCGTCATCAAGGTCCCAGGTGTCATTCTGAAGATGCTGGTAGTGCCACCGCACCTTGCCGGTCGCGACGTCGATGGCCAGGGTCGAATCCGAGTAGAGCGCCGAGTTCGTCGTCCCGGGCGACGCTTTCGGCGGCAGCGTGCCGCGCATCTCGGCGATCCACGGGTACGGTTCGCCGACACCGAAAAACACCAGGTTCTGCTGCGGATCGAACGAGCCGCCTGCCCACACCGAGTCGCCGTGCCGGGCCTCCAGCGGCACACCGTTCCAGCTTTCGGAATTGGGATCGCCCGGATGCGCGATCGTCCAGACGCGCCATTTTTCCGCGCCGGTATTCGCGTCATGAGCCGAGATGAAGCAGCCACCGGGCTGTCCGTTGCCGCAGCCGCTCATGCCCTGGATGACCAATCCGCGTGCGACGAGAGGACCGGCCGTGTAGCGCCAGCCCTGGCGCCAATCGGCCGTCGCGTGATCCCATAGGACCTTTCCGGTTTTCGCCTCCAGCGCCACCAGGTGGACATCGGATGTGCTGATCAGCAGCTTGTCCTCGAAGATGGCCATGCTGCGCTTGACGAGATCGTTGCCACCACTCTCGACCAGCTTCGGCGGCAGATCGCGACGATACTCCCAGATCAGGTCCCCAGTCGCGGCGTTGAGCGCCTGAACCCTGTCGCCGTAGCTGCCGATATAGAGGATGCCGTCATGCACGATCGGGGTGCCCTCGGCCGCCCCGCTCGGCAGCGACCAGGCCCAGACCACCTGCAGGTTCTTGACATTATCCCTGGTGATCTGCTTGAGCGGGCTGTAGCCGAAACCATCATAAGTACGGCGCCACATCAGCCAATCGCCCGGATCTGGGTGCAGCAGCATGTCCTCGCTGACCGGACGGAGAGACCTGGTCAACTCAGCCGATGTGGGCTGGGCGCGGGCGGGGAGGCCGGCGAGCAGCAGCGAGACGAGCGCAGAGACCGTCATCCCGACCATCGCAGATGCGGGGGTTCCCAGGGGCGGCATCGTTCGTGCGTTCCTCCGCTCGGTCGAGGCGACCGCAACCCGCGTGTCGGACCGGCCACGCCGAAGGCGCAACGTCCGATAGAGTTGCTGCTGAGCGCAGGGTGCCGGCTGGCCCGGATGGCGTCAAGCAGGGCGCCAGTTTGACACACGTGCGCTTTCCGGCGGATCCTGGCAACGTTTTGGGGCAAGGTTTGGGAACGGCTGGAGGACCCTATGCCATCTGCTGCGATGCGTGCCGCGCTCGGCTTCGTTGCCGCGGCGGTTTCGGTCCTGACGTTCCAGCAGGCGATCTGGGGGCTGCTACATGTGTTGGCCCTGCCCGGCCTGACCATGCCGATGCCGTATCCCACCGACCCGGTCATTCCCTATGGTCTGCCCAGGATCCTGAACGACTGCCTGCTGGGCGGAGTCTGCGGCGCGGTGTTCGGCCTCGCCGCGCCGCGTCTCGCCGGCCCGCTCTGGCTGTGGGGACTTGCCATGGGCCTGCTCGTCGCGCTGGTGGGATTGGTCCTTGTCCCGACGGTCAAGCATTATCAAATTGGCGCCCGCTGGATGTCACTGCGAGCCTATACGACCATGCTGACCATCCTTCTCAGCTATGGCCTGCCCATGGGCACGCGCGGCAGCACGCTGCTGGCCGCAGCCCGTGCCGCGCTGGTCGACGGAGTCTGGGGCATCGGGGTGGGTGTCATTCTGCCGCTGATCGGATCGCGAGTTCGCCGCCCCGCCTGAGTCCGCCGACGCGCTGCCAGCGGCGCGCTGAGCCCCGTCCGGCACAGGCATCGGTGCACCACCATGGGTGCATCACCATCTGGCGCCCGCCGGCAAGTCGGTTCATTCTCGGATCATCCAACGAAGGCCGGGAGGAACCAACGGATGACGGCAAGCTCGCCGAGGATTCGGACGATGCAGCGGGCAGCACTGGGGCTGCTGGTGCTCGCCGGAGTGATCAACTACATCGACCGCGCGACCCTGGCGATCGCCAATCCGTTGATCCGCCACGATCTCGGACTGTCCATCCGCGACATGGGGCTGCTGCTGTCGGCGTTCCTTTGGGCCTACGCCTTCGCGCAGCTTCCCTCGGGCGCGCTGATCGACCGGCTCGGCCCGCGCCTGCTGCTGACGCTCGGCCTCACCGTCTGGTCCGGCGCGCAGGTTCTGGGGGGACTGGTGCGGAGTTTCCCCGAATTCTATGCGGCGCGCATGCTGCTCGGCCTCGGCGAGGGTCCGCAGTTCCCGACCTGCGCGCGGGTCGTGCGCGACTGGTTCAACCTGCGCTCGCGCGGACTGGCGACAGGCATTTTCAACTGTGCCTCCACACTCGGCACGGCGATCGCCGCGCCGCTGCTGACCTGGCTGATGTACATTTTCGGCTGGCGCGGCATGTTCATCGTCATGGGCGTTGCCGGGCTCATCGTCGCGGCTCTGTGGTACGCGGTCTATCGTGCACCGAATGCCTACGCGCTCGGCGCCGAAGAGCGGGCGCATCTGGTCGAAGGCGACCCGCCGGGCGAGGCGCCGCGCATCACCTTCGCCGAATGGAAAGCGCTTTTCCGCTTCCGTACCACATGGGGCATGATCGCAGGCTATTTTGGTACGATATATCTCACCTGGATCTATACCGCCTGGCTGCCTGGCTATCTCGAGCTGGAACGGCATATGAGTATCGCCAAGACCGGCTGGGTGGCGGCAATCCCTTATGCGTTCGGGGTCGTCGGCGGCATCCTCGGCGGATACGTCACCGACTGGCTGATGGCGCGCGGCGCGGCGCCGATCGCCAGCCGCAAGTACCCGATGGCCTTGGCCCTCGCCGGCACGGCGCTGGCCACTGTCGGCGCGGCGCTGGTGGCGAGCAACGTGCTGGCCGTGGCGCTGATATCCCTGTCCATCTTCCTCGTCTTTGTCACCAGTTCGGCATGCTGGTCGATGGCTTCAGTGGCGGCACCGTCGAACTGCACCGCCTCGCTGGGGGCGATCCAGAATTTCGGCGGCTACCTGGGCGGCGCGCTTGCGCCCACGATCACCGGCATCATCGTCCAGGAAACGGGCTCGTTCGTACCCGCCCTGCTCGTCGGCGCTGTCATCGGCCTCGCCTCCGCGGTGGCCTATGTCGTCATCATCCGGACCCCGATCACGCCGGCGCAACTCGGCGGAACGGTGCTCGCCTACGCAGATTGACCGATGCCGCGAGGGCACGCGCCGGGCTATTGTGCGTGCCGAACGATGTGAGCGGCCCGGGCAACCTCCCACCAGACGAGATATGCTGGTGGGACTTCGCTTGGTCAGGCAGCGGAACAGAGCCTGATCCGCGCCGCGCCCGGACGCTTCAGCGTCGCCTCCGGTGGGGGAGCGGGAACACAGATCGAAGTGAGGAAGCGCGATGGCCAAGGAAATTTTGTGCGGATTTGGCGTTGATGTGGACGCGGTTGCCGGCTGGCTCGGTTCGTATGGCGGCGAGGACAGCCCCGACGATATTTCGCGCGGCCTGTTCGCTGGCGAAGTCGGTAGCCCTCGCCTGCTGAAGCTGTTCGAACGGTTCGGCATCAAGACGACCTGGTTCATTCCGGGCCACTCGATCGAGACCTTCCCCGAGCAGATGAAGGCCGTGGCTGCGGCCGGGCACGAAATCGGAATCCATGGCTACAGCCATGAGAACCCGATCGAGATGACGCCTGAGCAGGAGGAGGAAGTACTCGACAAATGCATCGACCTCGTCACCGCGCTTTCGGGCCGCCGGCCGACCGGCTACGTCGCGCCGTGGTGGGAGTTCTCGCGCGTCAGCAATGAGCTGTTGCTGAAAAAGGGCATCAAGTACGACCACTCGCTGATGCACCACGACTTCCAGCCCTACTATGTGCGCGTCGGTGATAGCTGGACCAAGATCGATTATGCGAAGAAGCCGAGCGAGTGGATGGCTCCGCTCAAGCGCGGCATCGAGACCGATCTGATCGAGCTGCCCGCCAGCTGGCATCTCGACGATCTGCCGCCGATGATGTTCATCAAGAAGGCCCCTAACAGTCACGGTTTCGTCAATCCTCGTGACATCGAGGATATGTGGCGCGACCAGTTCGACTGGGTCTATCGCGAGTACGACTACGCGATCTTCCCGATCACGATCCACCCCGACGTGTCCGGCCGTCCACACGTGCTTATGATGCTCGAGCGGCTCTACTCATACATGATCCGCTTTCCGGGCGTCCGGTTCGTCACCATGGACGAGATGGCCGACGACTTCGCCCGCCGCTTCCCGCGCAAGAAATAGTTCGCCAATGTGCGCACTCTGCGGCGGGCTCGGTGGCGGCGAGCATTGGACGGATGCAGCGCCGCGGCCAGGGGTGCTTTCCCAAGCCGCGGATCCTGTATTGCGTCGGCGTGAGCGTGTGCGGCGCGTCGCCGCGGCGAACCGGGTGCTGCGGCACTACGGCATGCAGCTGACAGACTGGCAAGGCAGCGCCTACCTGCTGGCGACCGCGACCGGAAAGAGCGAGATGGTGGAGACATTCGCCCATCTCTGGGCAGTGGCCGAACGCCTGGCGGGGCGCATGTGCGACCCACTCGATCCTGCCTTACTCGACCGGCTCGAGCGCGCCGATGGATAGGTCGTCCCCGGCCCTCACCCCCGTCAGCGTCATCACCGGCTTCCTCGGGTCGGGCAAGACGACCTTGCTTCAGCGCCTCCTCGCCGATCCCGCACTGTCCGACACCGCTGTTCTGATCAATGAGTTCGGTGAGATCGGGCTCGATCATCAGCTGCTGGAGCGGATCGATGCGCGAACCGTCTTGCTGCAGTCCGGCTGCCTCTGCTGCACGATTCGTGGTGAACTCGCCGACGCCATGCGCGACTTGCACTCGCAGCGGACGCGCGGCGTGGTCCCGCCATTCCGCCGCCTGGTGATCGAGACCACGGGACTCGCGGATCCATTCCCCGTCCTGACGACGATCCATGCCGACCCGGTGTTGCGGCACCACTTCCGGATCGGCAACGTCATTACGACCATCGATGCGGTCAACGGGGCCCGCCATCTCGCGCGCCATGGCGAAAGCGTCAAGCAGCTCGCCGTCGCGGACCGCATCGTGCTCACCAAGACGGATCTTGCGACTCCCGGGATGGTCGCCGCGATCACCGAGCGGATCGCGGCGATCAACCCGGCCGCGCCGCTTATGCACGCGGCCGGGGACGCGGTCGATGCGGCGATGCTGCTGACGAGGGATACGTTCGATCTCGGGCGGTGCAGCGAGGCCGCGCGCGCCTGGTTCACCGAAGCCCTGACCGCGCCGCTGCACCGCCATGCCCATGATCGTCGCAACAGCCACGGCACCGACATCGAGACCTTCGCGATCACCTTCGATGGAGCCCTGGACTGGGCTGCCTTCGGCGTCTGGCTCACCATGCTGCTTCATCGCCACGGCGAGCGGGTGCTACGGGTGAAGGGCATCCTGTCGGTGGCCGGCACCGACACGCCGGTGGCAGTGCATGGTGTCCAGCACCTGGTGCATCCGCCGGTGCACATGCGCGCCTGGCCAGACGCCGAGCGCCGGTCGCGGCTCGTGTTCATCGTCCAGGGGCTGCCTCCGCATGCGATCCGCCGATCCCTGGCCGCCTTCGCCGAACTCCACGCGCGCGCCGCGTAGGCGCCTTCGATCGCGGCGGCGCACGCAGCGCGGGCCTCAGAGAGCCGGCAGCCACACATCGAGCACCGCGGCGCGGCCTTCGACGCGCACCGCATGCAGCGCGGCCGTGATGGCGCCGTCCAGCTCCGAGACGCGCGTCACCTTGGCCGCGAAGGCGCCTCCGGCCGCGGCCGCGATGGCGCCGTAGTCCGGCGGCGGATCGAACTCGACGCCGATCGCGTTCGCGCGGCTGGCGAAGCCGTCCGGATGCACCGCCAGCATCGAGAGTTTCGGCGACTTCCAGCCGCGGTTGTTGTACACCACTTGCAGAAACGGAGCGCGATATTGCCGTGCCATCCAGTGCACGCTGGATGGCACGGAGAACATGTAGGAGCCATCCCCGGTCAGCGCCCAGACGGTCTTCTCCGGCCGGGCCAGTTTCACCCCGATCGCCGCCCCGCCGTTCCAGCCGAGCGAGCCGCCGCCACTGGTGAACAGCGTGCCGGGGTGCGACAGACGCAGATGATCGATGATCGTCGGGTAGTTGGAGATGCCCTCGCTCAGCACCAGCGTGTTGTCGTCCAGCGCGGCACGCAGGCGCGCGGTCAGCACGGCGCCGGTGATGGTTTCGCCCTCCGGCTGTTCGCGCCGGAGCAGCTCGGCGGCACGCGCGGCGTGGCGGGTCCGCCAGAAATCGGTGCGCTCGGCGACCCGCGCGCCGTCCGGCGGGAGCGCATCGAGCACGGCGTTGAGCTGGGCCAGGGCGGTCGCGGCGTCGGCGCGAAACACGGCTTCTGCGCCGATATCGAAGAGCGGCATCTGCTGCTTGATCGGATCGGTGTCGATATGCACGACGCGCGCGGCCGCGTCCGGCCGGCTCACCAGCGGGATCCAGGGCACGTCGCTGTCGACGACCAGCACGAGATCGGCGGCGGCGAGCGCGGAATTCTGCACCGGCTCGTTCCACTGATTGCCCTGATAGAGCGGATCATCGGTGGCGAAATTGACGCAGTTGGGCACGGATTCCAGCACCCCGGCGCCAAGCCGTCGCGCCAGCCGTGTGAGCTCGGCGACCGCCACCGGATTGCGCCCGAGATAGGACGTCACCACCAGCGGCCGCGCCGCGGCGGCGAGGGCGCGGGCAAGCGCGTCGGCGTCGGCTGGCGCCAGCGCCGCCGGGGCAAGAGCCGGGAAGCCAGCCAACGCACGCGGCGGCGGCACCTCCTCCTCCAGAACCTCACGCGCGGCCATCAGATAGACCGGCCCCTTGGGCTCGGAATGGGCGAATTGCAGGGCGCGATGGAGCATCTGGGTGATGTTGCGGCCGCTGCGGAGTTCGTTGTCGTAGCGCACGTAGCCGCGCACCAGCCCGCGCTGGTCGAACACGTCCTGGATCCACTGGATGAACTCGTTGCGGCTGCCGCGCAGCTCGCCCTCTTGGGTGAAGGGCGAGGCGCCGGCCAGAATCAGTACCGGCACGCGGCCTTTGGCGGCATTGTGCACCGCCCCCGCCAGCGCCTGCGTGCCGCATTCGACATGAACCAGCACCATCTGAGCCCGACCGGAGACCTGGGCATAGCCATGCGCGGCGGAGAGCGCCACCATCTCGTTGGGGCAGGTGACCAGCGTGGGGACGCTACGCCCTTGCGCCCGGGCTTCGGCCAGCGCCTCGACGATCGGCGGGTGGTCACTGCCGAGATTGGCGAAGATATAGGAGACGCCGGCGGCAGCGAGCGCATCGATCAGCGCCGAGCTGGCAGTATACATGAGCGATCATCCTCCCTCTGGACGGAGCCCGATGGCGCCCCTCGCCCTCTATATCCACTGGCCTTTCTGTCTGCACAAATGCCCCTATTGCGACTTCAACAGCCACGTCCGCGCCGAGCTGCCGCAGCGCCGTTTCGCCGCGGCGCTGCGGCGGGAGCTGGCCTTCGAGGTCTCCCGCCTCGGGCGGCGGCGACTCGGTTCGATCTTCTTCGGCGGCGGCACGCCGAGCCTGATGGCACCGGAGACCGTGGCCGCGCTGATCGCGGATGCGACCGCCGCCTTCGAGGTTGCCCCCGATCTCGAGATCACGCTGGAAGCCAATCCGACCAGCGTCGAGGCCGGGCGGCTCGCCGCCTTCCGCGCGGCCGGCGTGAACCGCCTCTCGCTGGGCGTGCAGAGCCTGGACGATACCGCCCTGCGTGCCCTCGGCCGCCAACATTCGGCGGCGGAGGCTCGCGCCGCGCTGGAGCTCGCCCGCGCGCTGTTCCCCCGCCTCTCCTTCGATCTCATCTATGCCAGACCAGGCCAGACCCTAACCGCCTGGGCCGCCGAACTGGACACGGCTCTGGCGCTGGCGGCGGACCATCTCTCGCTCTACCAGCTCACGATCGAGCCCGGGACCGGATTCGAGGCGCTCCATCGCCAGGGGGCGCTGGTGCTGCCCGGGCCTGAGGAAGGCGCCGCTCTCTACGAGGCGACGGGTGAGGCCGCGGCGCGGCACGGCCTCGCCGCCTACGAGGTCTCCAACTACGCCCGGCCAGGCGCCGAGAGCCGGCACAACCTCGCCTATTGGCGCTATCAGGATTACGCCGGCATCGGTCCGGGCGCCCACGGGCGGATCACCCGTGAGGGCCAGGTCGTGGCGACGCGCCGTCACCGTGCACCGGAGGTCTGGGCGGAACGGGTCGAACGCGACGGCCACGGCAGCACCGCCGAGACGGCCATCGGCCCTGAGGACCGCGCCCGGGAGATGCTTCTGATGGGGCTGCGGCTGACCGAAGGCATCGACCCTGCCCGCTTTGCCGCGCGCACCGGGCTCGCCCTGTCCGCAGCGCTCGAGCCCGCGATGCTCTCGGCGGCATGCGAGGAGGATTATATCGAGTGGCACGCGGGCCGGCTCCGCGCCACCGCTTCCGGCCGGCTTCGCCTGGACGCGCTGCTCGGCGCTCTGATCCGTTGAACAGAACTATCGGCACACCTAGAAATATGACGTAGGTTTCACCGCTGGTAATGGGCAATGTTCAGGTGGACAAGTCCAAATACACGATCAGCTAAACCCGGGCTTCGCCCCGGTCGAATTTGGCCACAGCTCGATCGTTGAAGGAGTCTATCCTGTCCATGACAAACTCGAAACTTTCTCCTCATCTCTCTCCCCGTCGCAAGATCGCACGCGCCGCGCTGGCTCTTGCGCTGCTCTCGGGCACCGCGCTGGCCGGCTACGGCGCTGGCCATGGCGTGTTCGCAGGCGAAGCGATCGCGCCGGCCGCGCCCACCGCGCGCGTGCCGGATTTCGCCGCCGTGGTGGCACGTGTGAAGCCGGCGGTCGTTTCGATCACCACCCATCTCCAGGTGAGCGAGGCCGCGCAGGAAGGCCCGGTGCCGTTCCCCTTCGCCGTCCCCAACCAAGGCGAGCCCGACGCCGCTGGCCCGCGAATGACCGAGGCGCGCGGGTCAGGCTTCATCATCGACGCCAATGGCACCATCGTCACCAACAACCATGTCGTGAAGAATGCTAAGTCGGTGACGGTCACCCTGTCCGACGGCACCGAGCTCAAGGCCCGCGTGCTCGGCCGCGATCCACGCACCGATCTGGCGGTGCTGAAAATCGACCCGCCGCATAGCCTGTCCTATGTCGCGCTCGGCGATTCCGACAAAGCCCAGCCCGGCCAGTGGGTCATCGCCATGGGCAATCCGTTCGGCCTCGGCGGCAGCGTCACCGCCGGCATCGTCTCGGCCCGCGGCCGCGACATCGGCAACGGCCCGTACGACAACTTCATCCAGGTCGACGCGCCGATCAACCAGGGCAATTCCGGTGGCCCGCTCTTCACTCAGGATGGCGAGGTGATCGGGATCAACACGGCCATCCTGTCGCCGAGCGGTGGCAGCGTCGGCATCGGCTTCGCCATCCCGTCCAACATGGTCAAGACCGTGGTGGCGGAGCTCGAGACCGATGGGCATGTCACCCGCGGCTGGCTCGGGGTCGAAGCACAGCCCGTGGACAAGGCGCTCGCCGCCGCGCTCGGGCTGCCGGCCAAGACCGCGGCCGAGGGTGCCCTGGTCGCCTCGGTGACGCCTGACAGTCCGGCGGCGCGGGCAGGACTCGAACCCGGCGATCTGATCGTCGGCGTCGATGACAAGCACGTCGCCAACCCGCGCGACCTCGCCCTCGACATCGCCGCGATGAAGCCAGGATCATCGGCGAGCCTGGCGATTCTGCGGTCGGGCGAGACGCGGACCCTGACCGCGACGCTCGCCATGCAACCCGGCGAGCAGGTCGCCGATCGCGGTGGCACCGCCAAGCCATCCGATACGCCGCGGCTCGGCCTCGCGCTGCAGCCGTTGACGCCGGAACTGCGGGGCCAGATCGAGCTGCCGCGCGGCACCGACGGGGTTATGGTCGCCGGCGTCGAGCGCGGGTCGCCGGCCGAAGCGGCCGGAATCCAGCCCGGCGACGTCATTCTCGGCGTCGGCGCGCACGCGGTGAAGACACCTCAGGAGGCCATCGCGGCGATCCGCACCGAGGCGCATGCGCGCCATGCGGTCGCGCTTCGCATCCTGCGCGATGGCCAGGTTGGCTATGCCGCCGTGGAACTGCGCCCCGCCGATAAGAGCGAGGACCAGGGCTGACCGACGCGCGGCCCGACCTGATCAGTCCATCAGGTCGGGCCGCCGTGCCTTGAAACCAAATAAGCCTGGCGCAAGTTATCTCCGGTCTGCCCGAGCCGAGACGGTTCGGACAGATCGGAGGCGCTCGCGTGTCCCGGATCAGACGCCAGACGCCCTTCGCATCCGGCCTGATCAGCTCGACTGACCGCCGCCGGGCGGCTCGGCGGCACCCGTGGCGAGCCGCTCGTCCACCTGGGCCGCGAGCATTTCCACCAGTTCGTCATGGATCCCGAGGCTGCGCAGCCCGTCTCGGGTGCGCTGAAGATACTCTGCCGCGCTGCCGAGTTCGCCGTGCGCGGTGGCGAGCCGGTGCACGACCTCCTCGTGCTCCAGATCACCGGCATAGCTCGGGGCATCCGGATTGATGGTGAAGGCGATGGCATCGCCCAGCCGGGTTCCATCCAGCGCGTGCACCGGCACCCAGCGCGGAACGTAGCTGCCCGCGACCATCTCGCGCCGCCAGAGCAGGGATAATTCCTCCTCGAGCCCGTCGCGCTGCAGCCGCAAGGCGACGCCGACGCAGCGGCCGCCGCGATCGAGGCCGAGCAGCAGGCCAGGCTTTTCAGGTGTGCCGCGCCCTGCCAGCGCGGCGAGGCAGAAGCAGCGGTGCCAGCCCGGAACGCAGGCCACCCGCCGCTCGGCATAGCGGACGGTCGGGTTCCAAATCAGCGAGCCATAGCCGAAGAGCCAGACCGCCTCATCCTGGCTCTGCCGTGCGGAGAGCACCTCGCGCAGCGACGCCGCGCGCTCGGCATCGCTGAGCAACCGCAGAGTCGGCGCGGTGCGCGCCACCATGTCCTCGATGCCGCCCTCGCGCAACCATTCCCGCGTCAGCGCAACGCGCCCGCAGGCGGGATCGGGCCGATCCGCGCTCACGCTGTCCCGCCGCGCCCGCCGGCGCGCAGATGCTGCGGGATAACGAGCCCAAGCCGCAGCGGCACCGGCCATTGCTCGCGGACCGCGCGCACCGTCTGAAAGCCGACCCGGTGGTAATTGGGCAGCGCGCGTGGATGGTCGGCAGTGCAGGTGTTCACCGTCATGGCTTTTGCCCCGTGCGCCCAGACCAGGGCAACGGCGTGGCAGAGCAGCGGGTAGCCAAGCCCACGGCCGACCATATGCGGCACCAGACCGAAATAGGCGAGGTTCACCGCCGGCCAGAACCGTGCCTCCAGCTCGTAGAAGCCAACGGGTTCGCCGCCGACATAGAGCACATGAAGGCTCACCCCTGGCGCGGCCAGCGCGGCGGCGAGATCTGCGTCGCTGATCGCGCGGCGCAGCCACCACAGATGCGGTGCGCCGACCGTGTCATAGAGATAGCGATAGAACGCGACCGAAGGACGCGGCACGGTCACCACCTGCGCCGGCTCGGGAAAGGGCGGCGGCGGCCCCTCCGGCGCACGGTCCATCCGCAGGAAGGTGACGATGACGTTGACCCGCTCGACTGGCTCCACGGCCCGGACCCGGTTCAATCGTCTAGGAAACTGCGCAGCTTGCGGCTTCGGCTCGGGTGCTTGAGCTTGCGCAGCGCCTTGGCCTCGATCTGACGGATGCGCTCGCGGGTCACGTTGAACTGCTGGCCGACCTCCTCGAGCGTATGGTCGGTGTTCATCCCGATACCGAAGCGCATGCGCAGCACGCGTTCCTCGCGCGGCGTCAGCGTCGAGAGCACGCGCGTCGCCGCCTCGCGCAGATTGGCCTGGATGGCCGCGTCGAGCGGGATGATGGCGTTCTTGTCCTCGATGAAGTCGCCGAGATGGCTGTCTTCCTCGTCGCCGATCGGCGTCTCCAGGCTGATCGGCTCCTTGGCGATCTTCAGCACTTTCCGGACCTTTTCGAGCGGCATGCCGAGCTTTTCCGCAAGTTCCTCAGGGGCGGGCTCGCGGCCGATCTCGTGCAGCATCTGGCGCGAGGTGCGCACCAGCTTGTTGATGGTCTCGATCATGTGCACGGGGATGCGGATGGTGCGCGCCTGGTCGGCGATAGAACGCGTGATCGCCTGGCGGATCCACCATGTCGCGTAGGTGCTGAATTTATAGCCGCGACGGTACTCGAATTTGTCCACCGCCTTCATCAGGCCGATATTGCCCTCCTGGATGAGGTCCAGGAACTGCAGGCCGCGGTTGGTGTATTTCTTCGCGATCGAGATCACCAGCCGCAGATTGGCCTCGATCATCTCCTTCTTGGCCCGCGCGGAATCCCGTTCGCCGCGGCTGACGGTGGCATAGACGCGGCGGAATTCGCTCGTCGGCAGTCCGGCGTCCGTGGCGATCTGGCCGATGCGCGCGCGCACCGTGCCGATCTCCTCGCCATGCCGGGTAACGAAAGTCTTCCAGCCACGGCCCGGCAGCTTGCTCACCCGCTCCAGCCAGTGCGGATCCAGCTCGCGGCCGTGATAGTTCTTGAGGAATTCGTCTCGGCTGACCTTCGACGCCTCGGCGAGCCGCAGCAGCTGGCCTTCGAGCCCGGTCAGGCGCTGGTTCAGCTGCTTGAGCTGCTGCACCAGTTCCTCGATGCGGTTGTTGTGCAGCCGCACCTGCTCGACCTTGTGGACGAGCTCCTCACGCAGCTTCTCGTAGGTCTTCTCCGAGCGCGGATTGATCTCCTCACCAGCGCCGATGGTCTCCAGCCGGCGGCTCTGGATCTTCTGCACCTTCTTATAAAGGGTTTCGATCTCCTCGAAGGTAGTCAGAACCTCGGGCTTGAGCTTCTCCTCGAGCGCGGAGAGCGACAGGCCGGCGCCTTCGCCTTCCTCCTCCTCGAGCTCCTCCGCCGGCTCGAACCCGGGCGCGGCGGCCACGCCGTCGGCACCCTCGGACACCGCCTCGACCGCGCCCGGGCTCGGCCCGCCCTGCGTCGCTTCGAGATCGATAATGTCGCGCAGCAGCATGCGCCCGGCCTTGAGCGCGTCATGCCAGGCGATGATGGCACGAAAGGTGAGCGGGCTCTCGCACAGCCCGCCGATCATCATCTCGCGGCCGGCCTCGATGCGCTTGGCGATGGCGATCTCGCCCTCGCGCGAGAGCAGTTCGACGCTGCCCATCTCGCGCAGATACATGCGCACCGGATCATCGGTTCGCCCGAGGCTCTCCTCGTCGACGTTGCCGGCGTGCTCCTCGTCCTCGGCGTCCTCGACCTTCTCGACCTTGGCGACCGGCTCGGCCTCCTCGCTCTCCTCGGCCTCGACCACCTGGATGCCCATCTCGCTGAGCATGGACATCACGTCCTCGATCTGCTCGGAGCTGTTCTGGTCGGGCGGCAGCACCGTGTTGAGCTCGTCAAAGGTGATGTAGCCACGCTCCTTGCCGCGCGCGAGCAGTCGCTTGACGGCTGCCGACTGGGTGTCGAGCAGGGTGGTGTCGACGTCCGGTTCGCTGGCAGCGGGCTCAGCCGTCGCTTGCTTGGTTGCCATGCCTCAGATCACCCCCATCATCGCTGCATCGGTCATGCTGTCCCGTCGCGTCCGGCGCCCACCGGCCAGGCCGACCCGCGGCTCGTGCGGCACCGCCGGGTCACGCGCCGTCGTCGTCCGTCTCGCCCTGACGCAGACGCTCCCGCGCCTCGGCCAGGGCCAGAAGGCGCCGCTGGGTTCGTTCATCCGGCTGCTCGGCAAAATCGCGTTGCGCGGCCTCTATCTCGGCATCGAGGCGGTCGTGATGCAGCAGACCGAAAATATGCCACCATCCCGCTTCCGCCTCCGCCGACACGGCATCGGGCAACGCAAACACAGGTAACGGGAATGGCGACGACGCCAATACCCGCTTGCCAACCGCGCCCAGCCCAACTTCGTGCAGGTGGGCGATGAGACCGGCGCTGTCAAGCGCCCGCCCCTCCCGCCCGCGTGATTCTGCCCAGGCGAGCACCGCCTCGCGCAGCGGGGCCAGCCAGGGAGGCAGATCGATCTGCTGCCACTGCTCCTCGATCCCACCGATCAGGGCCGGGTGGTGCAGAAGAATGGCGGCGAGGAGGCGCAGCCGCTCGGAGGCCCCCTCCTCCGGGGTCGGCGAGGCCCGGCCGGCGCCCGCTCGCACCGGCCTCGGCCCGAACGCGCTCGGCTGGCCGCCTGGCGCCTTGTGCCATTCGCTCCGCGCACGCGGGCGCCGGCTTTCCGAGAAGAAGCGATCGAGCAGCGCCTGGCGGTATTCCCGCGCCAACCCGCGATCCTCGATCCGGACCGCGACAGCCTCCAGCCTGGCCCGAAACGCGGCCCGTTGTTCCGGCGAAGCCAGTGGCGCCGCCGCGCGGAGCAAGCCGTAGAGCGCGTCGGCCAGCGGTGGGGCGGCATCCAGCACTTGCTGGAACGCAGCGCTGCCCTGCTCGCGGATCAGCGCGTCCGGATCCTGGCCCTCGGGGAGGATGGCGATCCGCAAGGTGCGCTCCGGCGCGAGCATCGGCAATGCGACATCGGCGGCACGGATCGACGCGGCGCGGCCGGCGGCGTCGGCGTCAAAGCACAGCACCGGCTCGGGTGAGAGCCGCCAGAGCTCTTCCATCTGCTCGGCCGTCAACGCGGTGCCGAGCGGCGCCACGGCGCCGGCGAAGCCACCCTGGTGCAGGGCGATCACATCCATGTAGCCCTCGGCGACGATCACGGGCGCGCCGGCACGGGCCGCGGCCCGTGCCAGGTCCAGCCCGTACAGCGTGCGCCGCTTGGCGAACAGCGCCGTCTCTGGACCATTGAGGTATTTCGGCTGCCCATCGCCGAGCATTCGGCCGCCGAAGCTGATCACCGCGCCGCGGCGGTCGTGGATAGGGAACATCACCCGCTCGAAAAACAGCTCGAACGGCCGCGCGCCCTCCTCGTCCTGGCGCAACAGGCCGGCCTCGACGAGCAGCGCGGGTTCGATTCCCTCGCGCCCGAGCTCGGCGGTCAGCGCGCCGCGGCCTGGGGCATAGCCGAGACCGAAGCGGCGGATGGTCTCCTCGGACAGCCCTCTGCCGCGCAGGTAGGACAGGGCGCGGCCCCCTTCCGGCAGGAACAGCCGGCGCTGGAACGCGGCGGCGGCGGCGGCCAGCACGCCGCCGAGATCATGACGCCGCCGTTCGGCCGCGGCGGCCTCGGCACTGGGCCTCGGGACGTCGAGCCCGGCTTCCCGGGCCAGGAGGTCGACCGCCTCGCGGAAGTCGAGCCCCTGCGTCTGCATCACGAAACCGACCGCATCACCGTGCGCGCCGCAGCCGAAGCAGTGGAAATGGTCGTCGTAGACGTAGAACGAGGGCGTATTCTCCTGGTGGAAGGGGCAGTTCCCCTTCCAGTTGCGCCCCGAGCGCGCCAACCGCACGCGCCGGCCGATCAGCGCCGAGAGCGGTGTGCGCGCGCGCAGCTCATCGAGAAAGGCCGCGGGCAGCGCCATTCAGCCGCCGAGTGTGGTGCGCACCGCCATCCCCGCCGCGGCCATGTCGAGCGCCGCGCCATGCCTGGATTTCAGTGCGCCCATCACCTTGCCCATATCCTTGACGCTGGTGGCACCGGTCTCGGCAATGGCCGCCGCGACCGCCGCAGCCAGCGCCTCGCCCTCCAGCGCCGGCGGCAGGAACGTCTCGATCAGTGCGATCTCGGCCTCCTCCTTGGCGACCAGATCGGCACGGTTGCCTTGACGGTAGAGCGCGACCGATTCCTGGCGCGATTTGATCATGGCACGCAGCATGCCAAGGATGTCGGCATCGGGAACGCGCTCGACCCCGCGCGGCCGGGCGGCGATATCGACCTCCTTGAGCCGAGCAAGGATCATGCGCAGCGTGGAGACGCGCGGCGCATCGCCAGCCTTCATCGCCGCCTTCAGTTGATTGGTGAACTCGTCGCGCACGCTCATGGCCGGTCCCCTGGTCCAGGATGGTTCGTCTATCGTCGCCGCCGGCCGGAGGGAAGCATCGACGGCGCGACCCGTGCGTCTTATCACGCGACCCCCGGCGGACCCTCGAGCAACCTCCGGTCTCGCCGAGCCGGAGCGGCGCGATCGGATCGCAGGTCGTTCTAACCGAATGCGCCGACCTCGTGGCTGATCGCCACTCCGATCTCACGGACTTCGGCGAACAGATCGCGGATCGGGGCGAAAATACCGGCATGTTCACGCGCATAGGCGCCCGGCGCGCGCGGCGAGGCCGGCTCGGCATAGTCGCGCGCCTGCGCCGGGTCCTCCGCGGCGGGAAATACCTCCGCCAGCACGGCGAGCGCGCCGGCCACGTCGAGCCGCAGCAGCCTGCCCTCCAGCGCCTGGCGGGTGAGGCCGTGGCGGGGCGAGAAATCGGGGATCTCCGTGGCCAGCAGCCAGATGCGATGGATCAGAGCCAGCCGCAGCGCGTGCAGCAGCACCTCGCGCGCGGCCATGCGCGGCGCCTCCGGCCAGACCGCGCGGAGCTGCAGCTGGTCCGCCTGAATGCGGCGAAACATCGCCTGCACCGCGGCCCCGAGCCCGAGCCGTTCGACACCGCGGGCCACCGCGGCGAGCGCGTCGCGCCGCTCCGGCCGGCGGGCATGCGCCGCGCGGTCGAACCAGGAGGTGGCATCGAGGCTGGCCACAACGGCACGCAGCACATCGAGGTCCGAATGGGTCAGCGCATGCCGCGCCAGATCGAGCGCAATGCGGAAGCGCTCGCTGCCGGTGCGCAGCTCGGCGAAGATGTCCGGCTGGCGCGCCGCGGCCGCGCCGAGCCCGTAGAGCGTGTTCGCGCACCAACCAAGCTGCTGGAGAATGGCGTTGTTGGGAATGGCGCGCAGCTCGCGCGGATGGCGGATCAGCGCCGGGCCGCCAAGCCCGTCCGTCTGACGCGCCGCCGGACGCGACCCGGTGGGATCGAGGAGGGCGGGCCCGAACACGCCGAGCAGAGCCGCGTAGCCGGGATCTTCGACCAATTCCTCCATCGCGGCCCGGATAGTCGCGAAGAAATCGGCGACGTAGTCGGGCTCGGCGTAGATCGGATCGGCTACGGCCGGGGCGGAGGCGAAGGCATGTTCGGCGATCCGCGCGATCGCCGCGGTGGCGAGTTCGGGCGTGGCGAAGACGAGGAAACCGTCACCGCCCTGAAAGGCGCTCTCCTCGCGAACCACGAGCCCGGCGCGGGCGAGCGCCTGCCGGCTGGCTGGGGGCGCGAGATAGGCCAGCCGGTCGGTCAGCCGGTCGGGATGGGCGCCGCGGCCGATGCTCTCGCCATGGGTGTCGAAGAATACGACCTCGATCGCCGCGAGCCCGTTGCGCGCCAGCGTCTCCGCCAGCCGCAGCCGCAGCCGCTCGATCAGGTTGCTCGCCGCGAGTTGCCCCACATAGCGCCCGGAATCCGAATAGCCCAGCTGCAGCGCCAGCCGCCCGACACCTTGCAGATAGGCGCGCCAGTGCGGGCTGCGCAGCGCCTCCTCCAGGAGGCGCACGCCGCGCTCCAGCGCCTCGGCGGTCTCGAACAGCGGGCTGATCTCGACCATCCGCTCGACGCCGAAATGCCGTGCCAGCCACAGCGCGGCGAGGAGCGTGTAGCCGCTCTCGGTCTCGGCGATGAGGAAGCGGACCGGGCTGACCGCATCGATATGCTTGACGATCTGCGCCACCGTCATCATCAGCCGCGCCGCTGACGCCTGCTCCGTCAGCAAGCCGCCGAAATCGACCGCAACCGGCACCACCGTATCGAGCGCGGCATTGATCGCCGCGAGCAGGCCGCGCCGGCGGGACGCATCCTCCGGCGAGCCGGACAGGCCGAGGCGCTGGCGCACGGCGTTGTGTACCTGCGCGGCGTTGAGACGGACATGGGTGTGCGCCAGGGCCAAACCATGCGCGGCGAGGCCGGCCCGGGCCACGCAGAGCGCGAGCCGCGCCGGTTCGTCGGCCGCGGCGATGGCTGCCTCGAACGCCTCGAACACGGGACCAGGCGAAACCAGCGCGACCTCCCGCCGCTCCACCAGCGCATGGGCGAAGCGCTCGGTCTGCTCCGGATCGGCGCTGGTCGGGCAGTGCGCGCATTGCTCGGCGACGGCCGCGCGGGCCGCGTCGAGCAGCACCACCAGCGGCTCGGCGACGCCCAGCTGCGCCACCTGCGCGTGCAGCCGGTCGAGCTGCAATGCCTTCATCCGCAGGCGGAAGCCGAGCGTGTCCCACCAGCCGATATCGGTTCGCCCATCGGTATCGTAGCCGACCCAACTGGCCAGGATCACCGGGCGCGGAACCAGCCTGCTCCACCGGTCCGGCCAGACGGCGCGGGCGGCGGCGAGCAGGGCGGCGCCGAGCCGGTCGAGCGCATCGCGACCGTTGTGGATCGCGGCGGTGGCCCGCGCGAACTCCTCTTCGAGCGTGATCGGCCCCGGCCGGTGGCTGGCGAAGCGGGCCGCCGGCCGGCCACTGGCCGCCTCGGCCAGTGAAGCGGCCACCGGCGCGGGCAGGGCGAAGGTAGGGTGGGCGGTGAACACGGCGGCGAAGCGGGTCCGCTCGACGGCAGCGCGGAACTGGGCGAACGGCACGGGGCTATCCGCCGGGTCGGGGCGCACCAGCCGTTCGGCGAGGGCGGCCAGCACCCGGTCGCTCGCCACCGGATCGGTCCCGCCAACCATGCGCGCGAGGCGCGCCGCCCGGTCGTCGAAAGCCGCGTCCCGCAAGTGGCGGATCAGCGCCGCGATGCGGGGGAGATCGAGCGTTCCCTGGTCCAGGCGGCGCGAAATGCCCAGCGCGATGGCCAGCACCGGGTTGCCGAACGGATCCTCCTCGGCGCGGAGACGCGCTGCCTCGGTCAACGTCAGCAACTCGGCGGCCAGCGCCTCGGGTTCGGATACATTCACGGACCCACCATGCCCGAGCCCCTGCTGCATCGCAACATTTGTCATACTGGAGCAACATGCGATCCGATCGAGCCGTGCGGGCTCGGGCAGGTCGGGGGCACACGGCTCTGGATTGATGGGGTTCGGGAGCCCGCTCATGGTCCGTTGCGGGTGCGGTGCGGCCAGGGTTGCGGCTCCGCGCTGCTCCGCTTATGCACTTAGCCGGAATGGAACAGGCGCTGAACCCGCTCTCTATCGCCCATCAGCATGTCCGCTTCGCGGACGGGATGGTGCTGGATTGCGGCGCGCGCCTGCCGAGCCTGGAGGTGGCCTATCGTACCTACGGGGCGCTCAATGGCGAGCGGAGCAATGCTGTACTCGTCTGCCACGCTCTGACGGGGGATCAGTATGTCGCCGAGCCCCACCCGCTCACCGGCAGGCCGGGCTGGTGGGATGCGGTCGTCGGGCCCGGCCGGCCGATCGATACGGACCGGTTCTTCGTCATCTGTGCCAACGTACTCGGCGGCTGCATGGGCTCCACGGGTCCCCGCTCGGTGCGCGACGATGCGGACGGCGACGGGGCCGCGCTCTGGGGCACCGCGTTTCCGCCGGTGACGATCGGCGACATGGTGCGGGCCCAGCAACGGCTGATGACCCATCTCGGCATCCATCGTCTGTTCGCCGTGGTCGGTGGCTCGATGGGCGGGATGCAGGCGCTGCAATGGGCCGCCTCCTATCCGGACCGTGTCTTCGCCGTGGTGCCGGTTGCGGCCGCCGCCTACCATTCGGCGCAGAACATCGCCTTCCACGAAGTCGGCCGCCAGGCGATCTTCGCAGATCCGGACTGGCAGGGTGGCCGCTACTGGCAGACCGGGCGGGTGCCGGCGCGCGGCCTTGCCGTGGCACGCATGGCCGCACACATCACCTACCTGAGCGAGCAGGCGCTGACGCGCAAGTTCGGCCGCCGCCAGCGCGGTGTGGAAAATTCAGCCGCCCCAAACGGACGAGACGCCGGCCGCGACGAAAGCGCCGGGCTCGGCATGTTCGACGAGATTTTCGAGGTCGAGAGCTATCTCCGGCACCAGGGCAGCACCTTCGTGCGCCGCTTCGACGCCAACTCCTATCTCACCATCACCCGCGCGATGGATTATTTCGACCTGGCGCAGGACCATGACGGCGATCTGGCCAGCGCGTTCCGCAATGCGCGGACGCGCTTCTGTCTGGTCTCTTTCAGCTCCGACTGGCTGTTTCCGACCGCCGAGAGCCGCGCCGTGGCGCGCGCGCTGAACCGCGCCGGGGCGAATGTGAGCTTCGTCGAAATCGAAAGCGACAAGGGCCACGACGCCTTCCTGCTCGACGAGCCGGGCTTCCATCGCACGCTGGCGGGCTTCCTCGCCGGCTGCGCCGAGCACGCGGGCCTCGCATGAGAGGCGCGCGATGAATGCTCCCCTGCGTGGCGACGTCCGCCATGTCGCCAAGAACATGCGGGTCGACCTCCGGCTGATCGCGGACATGATCGCCCCCGGAGCGCGCGTGCTCGATATCGGTTGCGGCGACGGCACCCTCATCGCGCATCTGTTCCATACCAAAGGCTGCGATGCGCGCGGCATCGAGATCGATATGGCCGAGGTGACACGGGCCATCGCCTTCGGCCTGCCGGTGATGCATGGCGACGCCGATACCGACCTTGCCCATTACGCTGCGGACGCGTTCGACTATGTCGTCCTCTCGCGTACCCTGCAGGCGGTGGAGAAACCGCACGAGGTGCTCCGGCAGATGCTGCGCATCAGCGCGCGCGCCGTGATCAGCTTCCCCAATTTCGGCCATTGGCTGGTGCGCTGGCAGCTACTCGCCACCGGCCGGATGCCGATGACGCCGACCTGGGACAAGCCCTGGTATGCG
Organism: Pseudomonadota bacterium; assembly: GCA_021815825.1. Lineage (GTDB taxonomy): Bacteria > Pseudomonadota > Alphaproteobacteria > Acetobacterales > Acetobacteraceae > JAJZVV01. The sequence continues at coordinate 86,748 of JAKAZO010000003.1, forward strand.
ACCCCCAACATCCATCCCTGCACCATCCGCGACTTCTTCGCGCTTTGCGAGGCGGAGGGCTATGTCGTCGAGCGCTGGCTCGCCGCCGACGAGGCCGGGCGGCGCTCGCCCTGGCGGCGCTCGCCGTGGCTCGCCAACCTGTTCGGCGAGCAGGGGCTGTTCCTGCTGCGTCGCCGCTGATCACGCCTGCGGCAGGCGCACGGTGAAGCGGGCGCCGACCACGCGCCCGGCGGCGTCGCGGCGGTTCTCGGCGGTGATGCGGCCCTTCAGTGCCGCGACGATCTGGCGGCTGATCGAGAGGCCGAGCCCGGAATGCTGGCCGAAGCGCTCGCCCTTCGGCCGCTCCGAATAGAACCGGTCGAAGATGTGTTCGAGCCTCGCCTCGGGAATGCCGGGCCCGTCATCGTCGATGGTGATCTCGATCATCCCGCCCATCTCGCGCGCGGCGAGCCGGATGCGGCCGTTCGGCGGGCTGAAGGACTGGGCGTTGCTGATCAGATTGCGCAGCACCTGCACCAGCCGATCCTCCACCGCCGGCACCACGAGGCCGCTCTCCGGCGCGTCCACGATCAGGCGCGGATCGCCGTCGCCGCGCGTGGCGCGATCGATCTCGGCCAGCGTGGCCAGGATCGGGGCGACATCCACCGGTGCCGTGGGCGTGCGGGACAGCTCGGCATCGATCCGCGAGGCATCGGAAATGTCGCTGATGAGGCGATCGAGCCGCTGCACGTCCTCGGCGATGATGGCCAGCAGGCGGCGTTGCTGACCGGCGTCGTCGATCCGCCGAAGCGTCTCGATCGCGCTGCGGATCGACGAGAGCGGATTTTTGATCTCGTGCG
>JAKAZO010000046.1 GCA_021815825.1 Pseudomonadota bacterium
GCGAACATCAAGAACCGGCTCGAGAGCTACTTTCAGATGGTGGACCAGCGGCGTGCCGGCGGCGGGTCTGCGCCCGCCCGCGCGGCATAGCGAGGAGGGATCGCCATGCACGCCTACATCGGCATCGATCTCGGTTCGACGACGACCAAGGCGGTCGTCCTGGACGAGAACATGGACGTCCTCGGCAGAGGAATCACGAACTCGCGCGCCAATTACGACACCGCCTGCAAGGTGGCGAAATATGAGGCCCTCCTGGCCGCGCGTTTCACCCTTCTCCAGCGCGGCCTGGCGGCGGTCGTCGCCGCGGAGTCGCGGCTTGGGGATTTTCTCGGCTCTCTGGAGCGGAGCTTCCGGCTCGGCCAATTTGTCGAGCAGCTCGATGACCTGGAGGAGACCTGCCTCGAGAAGGCCAAGGGCACGCGGTTCAAGGGCCGGGAAGAGGCCATTGCGGACGCGATCAGGGCGATTTTTGTCGCGCTTCGGGCGGACGCTCCGGCGCTGTTCGCCCGTAATGCGCGACGGAAATCCGACTTCTTTCGTGATCTCGCGGGCTCGCGCTTCATGGCGGTTGGCCTGGAGACAGCCAAGGCGGCGGGGCTTTCGTACGATCTGCTCCTCAATGTCTATGACAAGGCGATCATCGAGGTCGAGAACCGTCCGCCGAGCGGGGAGATCAGGGAAAAATTGCTCCTTGCGCTCGAGCGACTGATTGAGCTCTCCCCGGAACTCGCGGACCTGGTGGCGGACGTCGCGACCCCGGTCCGACAGGCGCTCGATATACCGGCAGAGGAAATTTCGGTCGTCGGCACCGGCTATGGGCGCGTGACGCTTCCGTTCTCGAAGGAGCATATCCGGTCCGAGATCCTCTGCCACGGGCTGGGGGCGCACATGATGTATCCGGAAACCAGGACCGTTCTCGATATCGGTGGTCAGGACACAAAGGCGATCCAGGTCGACAGCCAGGGCATCGTCGAGAACTTCCAGATGAACGACCGCTGCGCGGCGGGCTGCGGGCGCTATCTCGGCTACATCGCCGATGAGATGAACATGGGCGTGCACGAGCTGGGGCCGTTGGCGATGCAGGCGACCCGCAGCGTGCGCATCAATTCCACCTGCACCGTATTCGCCGGCGCCGAGCTACGCGATCGGCTCGCGCTGGGGGAGAAGCGGGAGGACATCATCGCCGGCCTGCATCGGGCCATCATCCTCCGCGCGATGTCGATCATTTCCCGCTCCGGTGGCGTACGCGACCAGTTCACCTTCACCGGTGGCGTCGCCAAGAACGAGGCCGCCGTCAAGGAGCTGCGTCAATTGATCAACGAAAACTATGGCGACGTCGCGATCAACATCAATCCGGACTCGATCTATACCGGGGCACTCGGGGCCGCCGCCTTCGCGCGCCGCGCCACCGGCAACTGACAAGGAGGCGGACGTGACCAGAACGGCAGGCATCGATGTCGGCACCGGCGCCGTGAAGACAGTGATCTTCGAGACGGATGGTGAGACACCACGCTGGCTCGTCAAGCGCGTCGACCGCGTGCGCCAGCGCGATCCTTTCCAGCTCGCGACAGAGGCCTACCACGCCGCGCTCGAAGAGGCGGGCCTGCGCGTGGCCGATCTCGATTATGTGGCGACGACGGGCGAGGGCGAGTCGCTGAGTTTCCATACCGGTCATTTCTATTCGATGACGACGCACGGGCGCGGCGCGATCTTTCTCGATCCGGAAGCGCGGGGCGCGCTCGATGTCGGGGCGCTGCACGGCCGCGCCATCCGCATGGATAGCCGCGGCAAGGTGCTCAGCTACAAGATGACCAGCCAGTGCGCCTCCGGCTCCGGTCAGTTCCTGGAGAACATTTCGCGTTATCTCGGCATCGCCCAGGACGAGATCGGCGCGCTGTCGAAGCAGGGTGACAGCCCGGAAAAGGTCAGCGGCATCTGCGCCGTTCTGGCCGAGACAGACGTCATAAACATGGTCTCACGCGGCATCACGTCCGCCAACATCCTGCGCGGTATCCACTCCTCGATGGCGGACCGGCTGGCGAAGTTGATCAAGACGATCGGCAGCGTCGACGGCGTGGTGCTGATGACCGGAGGGCTTGCCCACGACGAGGGGCTCGTAGCGGCGATGCAGGAGGCCATGCGGCAGGAGAAAGTGCAGTGGCCGGTGCGCAACCATCCGGACTCGATCTATGCCGGCGCGATCGGTGCGGCGCTCTGGGGCGCGTTCCGGCATGAGAAACTGTCGCGGCTCGACCCGCTGGAGCGCGCTGCCTGAGGCGGTGGATATCTGGAGGAACACATGGCCTTGCTCATCACCGAGAACTGCACCAGTTGCGATGCCTGCCGTCCGGTTTGTCCGAACGAGGCGATCGCCATTGCCGAGCCGATCTACACCATCGATCCGCTGCGCTGCACGGAGTGCGTCGGGGCCGAGGACGAGCCGCAGTGCCGGCTGGTCTGCCCGGCGGACTGCATCGAGGACAACCCGGACTTCGTGGAGGGGCGTGCGGAGCTACTGGCGAAGTATCAGGAACTGCATGCATGAAGGATGGTGCCGGGCCCATGATCGAGCTGAGGCCATCGCGGGCCTTGATCCTGGGCCACGGCGGGTGTATGAAACAGGTAAAAGCATACGAAAATACGTCTAGACACCGCTTGAGGAGGCTCGACGTGGAAGCAGGCCATAACGGGCAGGCGGCATCGACCCTCGGCCCAGCCGAAGCCGGGTGGAGCGCTCCCGCCGCAACGCGCCGTGGAAGTGTGCCGGCCGTATCGGTGGCGGTGATCGGGTCCGGCGGTGCGGGCGCGATGCGGGCTGGCGAGATCCTGCTCGAGGTTGCCGCAATGGCCGGCTTCTACGGGCTGATGACTCGCGCAATGGGGCCGCAGATCCGCGGCGGCGAGGCGGCGGCACTGCTGCGCGTCGCGGCCGCGCCGGTCTCCTCGCTCGACGATCATTTCGACCTCCTGATCGCCCTGGACTGGGCCAATTTCAGTCGTTTCGCGGCTGAGCTTCCGCTCGCGCCGACGAGCGTCGTGATCGCCGATCCGGCGGAAGGCGACGTGCCGGAAGCGGTCGTGGCCAGTGGCGCCCGGATCGGCCGGCTGGCGCTGAAGGAGTTGGCCCGCGCGGTGCCCGGCGGGCGGACCAACATGGTTGGGCTCGGCGCGGCGGCCGCCTTGATCGGCCTGCCGCCTGAGATCGTGGCAGCGGTCGTGGCCGGCCAACTCGGCCGCAAGGGCGAATCGGTGCTGGCAGCGAGCGTCGCGGCGCTGAAGGCCGGGGCCGCCGCCGCCGCCGCCCTGCCGGCGGTGGCTCAGCTGGCGGCCCCGCCCCATGATGGTGTCGCGCGCTGGAACATCAGCGGCAACCAGGCGACCGGGCTGGGCGCGCTCAAGGGCGGCGTCAGCTTTGTCGCTGCCTACCCGATCACCCCGGCGACCGAGGTGCTGGAATGGATGGCGCCGGCCCTGGCGAAGACCGGCGGCATGCTCGTCCAGGCGGAGGACGAGTTGGCGGCGATCAACATGGTCATCGGCGCCTCCTTCGCCGGCGCACCCGCACTCACCGCTACCTCCGGCCCCGGACTGGCGCTGATGATCGAGTCGCTGGGTCTCGCGGTCGCCTCGGAGACCCCCGTCGTCGTCGTCGATGTCATGCGCGGCGGACCATCGACCGGTATCCCGACCAAGTCGGAGCAGACCGACCTGAACATCGCGGTCAACGGTCTGCATGGCGACGCGCCGCACCTGGTGCTCGCGCCGAACTCCATCGCCGACTGCCTATTCACCACGCAGTGGGCGGTTGCCCTGGCGGAAACCCTGCAAGCGCCGGCGATCGTGCTCTCGGATCAGGCGCTGGGCCAGTCGCGTGCCATCGTCGCGCCGCCGCGCGAGCCGCCGGCGGTCGCGGGGCGTCTGACCGTGCCGGCGAGCTACCAGGTTCCTGCTGCCTACCGGCGCTACGCCGAGACGGAGAGCGGCGTTTCGCCCATGGCGATCCCGGGGACCCCCGGGTCCACCTATGTCGCCGACGGGCTGGAGCATACGGAGCGTGGCACACCCTCGGCGCAGGCGGGCGACCATGCGATGCAGCTCGAGAAGCGGGCCCGCAAGCTCGAAGGGTTCGAGTACGGCAGCGATTGGGCCGATATCGAGGGTGAGGGTGAAATCGCGCTCGTCACCTGGGGGTCGGTCACCGGTCCGGCGCGGGAGGCGGCGGCGCAGGCACGCGCACGCGGTATTCGCACCCGGCTGATCTCGGTGCGTTTGCTGCTTCCAGCACAACCGACGCGCATGGCTGAGGCGCTGCGCGGCGTGCGCAGGCTGCTCGTCGTCGAGCAGAGCCACGGCCGGCAGTTCCATAAATTCCTGCGGAGCTGCTACGATCTGCCGGCCGAAGTGGCGGTGATCAGCCATCCCGGTCCATTGCCGATCCGTCCAGCCGAGATTTTCGACCAATTGGCCGCGTGGGAGTGACCACCATGGACGATATCGCGAGCCTGAGCGCGCAGAATTTCAAGTCCGACGTCAAGCCGATCTGGTGTCCCGGCTGCGGCGACTACGCGGTGCTCACCGCGCTCGCGAAGGCGCTCGCCGAACTCGGTCGGCCGCGTGAGACCATTGCGCTGATCTCCGGCATTGGCTGTTCCTCGCGCATCCCGGCCTATACCGGTGTCTACGGCTTCCATGGCGTGCATGGCCGTGCGCTCGCGGTCGCCACCGGGGTCAAACTCGCCCGCCCCGATCTGACTGTGATCGCCGCGGGCGGCGACGGCGACGGGCTGTCGATTGGCGGCAATCATTTTCTGCATGCCTGCCGCCGCAATGTCGACATGACCTATATCCTCATGGACAATCAAGTCTATGGCATGACCAAGGGTCAGGCTTCGCCCACCACCGCGCCCGATTGGTGCGAAAGTAAATTGACGCCCAATGGCACAGGCGTTTCCCCCGTCGCGCCGCTTCATCTGGCGCTCGCCGCTGGCGTCAATTTCTTCGCTCGAGGATTTTCCGGCAATCCGAACGAGCTCGCCCGCTTGGTCGTCGCCGCCATCAACCATCCGGGATTTTCGATCGTCCATGTGCTGAGCCCGTGCGTGACCTTCCGCTCCGAGCAGCGCGCCTGGAAACAGGCCGTCCACAGTGCCGCGGCGGCGCCCTCGGCGCACCCGGCGGAGGCCCTGGCGCGCTTCGCCGAGGATGACGGGTTCACCACCGGGATCCTGTTTGCGGGCGACCGCGAGCCGTTCATGCCGCAGCGGGATGCGACGATGACGGCGGGTGATTTCGAGCATGCCTTTGCCGTGCGCACGCCGCTGCCCGGCCCGTTCACCGCCGCCCCGGCCGCATGAGCGTTTTGAATCCTGAGGGTGCCCTTATCGGCGGCCGCTGCGCGCGAGAAACGCGCCGACGAGGGCCCGCGTCGGCGCGCTTTGCAGCAGACTCCGTGTGTGATTGATCTCGGCGGCGAACCCATCCGCGTCGGGGTCGGCGGCGAGTGCGATGCAGGCCTTCGCGGCCCGCGCCGCGTGCGCCGGTAGCGCCGCATAGTGCGCGGCGATCTCGGCTGCCCGCGCGGCGATCTCCCGCGTCGGTGCGCTCCACTGCACCAGGCCCAGACGTTCGGCGCTCGCGCCATCCAAAATCTCGGCGCCGAGGATCAGCCGCAGCGCGGTGGGCCGCCCGCATAGCCGGGTCAGCCGCTGGGTGCCGCCAGCGCCGGGCAGCAGGCCGAGACGCAACTCCGGCAGGCCGAGCCGCGCCTCGTGCGCGGCGATGCGCAGATCGCAGGCCAGCGTCAGTTCGAATCCGCCGCCCAGCGCGGCGCCGCCGACCTCCGCCAGGGTGACGGCGGGCAGCGCTTCGATGCGCGTGAAGAGAAGCTGGTATTCGCGGATGCTGGCCAGCTGCGGCTCCAGCCCCGCCTCCGTGAAGCGATCGCGCATCTGGGCGAGATCGGCGCCCGCTGAAAAGACGGCGTGCGCGCTGCGGATATGCAGGACGGACCAGTCCTCGCGCCTGCCCAGTTCGTCGAGCCTGGCATGGAACGCCGTGACCCATTCGTCATTCATCGCGTTGACCGGAGCTCGGTCGAGCGTGAGCGTGGCGACCCCGCCGGCGACGTTCAACGGGAGCATGGCGAGAGATGGCATGGCGCGTCCTTCGTCGCCTTTGGGTTGTGATACCGGCCTGGTGCGTAGCCGCCGGCCTCGTTCTCAGCCCGTCTTGGCGTTCGGCCGGCGACCGATGGTGACGCTGAGCTCGATCGGTTTGCCATGGCGCAGCAGGCTCAGCCGCGCGCTCTTGCCCGGCGCCAGAACGGCGATCGAGCGGATCAGGTCGCGCGCGCTGTCGACTCGTTCACCGTTCACCGCCTGCACCACGTCGCCCGTATGCACGCCGGCGCGCGCGGCCGGCCCGCCGCGTTCAACGCCGGAAATGGTGACGCCGCTTCCCTTCGCCGGCTCCGGCGCGTCCTCGGCACGGTCGGCGACCGAGACGCCGAGCCAGCCGCGGGCGATCGAGCCGTTGCTGAGCAGCGTCTCGACGATCGGGCGGGCGATCTCGCTCGGAATGGCGAAGCCGATGCCGACCGAGCCGCCGGAGGGGGAGACGATGGCGGTGTTCACGCCGACCACGGCGCCGTCCATGCTGAAGGTCGGGCCGCCGGAGTTACCTGGATTGATCGAGGCATCGAGCTGCAGGAAATCATCGAACGGCCCGGCCCCGATGTCGCGTCCGCGCGCCGAGACGATGCCGGTGGTCACAGTCCCGCCAAGCCCGAACGGGTTGCCGGCGGCGAGGATCCAGTCACCGACCTCGACCTGGCGGGAATCGCCCCAAGGCACCGCTGGCAGCTTGCGGTCGGTATCGACCTTGATCACCGCGATATCGGTCAGCTCGTCGGTGCCGACGACATGGGCCGGCAGCTGGCTGCCGTCGGTGAAGGAGACGGTGATGTGCTCGGCATGCCCGACGACGTGATTATTGGTGACGATGATGCCGGCCGGGTCGATGACGAAGCCGGATCCCGCACCCATCACCTGCTCGCGCCGGTTGCGGAGCATCTGGCGGAACTGCTGCTCGAACGGCGTACCGCGCAGGGCCGGGGGCAATTCGGCGAGGGCATCACCCTGGCTCACCTCTTCGGTGACGGCGATGTTCACCACCGCCGGCAGCACCTTCTTGACCAGCGGGGCGAAGCTATCCGGGCGCGCCCAGCCGGACGCCGGCGCCAGGAGCAGCAGCACGACCAGGGCCCGCAGCATCCGGCCGGTGGCGCTCACATTCATCCTTCGTCTCCTTCGGGCCGTCCATTCGTGACCTGGATTTGGCCACGACGCGGACAGCGAGCAAGAGCATGGCACGGACTTAGCTCGCCGGCACGGAGGGATCCTCCGGCCAGCGATGCTTGGGGTAGCGTCCGCGCATTTCGCGCCGCACTTCGGCCCACGCGCCGCGCCAGAATCCGGCAAGATCGGCCGTGATGGCCACCGGCCGTCCGGCGGGCGAGAGCAGCGCCAGCCGCAGGCCGACACGCCCGCCCGCCAGCGTCGGCGTCGTCGCCAGGCCAAAGAAAGCCTGGGCCCGCGCCGCGGCCACGGGGATCTCCTGAGTATAGTCGATGGCGGCGCGTCCGCCTGGCAGCGTCAGCGTGGCTGGCAGCTCGCGCTCGAGCCGCGTGCGGGCGCGGTGGTCCAGGAAGGAGTCGAGCAGCCGCGCCATGTCCAGGCGGGCCAGAGCGCCGAGTCCCTCGGCGCCCGGCAGCCAGGCTGGCAGCCACTCCGCTGCCGCGGCGGCGACGGACGTATCCGAAAGGTCGGGCCAGGCGCCGGGCTCGAGCCGTGCCAACAGCGCGACCCGCGCCTGGAACACGCGCGCCGCATCGGACCAGGGCAACGCAGCAGGGGTGCGCTGGACATGGGCGACGAGTGCGGCAGTGGCGAGCGCGGCAGGTACGCGCTCGGTGCGGTCCTCCAGGACCAGCGCGCCGAGCCGCTTGCGCCGGCGGGTGAGGACCGCGCCCGTGACCGGATCGAGCCCGCTCTCGACGGTCTCGGCGAGACGCGCCGCCGGCAGTCTCGCGGGGTCGAGCGCCGCGGCGAGCCGGATCCGTGTCGCGCCTGTGTGCGCGATCACCGCCGCGACCAGCAGCGGGGCGCGCGCGAGCGGGTCGGTGACGGGCAGGCGCGCGCCGCCGCCGCCGGCGAGGCGGAAGCTGCCGGCCTCGCCACGGTTCTGCGCGACCCGGTCGGGAAAGGCCGCGGCCAGCAGCGCGCCGGGATCCCCGGCCGCGGCGGTGGCGGCCGGCAGGCCGAGGCGCCGGCGATAGCGGCGCGCCGCTTCGCGGATGCGCGCCAGCGTCGCCCGGTCGGCCTCCGGCGCGCCTTCGGCGAGCGCTGACAGCCGGAGCGAGATGTCGGCCGGCTGGTCGGGTCCTCGCAGCGGGTCGCGCTCCTCCAGGAGGGCGGCGAGGTCGGCGGCGAGGGCCTGTTCCGGCGGTGTCGACGCGCTCCGCATCATCGCCGCCAGCCGGGGATGGGCGCCGAGCGCGGCCATGTCCCGCCCGGCCTGCGTGATGCGCCCCTCGGCGTCGAGCGCGTCGAGCCCGACGAGGAGCCCACGCGCCGCTGCCAGCGCGCCCGCTGGCGGCGGGTCCGGCAGCGGCAGGGCAGCGGGATCGGCGCCCCAGGCGGCGCAGTCGAGCGCGAAGCCGGCCAGGTCCGCCTGCAGGATTTCCGGCGGGTCGAACTCGGCCAGACCACGGTGCAGTGCCTCGCTCCAGAGCCGGATCGCAATGCCCGGCGCCTCGCGTCCGGCCCGGCCAGCCCGCTGCGTGGCGCTTGCCCGACTGATCCGCCGCGTTGCCAGGCGGGTGAGGCCCGTGCCGGCGTCGCGTTCCGGCACGCGGCGGAAGCCGCCATCGACGACGATGCGCACGCCTGGCACGGTGAGCGAGGTCTCGGCGATGCTGCTCGCCAGCACGACGCGCCGCCGGGCCCCGGGATTGAGGGCAAGATCCTGTGCCGAGGCCGGCAGGTCTCCATGCAGCGCCAAGATCTCGACGCCAGGCGCCGCGGCGGCGAGCGCGGCCTGCGCGCGCCGGATTTCGCCCATGCCGGGGAGAAAGGCGAGCACGTCGCCCTCATGGTCGGCCAGCGCCGCGCAGACCGCGCGGGCGAGGGCGGCGGGCAGGTCGCGTGGATCGGCGAGATCGCGGGCGGCATGGCGGATCTCGACGGCGTGGGCACGGCCGCGGCTCTCGATCACCGGGGCCTGCATCAGCGCCGCGAGCCGTGCGGCCTCGGCGGTGGCCGACATCGCCACCAGGCGAAGTTCGGGCCGCAGCGCGCGTTGCAGATCCAGGCAGAAGGCGAGCGCGAGATCGGAATCGAGGGCGCGCTCGTGGACCTCGTCGAAAACCACCGCGGCCACACCCTCCAGACCTGGGTCTGATTGCAAGCGCCGGACCAGCAGCCCCTCGGTGATGACCTCCACGCGGGTCGCCGCCGAAACGGCCGCATCCAGACGCGTACGATAGCCGACGATGCCGCCGACGGCCTCACCGCGCAGCGCGGCCATCCGCGCCGCGGCCGCCCGGGTGGCGATCCGTCGCGGTTCCAGCACCAGGATGCGGCCTTCCCCGCGCCACGGCGCATCGAGCAGGGCAAGCGGGACCAGCGTCGTCTTGCCCGCACCGGGCGGGGCGACGAGCACGGCGTTGGGCTCGGCATCGAGCTGCTCCGCCAAAGCCGGCAGGACCGACGCAACCGGCAGATCGGACAGGTCGGGACGGAAGGCGGCGGCCATAGCGCGGCGATAGCATCCTGGTGCTCGAACGGATGCGAATAGTTCAGTCCCTGTCCGAGCACCAGCTCCAGCCTTGGCCCGCGGCCGCCCGGCGGGCCCTGGCAACGGAGCATCGGCGCCCCTGCGGGGGGCGGCTTTAGGGGGCTGGACCTCGCCAGCGGCGCTCACGTGGGCTAAGAGGCTCGGCCATGCGCGATCGCCCGCTCGCAGCGTGTCTGCCTCCGCTATCCGCCGTCCTGGCCGCCGTCCTGGCCGCTGTCATCATGGTGCTGCTCGCGGCCGGCCCGCTCTTTGCCGGGGAAAGTGCGCCGATCCGCAGCGCGCGCGCGACGGTCAGTCTCGTCAGCGACACCGACGCCTACGCGCCCGGCACACCGTTCCGTCTCGCGCTGCGGTTCCGCCTCGCCGCTGGCTGGCACATCTATTGGCGCAATCCGGGCGATGCCGGCGCGCCGCCGGAGCTGACGCCGACCCTGCCCGAGGGCGCACAGGCGGGCCCGATCGAATGGCCGACGCCGACCCGGATCGCCGAAGGGCCGTTGATGACCTATGGCTATACCGGCGACGTGGTGTTGCCGTTCGCCGTCACCCCGCCGCGAGCGGGCGGAACGCTGCCCATTCGCGTTCATGCTACCTGGCTGGTCTGTGCCGACATCTGCGTGCCCGAGGCGGGCGATTTTCGTCTCGATCTGCCTTCCGGCACGCCGGCGGCCTCCGCTGCCGCGCCGCTCTTTGCCGCCGCCAGCCAGCGCGCGCCGCGCCCGTCGCCCTTTCCCGCCCGCATCGCCCCGAATGGGCGGCTCTATGTGGACGCAGCGGAGCTTTCGCCCGCCCATGTGCGGGCGGCCTGGTTCCTGCCTGATCAATCCGGCCTGATCCGTGCCGCGGCCGAGCAGACGCTCAGCTTCCCGGCGCGGGGCTTGGTGCTCGGCCTGACCCCGGATGCCGGGTTCCGGGCGAACGCGCCGCTCGCCGGGGTTTTGGTCATGCGCGACGCCGGTGGCAGCGAGAGTTTTCTGGCCCTGTCGGCGGAGCCCGGCGTGGCGCCGGACAGCGTTGCGCCGCCGGCCTGGCCCGAGACACTCGTCTTTGCCTTCCTTGGCGGGCTCATTCTCAATCTCATGCCCTGCGTCTTTCCGGTGCTGGCGATGAAGGCGCTGGCGCTCGGCAAGCTCGCCGAGGCGCAGCACCGCACCGTCATCGCGCATGTTGGCGCCTATACGGCGGGGGTACTCGCCGCTTTCGCCGCGCTTGGCGGGACGCTGCTGGCGCTGCGAGCCGGCGGCGCGGCGTCCGGCTGGGGATTTCAGTTCCAATCACCAGCCTTTGTCGTCGCCATGGCCTGGCTGCTGTTCGCCGTCGGGCTGAACCTGTCGGGTGTATTCGAGGTCGGCGGCGCCTGGACCGGGTTCGGACAGCGTCTGGCTGGGCGGAGCGGGCATTTCGGCAGTTTTTTCACCGGGTTGCTCGCCGTCGCGGTGGCCACTCCGTGCACCGCGCCGTTCATGGGCGCGGCGATTGCCGTGGCGCTCGCCGCGCCGGCGGCCGTAGGCATCGGTGTGTTCCTGGTGATGGGCGTCGGTCTCGCGTCGCCCTACCTGCTGCTGGCGCTGCTCCCCGGGCTGGCGCGGCGGCTGCCGCGGCCGGGGCGCTGGATGGTGGTGCTGAAGCAGGCGCTTGCTTTCCCGATGTATGGTGCAGCCGCGTGGCTGGTGTGGGTGGTCAGCCAGGAGGCTGGCTCCGCCGGCGTACTCGCCGCCGCAATCGGCCTCGTGCTGCTCGGCTTCGCCGGTTGGGCGCTCGGCCTGGCTGCCGAGGCGTCGCCGCGGGCGCGGCGTGCGGCGCGGGCGAGCGCACTGGCCGCCGTGCTCGGCGCGCTGGCGCTGCTCCCGGGCGTCACGACGGCCAACGCCGGGCGGGACGCTCCGCTGCGCTCGGGCGACGGCGCGGAGCCATTCTCCGCGGCGCGGCTGGCGGCACTCCGCGCCGAGGGCCGCACCGTGTTCGTGAACATGACCGCGTCCTGGTGCATTTCGTGTCTGGTCAACGAACGCGTCGCGCTCTCGCCGTCGGCGGTGCGCGCCGGCTTCCGCGATCGCCACGTGGCCTATCTCAAGGGCGACTGGACACGCCAGAATCCGGAGATCACGGCGTATCTGCATCAGTTCGGCCGCGACGGCGTGCCGCTCTATGTGGTCTATCGGGCGGGCGCGGAACAGCCGGAGGTGCTGGCGCAGATTCTGACGGAATCGGCGGTCCTGGCGGCGATTGGCGATGGCGCCGGCAACGCGGAGCGCTGACCGGCACGACGGCGGGAGGATGCCGGGCGGGCTTCCCAAACCGGCCGCTCGGGCGCAGTGTCGGCCGCCGGACGACCGCGAAAAACACCGAATGGTCAGAACCGGAGGAACGAGATGCTGAACCCAGCTGCCCCCTTGCCGCTCAAGGATCCCAGCCTGTTCCGGCAAGCCAATTACGTCAACGGGAAATGGATCGAGGCCGATTCCGGCCGGACGCTGAGCGTGGCGAACCCGGCGACGGGCGAGGTGCTCGGCACCGTCCCCGCGCTCGGGGCCGCGGAAACGCGCCGCGCGATCGAGGCGGCGCACGCGGCCCAACCGGCCTGGCGCGCGCTCACGGCGAAGGAGCGCGCCGGCATCCTGCGCAAGCTCTACGATCTGATGCTGGCCAATGTCGATGACCTGGCCGTGATCATGACCGCCGAGCAAGGCAAGCCGCTGGCCGAGAGCCGCGGCGAGATCGCCTATTCGGCAAGCTTCGTCGAATGGTTCGCGGAGGAAGCCAAGCGTGTCTACGGCGACGTGATCCCGCAGAACCAGAAGGGGCGGCGGATCATCGTCCAGAAGGAGCCGATCGGCGTGTTCGCCGCGGTGACGCCGTGGAATTTCCCCTCGGCGATGATCACCCGCAAGGCTGCGCCCGGCTGGGCCGCCGGCTGCACCGGCGTCATCCGTCCGGCGAGCCAGACGCCGTTTTCCGCGCTCGCCCTCGCCGTTCTGGCCGAGCGCGCCGGAATGCCGCCCGGGGTCTGCAACATCATCACCGGGCCGTCCGGCGAGACCGGACCGGTGCTGACCGGTCATCCCATGGTGCGCAAATTCTCCTTCACCGGCTCGACCGAGGTCGGCGCCAAGCTGCTGGCGCAGTGCGCGGCGACGATTAAGAAGACCAGCATGGAGCTGGGCGGGAATGCGCCCTTCATCGTCTTCGACGATGCGGATCTCGATGCCGCGGTGCAGGGCGCGATGGCGAGCAAATACCGCAACGCCGGCCAGACCTGCGTCTGCGCCAACCGCTTGCTGGTGCAGGACGGCGTCTACGACGCGTTCGCGCAGAAGCTGAAGGTCGCTGTCGAGCAGATGAAGATCGGCAACGGCATGGAAGCCGGCGTGACCCAGGGCCCGCTGATCAACGCCGATGCGGTGAAGAAGGTGGAGGAGCATATCGCGGACGCGGTGAAGCGTGGCGCCAATCTGGTCACCGGCGGCGCGCGCCATCCGCTCGGGGGCAATTTCTTCCAGCCGACGATCCTCGCCAACGTCCCCGGCGACGCCTTGATCTTCCGCGAGGAGACATTCGGCCCGGTGGCGCCGCTGTTCCGCTTCAAGGATGAGGCCGAGGCGGTGAAGCTGGCGAACGACACCGAATTCGGCCTCGCGGCGTATTTTTATGCGCGCGATGTTGGCCGGATATTCCGCGTCGCCGAGGCCCTCGAATACGGCATCATCGGCATCAACGAGGGGATCATTTCGACCGAGGTCGCGCCGTTCGGGGGCATGAAGTCGAGCGGTCTCGGCCGGGAGGGTTCGAAATACGGCATCGAGGACTATCTGGAGATCAAATACCTCGCCCTCGGCGGCATCGGCACCTGACTAAATCGGGGTCCCGGGCGCGGCGGCCCTTGGTTCGGGCACGGGGGGCTTTGCCCCCCGTGTTGCGTTGAATGCCCATGGTTCGTTCGAAGAGGTGCGTATGGATTTCGATCTGTTCGTGATCGGCGGTGGATCTGCCGGTGTCCGCTGCGGCCGCATTGCGGCGGGCCTCGGCGCGCGCGTCGGCGTCGCGGAGGAGAGATTCTGGGGTGGAACCTGCGTCAATGTCGGCTGCGTGCCCAAGAAGCTGCTGGTCCAGGCGGCGGAATATGGCGCCCAGGCGGCGGACGCGCGCGGCTTTGGCTGGGATATCGCGGCGCGCGCGCATGACTGGGCGGCCCTGCTCGGCGCCAAGGATCGCGAGATCGGCCGGCTGAACGCCACCTACCGCTCGCTCCTGGAGCGGGCCGGGGCGACCATTTTCGATGCCCGCGCCACGTTTCTCGATGCGCACCGGCTGATGGTCGGCGACCGCGAAATCACCGCCGGACGCATCGTGATCGCGACCGGAGGCCGCCCGACGCGCCTGCCCATCCAAGGTGCGGAGCACGCGATCGTCTCCGACGATGCGTTCTATCTTCCGGCACTGCCGCGGCGCGTGGTGATCATGGGCAGCGGCTACATCGCCGTCGAATTCGCCGGCATCTTCGCTGGGCTCGGCGCGCAGGTCGATCTCGTCTATCGCCAGCCACTGCCGCTGCGCGGGTTCGATGCCGATCTCCGCCAGGCGCTCGCCGAAGCGCTCGCGGGGAGCGGCATCACGCTGCATCCGCAGACATCGATGCGCGCGATCCATCGCGACGGCGAGACCCGGCGCGCGGTGCTCTCCGACGGCCGGGAGATCGCCGCGGACGCCGTCTTCCTCGCCACCGGGCGGGCGCCGAATACCGACGGGCTCGGGCTGGAGCGGGCCGGGGTGGCGACGGATGCCAACGGCGCGGTGCGGGTGGACGCGGAGTGGCGCACCAGCCGGGCGCACATCTATGCCATCGGCGATGTCACCGATCAGTTGAACCTCACCCCGGTCGCGACCGCGCAGGGCCATGTGCTGGCCGAGCGCCTGTTCGGTGAAACGGCGCGGAGCTGGGATTTTTCCCGGGTGCCGACGGCCGTGTTCTCGATCCCGCCCATGGCGACGGTGGGTCTTTCGGAGGAAGAGGCGGCGAAGACGCGGCGGGTCGAGATTTTCGCCACGGGTTTCACGCCCATGCGGCACACGCTGAGCGGACGGGCGCGCCGGACGTTCATGAAACTGGTTGTGGACGAGGCCAGCCAGCGCGTCCTGGGCGCGCACATGCTGGGCGACGACGCGCCGGAGATCATGCAGGGGCTGGCGGTGGCCATGACGGCGGGGGCGACGAAGGCGGACTTCGACCGCACCGTCGGCATCCACCCGACGGCGGCGGAGGAATTCGTCACCCTGCGCACCCGCACCCGAGTTGTGGGACCGGAGCCGGACGGGACGCAGCCGCCCCGGCCGGAGTCGTACCGGCCGCAGTAGCCATGGCCGGATTTTCGGTGGATAACGCGCGACTATCTTGGACGAGGCCCAGGAGCGAGGCCGAGGAGCGAGGCATGGACGTGACGCAGGACCCGTGGGGGCCGGACAGCTGGCGCAGACGCCCGGTCCGCCAGATGCCGGCCTATCCTGACGCGGTGAAGCTCGCCGAGGTCGAGGCCCGGCTCGGGCGCTACCCGCCGCTGGTCTTCGCTGGCGAGGCCAGGCGGCTGCGTGCGGCCCTGGCGCAGGCGGTGGATGGCCACGCCTTCGTTCTCCAGGGCGGGGATTGCGCCGAGAGTTTCACCGATTTCACCGCCAACATGATCCGCGACACGTTCAGGGTACTGCTGCAGATGGCGGTGGTTCTCACCTTCGGTGCCCGCGTGCCCGTGGTGAAGCTCGGCCGCATGGCCGGCCAGTTCGCCAAGCCGCGATCCTCGGACACCGAGACTGTGGCCGGCGTCAGCCTGCCCAGCTATCGCGGCGACATGATCAACGGGCCGGACTTCAACGAGACGGCGCGGGTTCCGGATCCCACCCGGATGGAAACCGGCTATTTCCAGTCCGCCGGCACGCTGAACCTGCTGCGTGCCTTCGCTTCGGGCGGCTATGCGGATCTGCACCAGGTGCATCGGTGGAACCTGGATTTCGCCGCCAAATCGCCGCTGGCGGATCGCTACCAGGACCTCGCCAGCCGCATCGACGAGACGCTTGGCTTCATGGCCGCCTGCGGCATGACCAGCGCGACGACGCCGCAAATCCGCGAGACCGAGTTCTACACCAGCCACGAGGCGCTGCTGCTGCCCTACGAGCAGGCGCTGACCCGCGTCGATTCCACGACCGGGGACTGGTATGCCTGCTCGGCGCATTTCCTCTGGATCGGCGACCGCACGCGGCAGCCGGACGGGGCGCATGTCGAGTTCCTGCGCGGGGTGCGCAACCCGATCGGGATCAAGGTCGGGCCGACCACGAGCACCGAGGATCTCCTGCGCCTGATCGAGACGCTGAACCCGGACGCCGTGCCGGGGCGGATCACGCTGATCAGCCGCATGGGTGCCGAGCGCGTCGCGGCGAAGCTGCCGGAACTGATCCGCGCCGTGCGCCGGGCCGGCGCGCCCGTGGTCTGGCTGTGCGACCCGATGCACGGCAACACGATCTCGACCGCGGCGAAGCTCAAGACGCGCAGTTTCGACGCCATCCTCGCCGAGGTGCGCGGTTTCTTCGACGTGCATGCCGCCGAGGGCACCTTTGCCGGCGGGGTCCATGTCGAAATGACCGGACAGAACGTCACCGAATGCGTCGGCGGCGCGCACCGGCTGACCGAGGCGGATCTCGCCGACCGTTACGAAACCTTCTGCGATCCGCGGCTGAATGCCGGGCAGTCGCTCGAACTCGCCTTCCTGCTCGCCGAGGAACTGAAGGCACGGCGCGTGGGCCACGAACTGCCGGTGCTGGCGGCGCAATGAGCGCCGCCCGCCCCGGCGCCGATCCGCTGGCCGAAATCGCCGGGCGGACGGATGCGTATTTCAACCGCACCCGTCGCATCGTCCAGCGCTTCGGCGACAAGCGCGTCACCTACGCGGTGTTCCTGCGCCGCCCGGTGATATCGGCGCCAAGGCTGATGCTGGACTGGCTGCGCGCGGTGGCCGCAGCCCGCGGCGCGGAGTTCGAGCTCGATCTCGTCTATCCCGAGGGCGCCTGGGTCGGCGCCGGCGAGCCGATGGTCTACATCACCGGCAGCTTCGCCGCGCTCGCCGATCTCGAGACGCTGTTCCTGCAGAAGCTCGGCCCGCCCTGTGTCGCGGCCCATAACGCCTACCAGATGTGTCTTGCCCTGCCGCAGGTCCCGTTCCTGGCGATGGAGGCGCGCCACTGCGCGGGTGGCGAGATGCAGGAGATGATGGGCTACGCCGCCGCCGTCGGCAGCGAGGCGGCGCGGCGCGAGGGAGCGCGCGGCTTCATCGGCAACGCCAACGACTTCACCGCGCACTGGTTTGGTGCCGATGCCGGGCGCGGCACGATGCCGCATGCGCTGATCGGCTATGCCGGCTCGACGCTGCGCGCCGCCGAGATGTTCCACGAAACTTTCCCCGACGAGCCGCTGACCGCGCTGGTTGATTATTTCGGACGCGAGATCACCGATGCGCTCGAGGTCTGTCATCGCTTCACCGATCTCGCCGCCGCGGGTCGGCTGTCGATGCGGCTGGATACGCATGGTGGGCGATTCATCGAGGGGCTGGATCCGGCCGAGAGCTATGCCGCCCTGGAGCGCCACGCTCCGGGCGCCATCCGTCGCTACCGCAGCGAGACGGAATTGCGCTACCTGGTCGGCACCGGCGTTTCTGCCGCGGCGATCTGGCGGCTGCGCGAGGCGCTGGATGCGGCCGGGTTCGACAAGGTGCGCATCGTCGCGTCCTCGGGCTTCAATGTGGACAAGTGCCGGGTGATGGCCGATGCGCACGCGCCGATCGATGTCGTCGGCACGGGCAGCTTCATCCCCGAAGCCTGGAGCGAAACCTACGCCACCGCCGACATCGTCGATTATGACGGCGTGCCGATGGTCAAGCTCGGGCGCGAGTTCCTGCTGCGCAAGAACGGCGCCCGCCGCGCTCAGCGATAGACGAACGCCGCATCGTCGAGATCGATCGCGGGGAAGGCGTCCTTCTCGGCCCAGTAATCCTGGGTGTGCTGCCATTCCGGCTTGTTGCCGCGCTTGGGCAGCAGATGCATGCCGCGCATCAGGTACCCCGGATTGAAATTCTCCGGATCGATCCAGTCGAGCAGCGGCATGTCCGCGTCCTCCGGTCGCAGCGCGACCCCGACGCTCTTGGCCTTCTTCGCCTCCATATGGCGCAGCAGGCGGCAGGTGAAGTCGGCTACCATATCGGCCCGCAAGGTCCAGCTCGCGCGGACATAGCCGAACACCCAGACCATGTTCGGCACGCCGGTGAACATCATGCCGCGATAGGTCACGGTGTCGGAGAAGACCAGCGGCTTGCCGTCGATGGTGAAGTCGATATCGCCGAGCACGCTGAGATTGAAGCCGGTGGCAGTGACGATGATGTCGGCGGGGAGCTCGCGGCCGGATTTGAGACGGATGCCGTGCGGAGTGAAGCGCTCGATCTCGTCGGTGACGACCGAGGCTTTGCCACTGGCGATGCCACGGAACAGATCGCCGTCGGGGATGAAGGCGAGACGCTGGCGCCAAGGCCGGTAGCTCGGCGTGAAATGCGTCGCCACGTCGTAGTCCGCGCCGAGGTAGGCGCGCACCGCGCCGAGCAGCTCCTGCGTCACCGCGTCGGGCTCGTTGACGCAGCGGGCGGCGAACAGTGCCTGGTCATGGAGGATTTTCCGCCGCACGATCTCGTGGATCCAGGTCTCGTCGATCTGCAGCGCGCGCAGCATCTCGGCCAGCTCGTTGATGTTGCGGCCGGTGAAGAAATAGGTCGGCGAGCGCTGCAGCATGGCCACATGCGCGCACTCGCCCGCGATTGCGGGCACCAGCGTCGCCGCGGTGGCGCCCGAGCCGATGACGATGATGGTCTTGCCCTTGTAGTCGAGATCCTCGGGCCAGCTCTGCGGATGGACGATGCGGCCCTTGAACTCGGCCATGCCGGGCCAGTCCGGCGTGTAGCCCGCGTCGTGGCGATAATAGCCCTGGCACATCCAGAGAAAGCCGGCGGTGAACCAGACCGTCTCGCCGGTGTCGGCGCGCCGCGCCTCGATGGTCCAGAGATTGCGCTCGCTCGACCAGCTCGCCGCGACGATGCGATGGCCATAGCGGACGTGGCGGGCGAGATCGTTCTCCTCGATCACCTCGCCCATATACTTGAGAATCTCTGCCGCGGTGGCGATCGGGGCGCTGGTCCAGGGCTTGAAGCGATAGCCAAACGTGTACAGGTCGCTGTCGGAGCGGATCCCGGGATAGCGGTGGGTGATCCAGGTGCCGCCGAAGCTCTCCTTGGCCTCGAGCACGACGAAGCTGGTGGCGGGGCATTGCCTGGCGAGGTGATAGGCGCCCCCGACGCCGGAGATTCCGGCGCCGACGATCAGTACGTCGAAATGCTCGGCCTGGAGCGGCGCCGCTATGGCGGAGGGTTCCGTCTGGGTCATTGGTCGTTGCGAGCCTCGCTGTACCACGCCGCGTCAGCGGCGCTCCCGACAACACTAGCGCACCGGCACATTCAAAGCCTCCGATTCCGAATCTGTCAAAGCTGCACCAGCCTATTGATAGCGTGCAGCTTCGCTTCAGCCAGACCGGAACGGTCTGACCGAGTCGCTGCTCTAGCGAGGCAAGGCGCCGGCGGGGCGGGGTTCAGAACCGCTCGGCGAGGCGGGCGGGAAGCGACCAGAGCTCGTCGACGCTGAGCGACAGGTCGATCCGGTAGCGCTCGTTCTCCCGGCCGCGCTGGCTTGCCACCACGCGGGCGAGCGCATTGGCGAGCGGCTCGGCGGCCGGATCGAGCGCGCTCTCCCGGCGCGGCAGGCCGGCGATGGCGGCGTAGCTGCGCCGCATCTCCTCGTCCGTGCAGCGCTGCCAAGCGCCGGCCTCGGGGTCCGCCCAGGGCATGACACGGGTGCGGGCGAGCCGGCGCAGCCCGAGGGCTAGGTCGAACCAGCGCAGATGGATCAGATACAGCGAGTCGAAGCGGAGCGGCGCGTCGGCGCAATGGAAGCCCGGCACCCAGCGGAGCGGCCGGCCTGTCAGCACCGGCTTGCACAGGGCGGCGGCGAAGCGCACCCAGCGCCGTTGCGCCCCGACCGGGCGGGTGCGGTCGAAATCAGGCTCGATGCCCGGCAGATGGTGCAGGTTGAGGCCGATTGCGGTGATCGTTTCGGCCGGCATGGCGTAGTCGGCGAGACCAGGAGCGAGGGCCGGATCGGCGAGCACGATCTCGTCCACGTCGGTATGGATCACCGCGTCGTAATAGCCGAGCAGGTCGGCGCAGAAGCCGGAGACGAAGCGCGCCCGGCGTTCATCGTCATGGGCTGAGCGCGGCAGGCGGATCCGGCTCGCGAGGCCCAGCCGCTCGGTGCTGCCATCGTCCGACCCGTGGTCGATGACGTAGCAATGCGCCGTGCCGACCTCGCGCCCGTAATGGGCGAGCCAGATCGGCAGGAATTCGGGCTCGTCATAGACCATGGTCACGGCGGCGAGGCGCATGCGGCGATTTGCCCTCAAGCCTCGCCTCACGTCCAGTCCGCTTAACGTGGAGTTCAGCCCCGTGGGGCCAGACTCCCGGTGCCCGGACGCGGGCCACACAGGCGGGTTGCGGCGATGGATGGTGGCTGGGCGGCAGTGCAGGATGACGCGGCGTCGCTGTTCGGGCGCGGCAACGCGCTGGCGGGCCGAGGCCACTATGCCGCCGCCGCCGATGCCTATCGGGCGGCGCTCGCGCGGCGGGGCGACTGGCCCGAGGCGTGGACCAATCTCGGCATCGTGCTGGCTGCCGCCGGCCAGAAGGCCGCGGCGATCGCGGCCCAGCGCATGGCGCTGCGCCACGCGCCGGGGGAGCCCGTTCTGCAATGCAATCTCGGCAACGTGCTGCACCTGGCCGGGCGCTGGAGCGAGGCGGCGGAGGCCTATCGCGCTGCGCTCGCGCGGCACCCCGCCGACGCGGTGCTGCATTTCAATCTCGGCAACGCTTTGACCGCCGGCGGCGACGTCGGCGGCGCCGCGGAAGCCTATGCACGGGCGGCGGCCACCGATCCCGGCTTCGCCGCCGCGCAGTTCGCCCTCGGCATGGCCCGCCAGGCGCAGGGGCGCCTTGCCGAGGCAGAGGCCGCCTATGAAGCCGCAGCGGGGCCGGCAAGCGACGAGGCCCAGCTCAATCTCGGCAATGTCCGCCTCGCGCAGGGGCACGTCGCCGCGGCGGTCGCCGCCTACCGCGCGCTGCTCGCGCGCCGGCCCGACCACGCTCCGGGCTGGTGCAATCTCGGTGCGGCCTGGCACGCGGCCGGGCGCTTCGATGCCGCCATGGTCTGCACCCGCCAGGCGTTGGCGCTGAGCCCGGCCTATGCCGACGCCCACTCGAACCTGGGCAACGCGCTGGCGATCCAGGGCAAGTTCGCCGCTGCGGCCGCCGCCTATCACGCCGCGATCGAGGCCCGCCCCGACTTCGCCGCTGCCTGGGCCAATCTCGGCGCGACACTGCGCGATCTCGGCCGATTGGACGAAGCCGAGCATGCGCTGCGCACCGCGCTCGAGCTCGCGCCGGGCTCGGCGGAGGCGATCTTCAACCTGGGGCTGGTGCTGCTCACGGCCGGCCGCTTCGCCACCGGCTGGGCGCTGCACGAGGCGCGCTGGCGGACCGGCACCATGCCGCAGCGCGAATTTCCCCAGAAACAATGGCACGGCGAGCCGCCGGCCGGCCGGACCATCCTTCTCCATGCCGAGCAGGGGCTCGGCGACACGCTGCAATTCGTCCGCTACGCCCCGCTGCTCGCGGCGCGCGGGGCGCGGGTGGTGCTGGAAGTGCCGGCGCCGCTGGTGCGTCTGCTCGCGCAACTGCCTAGTATCGCCGAGATCATCCCCGAGGGCGCGGCGCTGCCGGCGTTCGATCTGCACTGCCCGATGATGAGCCTGCCGCTCGCCTTCGCCACCACGCTCGAGACCATTCCCTCGGCCCCCTATCTCGCCGCCGATCCCGCCCGCACCGCGCGCTGGCGGGACCAGCTGCCTTCCGGAGGGCGCAAGGTCGGTCTGGTCTGGGCCGGCAGCCCCCGCGTTGGCGAGCCTCGCGCGCACCATGCCGACCGCCGCCGTTCCATTCCGCTCGCTGCGCTGACCCCGCTCGCCGATGTGCCCGGGGTCCGGTTCATCAGCCTGCAAAAAGGGGGCGCCGCTGATCCCGCGGCGGCTGCCGCCCTCGGTCTGATCGACATGATGGACGAGGTGATGGACTTCGCCGACACCGCCGCGCTGGTCGCCACGCTCGACCTGGTCATCGCCGTCGATACGTCGGTCGCCCATCTCGCTGCCGCGATGGGCAAGCCGGTGTGGCTGCTGTCGCGGTTCGACGGGTGCTGGCGCTGGCTCGCCGGGCGGACGGACAGTCCATGGTATCCATCGCTGCGCCTGTTCCGCCAGGGCGAGCCGGGCGAGTGGGCGCCGGTGATCGCCCGGGTGCGCGCGGGGCTTGCTGCGCTCTGACCGCGGTGGCCTTGCCCGGCGCGACGGGTTGTGCCCACGCCTGAGCCTTGCCATACCCGGGCGATGATCCTGCCTGGCTCACGAACCGCGGGCCTGTCCGCCGCCGCCGCCGCGGGCGCGGCGCTCGGCCTGGCCATCGCCGTCGAGCGGTTCGGCGGGCTGGTGCCGTGCCCGCTCTGCCTCCTGGAACGCTGGCCCTATCGCGTCGTCATCATCCTCGGCCTGATCGCGGCTGCGGTGCCACGCCACGCCGGGCGCTGGCTGCTTCGTCTCGCGCTCGTCGCGACATTGGCCGACGCGGGGCTGGCGGTGACCCATGTCGGCGTCGAACAGCACGCCTGGCCGAGCCCGCTGCCGGAATGCGCGGCGCCGAACCTGTCCGGCCTCGGCATCGCCGAGCGGCTGGCGGCGATGCCGTTGCGCCCGAGCAAACCCTGCGAGGACGCGACCTATCTCATGCCCGCCCTCCCGGTCTCGATGGCGGCGATGAACCTGATCTATGCCCTGGGTTTCTCCGCGCTGCTCGCCATCTATCTCTGGCGCACGAAAGGGGACGAGCCATGACCGGCACCGCGACCGCCTCCGACGAAGCCTGGCTGCCCGGCGATCCGCCGCCGCAGGCGCGCGTGGCCGCCATGCTGCGCGTCGATCAGGCGGGTGAGTTCGGCGCCGCGCGGATCTATGCCGGCCAGCTCGCGGTGCTCGGCCGCTCGGCCGCCGCGCCGGTGCTGCGCCGAATGGCGGCGCAGGAGGCGGCGCATCTGAAGACGTTCGATACGCTGATCGCGGAGCGCCGCGTGCGCCCGACCGCGCTGCGACCGGTCTGGAGCCTCGCCGGTTACGCGCTCGGGGCGGCGACCGCGCTGCTCGGCGAGCGCGCGGCGATGGCGTGCACGGTCGCGGTGGAGGAGACGATCGACGCGCACTACCGCGCCCAGCTCGCCGAACTCGGCGACGCCGAGCCGGCGCTCAGCACCACCATCGAGACGTTCCGGCAGGAGGAGCTGGAGCACCGCGATATTGGTCTGGCCCACGGTGCCGAACAGACCCCGGGCTTCCGGCTCCTGCACGCGGCGATCTCCGCCGGCTGCCGCGT
The DNA here is from genome assembly GCA_021815825.1 of Pseudomonadota bacterium. Classification (GTDB taxonomy): domain Bacteria; phylum Pseudomonadota; class Alphaproteobacteria; order Acetobacterales; family Acetobacteraceae; genus JAJZVV01. The sequence goes on from JAKAZO010000046.1 coordinate 23,457, forward strand.
GGCGATCCGCTTGAGCGAGCGGCTCTAGCCGCGCGCGGCCGGGTTCACGACGGAATCGGGGCAATCACGCGCCAGACGGTGATCCGCGCGGCGCCGTGCGTCCGTTCGGCGAGCAGCTCGGCCGCCAGGTCGGATGGTGACGGCGGTCGCGGCTCGGCGCGGGCGCTCTCGGCCACCACCAGCGCCCCCGGGGCCAGCCAGCCGGCTCCCGCCAGGGCCGCCAGCGCGGGAATGAGCATTGCCTGCCCGTAGGGCGGATCGAGGAACACCAGGGCGCAGGGGGCTCCGGGTGGCGGGGCGAGTGCGGAGGCGCTGAGCACGCGCGCCCTCGCGCCGGCGTCGCAGGCCGCGATGTTGCGGGCGATCGCGGCGCGGGCGGCCGGGTCGGGCTCGAGAAAGACGGCACTGCCGGCCCCGCGGGACAGCGCCTCCAGCCCGAGCGCGCCGGTCCCGGCAAAGGCATCCAGCACCGCCGCGCCGGCCAAGCGCTCCGCTCCACCCCACGGTGCGTGCATCAGCATGTCGAACATCGCCTGGCGGACGCGATCGGCGGTCGGTCGGGTGGCGGCGCCGGGCGGCGCGTGCAGGCGCCGGCCGCGCCAGGCGCCGGCGATGATCCGCATCACCTGATCAGGCCGGCTTGGGAAGCTGCTCGCGCAGCACCTTCGCCGGTACTTCATCCACCGCGCCCCGCGGCAGCGTGCCCAGCTGGAACGGGCCGTAACTGATCCGGATCAGCCGGCTGACCTTCAGCCCGAGATGCGTCATCACCCGTCGAACCTCGCGGTTGCGCCCTTCGCGCAGCGCCACCGTGAGCCAGGCATTCTCGCCCTTGCGGGAATCGAGCCCGGCCTCGATCGGACCGTAGCGAACCCCGTCGACGGTGATGCCCCGCGCCAGCGCGGCCAGCGCCGCGGGCTCGACGGTTCCGTGCACGCGCACGCGATAGCGACGGACCCAGCCGGTGGATGGCAATTCGAGCCGCCGGGCGAGTGCGCCGTCATTGGTCAGCAGCAGCAGCCCTTCGCTGGAGAGATCGAGCCGGCCGATGCTGATCACCCGCCCGAGCACGGCGGGGAGCTTCTCGAAGACGGTCGGGCGCCCCTCCGGGTCCTTGTGGGTCGTCACCAGGCCGGCCGGCTTGTGGTAGCGGAAGAGACGGGTGCGCATCGGCGCGGCCACGGCGTTGCCGTCCACCAGCACGATATCGCCGGCGCCGACGAAGGTGGCCGGGTGGGTGACCGGCGCGTTGTTCAGCCGCACCCGCCCGGCGGCGATCATCGTCTCGGCATCGCGGCGGGAGGCGACGCCGGCGCGGGCCAGCCACTTCGCGATGCGCTCCCCGTCGGCGCGTTGGCCGGGCGGTGCCTCGGTCATGGCCGGCAGGCGGCGAGGAAGGCCTGGAAGAGGCGGGCGTCGCCCGGATCGATGCCGAACTCCGGGTGCCATTGTACGCCGATGCAGAAGCCGGCCGCCGGATCTTCGATTCCCTCGATCACGCCGTCCGGTGCCACGGCGTTGGCGACCGCGCGCGGGCCTGGGTCGCGCACCGCCTGGTGATGGGCTGAATTCACGGCCATGCGCTCGGCTCCGACGATCGCGGCCAGCCGCGTGCCCGGTCGGATGGTGATGGCGTGGCCCGGCTGGTGCCGCGGGTTGGGCTGCTCATGCTCCAGAGCGCCGGGGATCTCGTCGGGAATGTGCTGGACCAGTGTGCCGCCGAGGGCGACGGCGAGAAGCTGGGCGCCGCCGCAAATGCCCAGCACCGGCATGCCGCGCTCGAGCGCGCCGGTGAGCAAAGCGAGCTCTGCGGCGGTCCGCCCCTCCTTGAGGGTCACGGTGAGGTGGCGCTCGGCGGCCCCGTAGAGGCCGGGGTCGATATCGAAGGCGCCGCCGGTGACCACCAGACCATCGATGCGGTCGAGCAGATCGGCGGCCAGCGCGGCACTGTGTGGCAGCCCGACGGCGATGCCGCCGGCTTCCTCGATGGCGCCGACATAGTTCGCCCGCAGCGCGTACCAGTCATATTGCGAATAGCCCCCGGGGGTCTCGGCATCGAGGGTCAGGCCGATCAGGCATCGCCGCATGGTCATGGCGGGCTGAGTAGCCGGGCCATGACCAGGGAGCAAGCCTGGGTCCCGCGTTGTTGTTCTTGATCCGGATCAATGCCAGCACGGATCGGAGACGGCACGATCCTCTGCGCGAACAGCAAGGAGGGTGCGATGGAGGCGAACGCGATGCGGCTGAGCCGGCGCGGTCTGCTCGGATGGGCGGGCGCGTTGACCCTGGCGCCGCTGGCCGGGACGGCGTGGGGGCAGCCCACGGTCTATGGCAGCCAGTTGATGAGCCGCGAGGAACTGGGCGCCTATCGCGAGCGCCTGCGCTCGGCCCGCACGGCGGAGGAGCGCAACCGGATCCGCGCCGAGCACCATAAGCAGATGCAGGAACGCGCCCGCGAGCGGGGCGTTCGGCTGCCGGACATGAAGCCCAGCCCTGGCCAGGGCGGCGGCATGGGGCCGGGCGGCGGGATGGGGCCAGGAATGGGCTCCGGCGCCGGGCGTGGCGGCGGCATGGGGGGCGGGATGGGGCACTGACGCGCCCAT
>JAKAZO010000127.1 GCA_021815825.1 Pseudomonadota bacterium
GCTCATCGCCCTGGCCCGCGATCCGGACCGGCGCGCCGCGCTGGGCGCGGCCGGTGTGGCACGGGCGCGCCGCTTCGACCGCGCCGCCGGCCGCGCCGCGCTCGCCGCCTGGCGGGAACGCCTGCTGGCCGCCGGTGGCCGCGCGCGCCGATGACCCCTATATAGGTCGGGAAATCTCCCTTCCCTGGATTCTGGAGTAACGCAATGGCGGAGGCAGCCTCCGATCTGGTGCCGGTGACGGTGCTCACCGGCTATCTCGGCGCCGGCAAGACGACCCTGCTCAACCGCATCCTCACCGAGAATCACGGCCGCCGCTTCGCCGTGGTGATCAACGAGTTCGGTGAGCTCGGCGTGGACAACGACCTCGTCGTCGATACCGACGAGGAAGTGTTCGAGATGAACAATGGCTGCATCTGCTGCACGGTGCGCGGCGACCTGATCCGCATCATCGGCGGGCTGATGAAGCGGCGCGAGCGCTTCGATGGCATCATCGTCGAGACCACGGGCCTGGCCGATCCCGGTCCGGTGGCGCAGACCTTCTTCGTCGACGAGGACGTGCGCGCGCGGACGCGGCTCGATGCGGTGGTGACGGTGGCCGACGCCAAGCACCTTCCCGATCGCCTCGCCGACAGTCCGGAGGCGGCGGAGCAGATCGCCTTCGCCGATGTCATCGTGCTCAACAAGATCGATCTCGTCACGCCGGAGCAGCGCGCCGCGGTGACGGCGCAGATCCGCGCCATCAATCCGTTCGCCCGCATCCTGCCGGCCGAGCGTTCCTCGGTGCCGATCGACGAAGTGCTCGATCGTGGCGCGTTCGATCTCAACCGCATCCTCGAGCGCGTGCCGGACTTCCTGACCGAGGATTCGCACGAACACGACGAGGCCGTGCAGAGCGTGAGCCTCGAGGTCGAAGCGCCGATCGATGCGGAGAAGTTCAACGCCTGGATCTCCGGCCTGCTCGCCACGAAGGGGCAGGATCTGCTGCGCACGAAGGGGATCCTGAACTATGCCGGCGAGGATCGCCGCTTCGCCTTCCAGGCGGTGCACATGATGGCGGACGGTGATTTCATCGGGCCGTGGCGCGAGGGCGAGGCGCGGGTCAGCCGGCTGGTGCTGATCGGGCGCGAACTGAACCGCCCGCAATTGCGCCGCGGCTTCGAATCCTGCGTCGCAGCCTGAGCCGCGCCGATGAGCGCCAGCGCCGATACCATGCTGCAGACGCGCGGGGAGCACCGCGCGCTCGATGCGTTCGTCGTTGCCTGTGCCTTCGACCGCGCGGGCCGGGCCGGCTTCGCGCTCGGCGATGGCTCCGTGCATCTGGCCGATCCGCGCGCGCGGAGCGAGTGGCGGCGCGTCGAGGCGCATCGCGGCGGCGTGCTGGCGCTCGCGGCGGACTGCGCGCCGGCGGGCTTCATCACTGGCGGCGATGACGGCGCCTTCCTGCGCATCGGCGCCGACGGCGGCGTGCGCGAGGTTGCGCGCTTCGGCCAGAAATGGGTCGAGCACGTCGCCAGCCACGGTGGCGGCAAGGACCCCGGCCTGCTCGCCTGCGCCGTCGGGCGCACGGTGCATCTGTTCGACGCCGAGGGGCAGGCGCTGAAGACGCTGGCGCATCCCTCCGCCGTCAGCGGCCTCGTCTTCGATGCGCGCGGCAAGCGCATCGCCGCGTCCCACTATAACGGCGCGAGCCTGTGGTTCGTCGCCTCCAAGACCGCCAACCCGCGCGTGCTCGAATGGAAAGGCAGCCACACCGGCATCGCGCTGAGCCCGGACGGCGATGTCGTCGTCACCTCGATGCAGGAGAACGCCCTGCATGGCTGGCGGCTGAGCGACGGGCAGGACATGCGCATGAGCGGCTATCCGCTGAAGACGCGGGCGCTCTCCTTCTCGCGCACCGGCAAATGGCTGGCGACGAGCGGGGCGGATACGGTGGTGCTGTGGCCGTTCTTCGGCGGCGGGCCGATGGGCAAGGCGCCGCTGGAACTGGCGGGCGGCGACAATGTGCCGTGCAGCTTCGTCGCCTGCCACCCGCAGCAGGACATGGTTGCCGCCGGGTTTGCCGACGGGCTGGTGGTTCTCGCCGATATCGGCACCGAGCGCATTCTTCCCGTCGCCGCACCCGGACGCGGTGCCGTCTCGGCGCTGGCCTGGAGCAGCGATGGCACCCAGCTCGCCATCGGTTCGGAGACCGGCTTCGCCGCGCTGGTCGATTTTACCAAGAGGTCCTGATGAACCCGATCCCCGCGCTCTCGGTTCCCGGTCTCACCATGCCGAAGCTCGGCCTCGGCACCTTCCGCATGCGCGGGGCGGAATGCCGCGGCGCCGTGGAGCAGGCGCTGGGTCTGGGCTACCGCCATATCGACACGGCGCAGATGTACGGCAACGAGGATGCGATCGGCGAGGCGCTCGCCGCCAGCGGTGTCGCGCGCGGGCAGGTCCACATCACGACGAAAGTCTGGTGGGAGAACCTGGCCCCGGACGCGATGCGCCGGGCGATGGAGGACAGTCTGCGCGCGCTGCGCACGGATTATGTCGATCTCTACCTGATCCACTGGCCGGCGCCGGCGATGGACCTCGCCGCCAGTCTCGCCGCCCTGGTGCGGCTGAAGGAGGAAGGGCGCGCGCGCGCGATCGGGGTCTCCAACTTTCCCGTGGCGCTGATGCGCCGCGCCGTGGAGGAGGTCCGCGCGCCGATCGTCTGCAATCAGGTCGAGTACCACGTTCTGCTCGATCAGTCCGCCGTGCTCGCCTATGCCCGCGCGCACGGTCTCGCCGTCACCGCCTATTGCCCGCTGGCGCAGGGGCGGCTGGCGCAGCATCCGGAACTCGATCGCATCGCGCGCAAGCACGGCGCCAGTCCGGCGCAGGTGGCGCTGAAATGGCTGCTCGATCAGGACGGCGTCGCGGCGATCCCGAAGGCGGCGCGGGAGGCGAGCCAGCGCGCGAATCTCGCCGCGCTGGCGATCACCCTCGACGATTCCGATCGCGCTGCCATCGCCGCGCTGCCGAAGACCGAGCGCTGCGTCAGCCCGGGCTTCGCCCCGGCGTGGGACGCACCGGGATGAATTGCTCGGGCCGCGCGCCCCGCTTCAGCCGGTGATGCGTCCGCTCCAGTTCCAGCCGCAGCCGGGGCAGCGGAGCGCGATACCGCGCACGACGCCGCCCCAGTTCCAGCCGCATCCGGCGCAGCGGGGCAGGGTGGCGGCCTCGCCGCGGCTGCTGGCCTGGGGCGAAGCGGTTGAAGCGCCGGCGCTCTCACGCGCGCGCGCCGGGCGGGGGGGATAGGCGAGGCTGACGGACATGGGCGTTGCTCCGGGTTGCTCCCTGTCCCGGGCGCAAGCGCCATGCCAGCCGCCGGGCCCCGGCCGAGGGCCCTGTTTCCGCGGGTTTCCGCCCGCGCGCCGCGGCCGCCCGCTCCGGCGAGCGCAGGGGGGCGGCAAGGATGGCCCGGCACGGACTGCCGCCCCGGCACGCCCTGCCGAGGGACGATCCCCGATGCCGGCGCCGACCGCTCAGAACCCCCAGCCGACCTCGCGCAGGTTGGCGCGGGCGAGGTTGCGGTAGCGGGCGAGCGCGAGCAGCGGAAAATACTGCTTGTAGCCATGGTAGCGGAGGTAGAACACGCGCGGGAACCCGACCGCGTTGTAGGGTTTCTCCTCCCACTCGCCATCCGGGCGCTGCGCCCGCGCCAGCCAGGCGACGCCGCGCGCCACCGCCGGATGGGCGGCCTCGCCGGCGGCCATCAGCCCGAGCACGGCCCAGGCGGTGTGGGAGGGCGTGCTCTCCTTGTAGCGGCCGGGCGGGGCGCCGGCGTAGGTCTCCTCGTCCTCGCCCCAGCCGCCATCCTCGCGCTGCGTGTCCAGCAGGAAGCCGATGGCGCGGCGCACCGACGGATCGTCCCCGCCGATGCCGGCGGCGTTGAAGGCGCAGAGCACGGACCAGGTGCCATAGATGTAGTTCGTGCCCCAGCGGCCGAACCAGCTGCCATCCCGTTCCTGCTCGCTGCGCAGCCAGGCGAGCGCGCGGGCGAGCACGGGCGTATCCGGCCGCGTCCCGGTTTGGGCCAGGAACGAGACGCAGCGCGCGGTGACGTCGGCGGTCGGCGGGTCGAGCAGGGCGCCGTGATCGGCGAAGGGGATGTGGTTGAGCACATCGTGGTCGTTGTCGACGTCGAAGGCGCCCCAGCCGCCGCCACGGCACTGCATGCCGATGATCCACTCCCGCGCCCGCGCGATCGCCTCGGCGTGGGCGGGGTCGCCATTGCGATGCAGCAGCATGCCGACGACGGCGGTATCGTCCACGTCCGGATAGTGGGCGTTCTCGTATTGAAAGGCCCAGCCGCCCGGGCGCAGGTCCGGGCGGGCCACCGCCCAGTCGCCGGCCAGTTCGGTGATCTGCCTGCCGCGCAGCCAGCCGCAGGCGGTGGCGACGGAGGCCGATTGCGCGCCCTCGGTTTCGGCCAGCGCGTGGCCGGCGAGCCCGGTATCCCAGACCGGCGACAGGCAGGGCTGGCAATAGGCGCGTTCGGGCTCGATCACGAGCAGCTTGCGCACCGAAGCCCAGGCGATCGCGGCATGCGGATGCTCCGGGCTGTAGCCGAGCGTGTCGAACATCATCACGCTGTTGGCCATCGCCGGATAGATCGCGCCGAGCCCGTCCTCGCCGTTCAGCCGCTCGATGACGAAGGCTTTGGCGCGCTCGACCAGGCGGGCGCGGAAAGCGCCGGGCACCAGCGGATCGATGCGGCGCAGAACGGAATCGAGGCCCTTGAAGAAGCGGCCCCAGGGCGAGCGGTAGGGGCCGCGGATCCAGTCGCGGATCCGCGCCGGGTCGTCGCGGAACAGTTCGCGCACATGCACGCCGCGCGGATTGCGCGCCCGCGGCTTCAGATGCATCAGTACCAGGAGCGGCACGATCACCGTGCGCGACCAGTAGGACACGCGCCAGAGATTGATCGGGAACCAGAGCGGCGCGATCAGCAGTTCGAGTGGCATCACCGGCACAGCGTGCCAGGGCACCTCTCCGAACAAAGCGAGCTGCGCGCGGGTGAACACGTTGCTGCGCTCGGCCCCGCCGGCGGCGAGGATCGCCGCGCGCGCGCGCGCCATGTGCGGCGCCTGCGGGTCGTCGCCGATCGCCTTCAGCGCGAAATAGGCCTTGACGCTGGCGGAGAGATTGAAGGCGCCATCATGGAACAGCGGCCAGCCGCCGTGCTCGCCCTGGATCTCGCGCAGATAGACGCCGATGCGCCGTTCGAGGTCGGGCTCGACGCGGTCGAGGAAATGCTCGAGCAGCACGTATTCGGCGGGAATCGTGGCATCGGCTTCGAGCTCGAAGACGAAATGCCCGTCCGCGTTCTGCCGCCGGGCGAGCGCGGCGGCGGCACCGGCGATCGTCGCGTCGAGCGTCTCCCCGGCAGGGGCGTCGGTCGGCACATCGGCAGCCATGGCGCAAATCC
>JAKAZO010000047.1 GCA_021815825.1 Pseudomonadota bacterium
CTGCCCAGGCCGACGGCCACCGAGGCAAAGACCAGCGTCGCCGCGCCTGGCGCCAGCGCCGCGGCGACGAGGGCAACCGCCAGGCCGGCCGATTGCGCCAAAATCAAGCGGCGGCGGTCCATCTGATCGCCGAGCGGGACCAGCAGCAGCAGGCCCAGGCCGAAGCCGAGCTGGGTCGCGGTCGGGATCAGGCCCACCGCCGCGGGGCTGGCCGCGAGATCGGCGCCGATCGCGCCGAGCATGGGCTGATTGTAATAGAGATTGGCCACGGTGGCCCCGACGCTGGCGGCCATGACGAGCACCAGCGTACGCGTGAGCGGCGGCGCGGGGACGAGGCCCGCCGGCGGCGGCGTGAAATCGGGCATGACGGGTGCTAAGCGTGGATGTTGAGCCCTACCTATAGCCTCCGCACGCGCCTCGGGCCGGCGCCGCACCGGAATGGGAGACATGCGTGAGCCTCGCCCTGTTCGGCGTTGCCGCGGCACTGATCGCCGCCATCGCCGCCATGCTCGCTGCCATCCTGCCGCTGACACGGTTTGCCGCGCTGGAGCGCGCGATCCAGGAGCTACGCCTGGCTACCGAGCAGGTGCGCGCCGGACAGCGCAGCGAGACCGAGACGCTGCGCGGCGTCATCGACGCAGGCCAGTCCGCGCTGCGGCGCGAGCTCACCGGCCCGCTGGATGCCCTGCACGAACGGCTCGGGCGCAACCATGCGGCGCTCATCAGCGACCTCGGCACCGCACAGGAGCGAAACCACGTCTTGCTCGAGACCAAGCTGCGCGAGCTGCGCGAGGGCAATGAACAGAAACTGACGGAAATCCAGCGCAGCGTGAACGAGCAGCTGCATCAGGCGGTGGAGCAGCAGATGACGGCGAGCTTCACGCGCGTCGCCGACCAGTTCGCGCAGGTGCAGAAGGCGATGGGCGACGTCCAGGCGGTGACGGCGCAGATCGGCGACATCAAGCGGCTGTTCGCCAATGTGAAAACGCGCGGCGGCTGGGGCGAGACGCAGCTGCGTGCCCTACTCGACGACGTGCTGCCGGCCGGCGCCTACGAGACCAACAAGCGCCTCACCGAGACCAGCGCCGAGGCGGTCGAATTCGCCGTGATCATGCCGGCGCACGGTGCGGACAAGGTCTATCTGCCGATCGACGCCAAGTTTCCCGTCGAGGACTATGAGCGGCTTCTCAACGCCGCCGAGGCCGGCGATATCGAAGCCGAGCGTGCCGCACGTGCAGCGCTGGCGCGGCGGGTGCGCGAGGAGGCGAAGAAGATCCAGGCCAAATACATCGTGCCGCCGGTGACGATGGAGTTCGCGGTGATGTATCTCGCCACCGACGGGCTCTATACCGAGATCGCCCGCGTGCCGGGGCTGATCGACGAGATCGGCCGGCAGAACCGCGTCCTCGTCCTCGGCCCGAGCCTGGCACCGGCGCTGCTGCGCACCATCCATCTCGGCCATCTCACCCTGGCGCTGGAGCAGAAGGCGGACGAGGTTCGCACCCTGCTCGGTGCGGCGCGGGAGGAAATGGGGAAGATGGACGAAGTGCTCAGCAAGCTCGCCAAGCAGGCCGGCTCCTTCAGCAACACGATCGAGAGCGCCCGGCGGCGCACGCGCGCCATCGGGCGCAAGCTGCGCGGGGTGGAGGCGGTAGCGCCGCAGGAAGCCGAGCGGCTGCTGGGGCTCGATGGGGACGAGTTCGACGCCGATGTGGACGCGGCCGACGCGCCCCTCTGACCCTCAGGCCCAGCACGGCGGGTGGGTGCCGAGCGGCACCGGCGGGCGATCCCAGCGTGCCGGCGTCAGCACCATCTCCGCCGGCGGACGGACCAGATCGAGATCGCCGAAGGGCGATCCCATGGCGACCATGCAATCGGCGAACGCCTCGGCCGCCGGCGCCGGCCGCGCGAACCCATCCGGCACCCGCGGCAATCCGCGCAGCCAGCGCGCGGTGGCGGCAAGCGAGACGCGGACATGCCAGGAGCCACCCTCACTGGCGCGGCGATGCAGCGCGGCCAGGGCGCCGAACGCCATCAGATAGCCCGACGCATGATCCAGCGCCTGCACCGGTAGCGGTCGTGGCCGCGACTCGCCGGCCGCCTCCGCCTCCGCGGCGTTGAACCCGGTCGCGGTCTGCACCAGCGAGTCGAAGCCGCGCCGGCCGCGCCACGGCCCCTCCTCGCCATAGGCCGAGAGCGAGACGGTGACGATGCCCGGGCTGAGCCGTGCCGCCTCGGCCGGACCGAAGCCGAGCGCGGCGAGCGCGCCAGGCCGGTAGCCCTGCACCAGCACATCGGCCTCCGCCAGCAGCGCCACCAGGCGCGCGCGCCCCGCCTCGCCGCGCAGATCGAGAAACGCCGCCCGCTTGCCCGGACCGGTATCGACCACCAGCGGCGCGATCGCCGGCAGATGGGGCGCGGTTATCAGCAGCACCTCCGCGCCGTGGGCAGCGAGCGCGCGTCCACAGACCGGGCCCGCGATCACCCGCGTCAGATCGAGTACGCGCAGGCCGGCCAAGGGTCGCTCCGCGGCCGGCAACGGGCGAGCGGGCGCGGCACTGATGCGCGAGATCCGCACCGGCCGGGCCGCCACCGCCCGCCCCTGCGCGAGCGCGTCCCACACGGTGAACCGCCGCAGCGCCGCCACGCACAGCCCGGCCTCCGCCGCCTCCGTCTCGAAGGCCTCCGCCGCACGCCGCGCCAGCGCTGCAGCCACCGCGCCCCGCTCGGGCGGACAGGCAAGCAGGCGCAACAGGCCCTCGCGATGGTGCGCGAACGCGGTGTGCAGGCGGACCCAGCCACCGTCGCCGGTGCGATAGAGCCCACCCACCGCATCGTGGAAATCGGAAGCCGGGCGGCCCGCGATGCGCAGCAGCCGCTCCGAGTGGAAGGCGGCAGCGGCGGCGGCGGCGGCAACGGACACACGTTGCCGCGCCCCGCCGCGCAGGAAGAAGAGCTCGGCGGCGGCGAGCGCTGCGGCACCGATGGTGGCGCGCGCGGCGGCATCGACCGCGAACGAGGACGCCAGCAGCGGCGGCGCCTCATCGAGCGCGGCGTAGCCCAGTGCCGCCTCCGGCAGACCGGCGTCGCGCCACAGCGCCGCCAGGGCCGCCGACGCCGTCATCATGGCAGGCGGAGTTCCGGCACCCGGGCCAGCAGCGCCTCGGTCAGCGACCCCCGCCGCTGCCACAGGGAGCGGTACCAGGCGACGCGCGCTTCGACCTGATAGGCGAGCATGCGCCGCTCCTCCACCTGCCGCCGCGCCGTCTCCGCGGCACGCCGCGCGCGCTCCGGCTCGGCGACGAGGGCCCGCACCACCGTCTGCAGCGCAGCGCCATCAGGCACGAGGAAACCGTTCTCGCCGTGACGGATCGTTTCACCATACACGGTCGGGCTGGCCACCGCGGCGACGCGGTGCGCCGCGGCCTCAAGGAACTTGAGGTCCGACTTGCAGCGATTGAACGCCGTATCGGTCAGCGGCATGAACGAAAGCTCGGCGCGCGCGAGCGTATCGCGATAGGCGGCATATTCGAGCGTCGGCGCGAAGCTCTTGTACGGGCTCTCCAGGCGCTCGAACAGGCCATGGTCGTGAACGATCGCGAAGCGCAGCCGCGGCCCGAACTCGGCGCCGAGCGCGTTGAGAGCATCGAGATAGGGCGGCCAGTCGCGCTCGCGGTTGAGGGCGCCGAAGAACAGGGTGAGCGGGTTCTCGGGAAGGAAATTGCGCGGCTCGGCAAGTGCGCGCACCGCGTTCGGAAAGGCGGCCAGTTCGGGGTTGCGCGCGCGCAGCACCGCCGCGAGCGCCGCGGTCGTCGTCTGCACCGCATGCACGGCGCTGAAATTATACATGTCCGGCCGCTGCAGCACCGGGATGAAATCCGGATGGTCGTCGAACTCCGTGACGATCACGAAGCCCCGGGCCAGCGCGGCCCGGACGGTCTGCAAGCCCTCGCCGCCGACCAGCGCCGGCCGGTGCAGAATCAGTAGCCGCGCCGCATCCTGCGGAATTGGCAGCGGCTCGCGGCCGTTCCACAGATGGACCACGACCCCCGGCTCCGAGGCGAGCGCCCGCAGCGGCTCGAGAACGCGCACTTCGCTGACCCCGCCGACCGGGGCGAGCATGGTGAGCACGAGATGCAGTGGCTGGGCCGGCGCCGTCTGCGCCCGCCAGACATATTGCAATGGCCGCGTGCGCTCGGCGAGGTCTGATCCACCGACGCCGAACGCGGGCAGCGCCGGGGCGAGATCCGCGACGAAGCGTTCGGCGCGCTCCGGCGCGAACACGCGCGGGGCGGCATCGAGCGGCGCAAGGCCGACGCCGTCGAGGAGATCAGCCATGCCCTGACGGGTGAACCAGCGCAGATGGGTGCGGTCGAACAGGCCCTGGGCCTCGTAGCGCCAGCCACCGCGGAGCAATCGGTCCAGAAAGCTCCAGTGCTCGACGTTGGGAACGCAGGCGAGCACGACCCCGCCCGGCGCCAGCGCGGCGAGATGCCGCCGCAGAACCGCCTCGGGCTGGCGGAGATGCTCCAGCACATCGCCATAGATCAGGCAATCGACCCGCCCCCGCCACGCCGCCGGCAGCGGGGCGGTCTCGATATCATCCAGCATCACCTGGTCGAGCCGGCTGGCGGCGAGCCGTGCGGCGGCCTCGTCGCGCTCGATGCCGAGCAGCACCGCGCGCGGATTGAGCCGCCGATAGGCCGCGCCGAGAGCCCCGGTGCCACAGCCGATATCGAGCACGACGCGGGCCGTCTGCGGAATGCGCTCCAGCAGGTCTGGGTTCGGCGCGTCCGGATAGGGCGAGGCCGACGAGCCGGTGTCGATCATCGTGCAAGGTTCCGTCGCGGGCCGGAGGCCGACATTAGGTGTTTTCACCACCGAGGGGAATTGGCCGGCGCCCTCCGGATGGCGCGGATTTTGCTTTCACGCTACTCTGCCATGTCGGACGGCAGGGCGGCCGGCGCCCCGGCCCCCTGCCTGCCCGGGAAGGGAGCAAACCATGCCCATTTCTCCCGCTTGTGACCACCGGGGATGAGCGCGATGCAGCAGCGCCAGGCGCCTTCGGCCGCGGACCACATTCTTGGCGGCCCGCTCGCCGGCTATGATCCTGGCCAGTTCTTCTGCGAACTGCTCGGGACGACCGCGGCGCCCGATCCCGCCACGATCGATCCGTCGCGCCGGGTGATCCTGCAGCGGCTCGCGGAGATGGACGTCGAGGAGCTTCGCCGCCGCGCCGCCGTCGCCGAGACCGAGCTCTTCAATCTCGGCATCACCTTCACCGTCTATTCGGAGCGGGACGCGATCGACCGCATCCTGCCGTTCGACATCCTGCCCCGGGTGCTGACGGCCGCGGAGTGGGACCGCGTGGAGCGCGGCGTCATCCAGCGCGTTGCCGCCCTCAATCTGTTCCTGCACGACGTCTACCACGACCAGAAAATCCTCCGCGACGGCGTGGTGCCGACGGACCTCGTGCTCGGCAACGCCAACTTCCGCCCGGAGATGGTCGGGCTCGACGTACCGCACGGGACCTATGTCCATGTCTGCGGCACCGACATCGTGCGCGATGAGCACGACCGCTTCCTCGTGCTCGAAGACAATGCGCGCACCCCGTCTGGGGTCTCCTACGTGATCGAGAACCGACACATGATGGCGCGTGTCTTCCCCGACCTCATGGCGGGACTCGCGGTGCGCCCGATCGGCGAGTATGGCATGCGGCTGCTCGGCGCGATGGCCGAAATCGCAGCGCCCTCTGCGGGCGAGCCGCAGATCGTGCTGCTCTCGCCCGGCATCTACAATTCGGCTTATTTCGAGCATGTCTTCCTCGCCCGCGAGATGGGTGTGCCGCTTGTCGAAGGACGCGACCTCGTCGTCGAGGATGGCAGCGTCTGGATGCGCACCGTCGCCGGCCTCGCCCCCGTGCATGCGATCTATCGACGCCTGAACGACGAGTTTCTCGATCCCGCCGTGTTCCGTCCGGACAGCGTGCTCGGCGTGCGCGGACTGATGGAGGTCTGGCGCAATGGCCGTGTCGCCATCGCCAACGCGGTCGGCACCGGCGTCGCCGACGACAAGGCCGTCTATGCCTACATGCCGCGCATCATCCGCTACTACCTGGACCAGGAGCCGATCCTCGCCAATGTCGAGACCCATATATGCCGCGAGGCGGATGGGCTGCGCTACACGCTGGATCATCTCGATACGCTCGTGGTCAAGCCGGTCGGCGAATCCGGCGGCTACGGGCTGATCATCGGCCCGCACGCCACGCGCGTCGAACTTGCTGCTTTCCGCGAAAAGCTGCTTGCGGATCCTGCGAACTACATCAGTCAGCCGATGGTGCGCCTGTCGGTGGCGCCGACCCTGAGCGGGGACGGCATCGCCGCGCGGCATGTCGATCTGCGGCCCTTCGCCATCACCGGGCGCGATACGTGGGTGTTGCCGGGCGGCCTGACCCGCGTGGCGCTGCGGCCAGGCTCGCTGGTGGTGAACTCCTCGCAGGGCGGTGGCTCGAAAGACACCTGGGTGCTCGCATGAGCACCACCCTGGCCGACAGCACCGACGCACCGCGCTCCTCCCAGCTGCTCTCACGCTACGCCGGCAGCATCTTCTGGCTCGCGCGCCAGATGGAGCGGACGGAGAATCTGGCACGCATCCTCGATGTCACCGAGACCTTCACCCGCCACGCCCGCGACGAGGAAGGCTGGCTGGCAGTCGTGCGCATCAATGCCGACGAGGCGCGTTTCCTTTCGACGCACGCGGCGCCGACGGCGCAGGCGGTGACGCATTTCTATGTGCTCGACCGCGACAATCCGACCTCGATCGCCGCGACCCTTGCCCAAGCGCGCGAGAATGCGCGCCTGCTGCGCCCCTTGATCTCGACCGAGATGTGGTCCCAGATCAACGTCTTTCACAACCGGGTGCGGCAGTTGACAGCGGCGGATATCGCCCCGTCCCACCTCTCCCAACTCTGCGCCGACATCAAGCAGGCCTGCCAGACCCACACCGGCATTACCGAGGGAACATTCTACCGCGATGCTGGCTGGACCTTTTATATGCTCGGCCGCCAGATCGAGCGTGCCGATCAGATCACACGGCTGGTGGACATCAAATATCATATGCTGCTGCCATCGGCCGACGCCGTGGGCTCAGCGCTCGATGTCGGCCAGTGGCACGCGCTGCTGCGTGCCGCGGCCGGCTATCACGCGTTTCGGCGCATTTTTCCCCGCGACATGACGCCGGCGATGGTAGCCGGCTTTCTGCTGCTCAATCATGGCTTCCCTCGCTCGCTCGTGCACTGCGTTCGCCTCGCCCAGGGCACGCTCGCTCAGCTCCGCTCCTCCTACCGGCTACGGGGCGCCGATGCTGCGCTGGAGCGCCTGGAAGACCTCAGCGCCGTGCTGACCGAGACCAGCATCGATCTCCTCATCGCCCGGGGCCTGCACGAATTCCTCGACTGGGTGCAGCGCGAGCTGATCGGCCTGCACACCACCATCGCCGCGCGCTTCTGGCCCGCGGAAGGCTGAGGCTACCCGCCAGCGGGAACGATCAGGTTCTCCCGCCACAGCCGGCCGGTATCCGGCAGATCCGCGTTGCTCCAGCCGCCGCCGAGCGCACTCACCAACGCAACGCTGGCCAGCAACCGGCTCTGGCGAATCGTGAGCGCGGTGATCTCGTTCGAGAGAGCAAGAGTCTCATCGGTCAGCACGGTGGTGTAGATCACCGTGCCGGCGCGATACTGGTTCAGTGCCAACTCGACGGTCTGGCGCGCGTCCGCCACGGCGAGGTCCTGCGCGGTGGCCTCATCCTGGAGCACGCGCAACGCAACCAGCGCGTCCTCCACCTGCTGGAAGGCGGTCAGAACCGTCTCCCGATAGGTGGCCACACTGGCCTCGTAGAGCGCCCTGTTGGCCGCCACCTGTGCGGTGAGTAAGCCGCCTTCGAAGACCGGCGTCACCGCTGCGGCGCCGACCGACCAGACCTGGTTGGCGAGGCGGATCAGCGTGTCGAGCGGGTTACCGGTATAGCCGGCGGCCGCATTCAACGTCACATCCGGAAAATAGGCAGCAATCGCTGCACCGATCAGCGCATTTGCCTGCTGCATCTGCCGCTCCGCCGCCGCGACGTCCGGACGGCGCTCGAGCAACGCCGAAGGCAATCCGGCGGGAACCACCGGCACCGAACTGGTCAGCATCGCTGGTGGAATGCTGAGTGTCGACGGCGGTCGACCGGCGAGAACCGCGATCGCGTGCTCGAACTGCGCGCGCGTCTGCGCGACGGCGATCGCCTGCGCTTCCGTCGTCCTCACCTGAGTCTCGGCGGTCAGCACGTCCAATCGCTGCGCCACACCGACATCGAACTGGTTCTGCACGATCTTCAAGGCCGCGCGATATTGCACCACGGTATCGTTCAGCAGTTTCTGCAGCGAGTCCGCCGCGCGCATGTTGAAGTAGGCCGTAGCCAGCGCTGACTGCGCCGAGAGCCGGGCAAACGCGATCTGGGCGGCGCTCGCCTGCGCGAAGGCGACCCGGCTTTCGATGGTGCGGCGGATGCCACCCCAGACATCGAGGGTCCAGTTCATCTGGCCCTGCAAGCTGTAGACCGACTTCGCATAGGTCAGCTTGCGTGCCGACGCGCCGTTCACGCCGACGCCGGCGGCCGAGACCTGCGCGGTGCCGCTGCCGGTGCCGCCACCGAGCCGCTGAGTGACTGGATTGACGGTCATGAACGGCATCAGCTGCGCTTCGGCCTCCGTGATCAGGGCCTGCGCCTCCATGAAGTTCGCATAGGCGAACTTGATGCTCTGATTGGAGACATCGATTTCCCGTTCCAGCCCGTCCAGGGTGGCGTCCTGATAAATCGACCACCATGCGCCCCGGTCGATCGCATCGAGCGGGCTGGCCGGCTTCCACCCGGCGAGCTCCTTGAACTGCGCCGCTGGCGGCGCCGTCGGGCGCTGATAGTCGGGACCAACCGTGCAGGCTGCCATTGAGACGATCAGGAACAGCGCGAGCGGTCTCATTCGCCGGCCTCTGGCACACTTGGAAGCGCCGGGAACAGCCGCCGCCAACGGCGCTGCGCCACCAGGCGAAGGCCATCGAGATAGAGATACACAATCGGCGTCGTATAGAGCGTCAGCACCTGGCTGACCATCAGCCCGCCGACGATGGAAGTGCCAAGCGGATGGCGAAACTCCGCGCCCTCGCCCCGGCCGAGCGCAAGCGGCAATGCCCCGAACATCGCGGCGAAGGTGGTCATCAGGATCGGACGGAAGCGCTTGAGGCACGCGAGGCGAATCGCATCGCGCGGATTCATGCCCTGCTCCCGTTCCGCCTGCAGTGCGAAGTCGATCATCAATATGGCGTTCTTCTTGACGATGCCGATGAGCAGGATGATCCCGATCATGGCGATAATGCTGAATTCCTCCCCGAATGCGAGTAGCGTCAGCAGCGCGCCGATGCCCGCCGAGGGGAGGGTGGACAGAATCGTGACCGGATGGACATAGCTCTCGTAGAGCATACCGAGCACGATGTAGACGGCCGCCAACGCCGCCAGGATGAGGATCGGCTCGTTCTGTACCGATTGCTGGAAGACCCGCGCCGTACCCTGGAATCCGGCTTGGATCGTGGACGGCATGCCTATACGCCGCATCGCCGCGTTGAAAGCCGGGCCCACCTCGCCCAGCGTGCGCCCAGGCCGAAGATTGAAGGCTACCGTTCCGGCGACGAACTGCCCCTGGTGATTGACCTGCAACGCAGTGTGGCCGGGCTCGAACCGCGCGACCGCGGCGAGCGGCACCATGGTGTTGGCCGTCGTACTCACCGCCGCTCCGGTCGAGCCAACGGACTTACCGGTATTGCCGATTGAGTTCGTAGCGAGATTCCGGACCGCCGCCAGCGCCGCCGTCCCGGCCGCACCCGCGTTCGCCGCTCCCGCGGCAGCATTGCCCGCAGCGAACAACGGACTCGCCGCGACCGCACCGCCCGGATCCGTCACTGTGCCAACCACAGCGTTGCTCCGCGCCGTTCCGTTCGGAACCGCACCCGACGCGGTGCTGACATAGAGCTGTTGCAGCGCACTCGGATCCTGCCAGAAGCGCGGCGCCACCTCCATGATCACGAAATACTGATTCATCGCCTTGTAAATAGTGGAAACCTGGCGCTGCCCGAACGCATCGTAGAGACTATTGTCGATGATGCTGGGCAGCAGCCCATAGCGCGCTGCCGTGGGGCGATCCACGACAACCTCACTGACGAGGCCTCCCTGTTGCAGGTCCGAGCTGACATCCTCAACAACCGGGTCATCAGCGAGCGCCTCCACGAGGCGCGGTGTCCAGAGCACCAGATCCTCGAGCGAGTCGGCTTGCAGTGTGTATTGGTACTGGGCGTTGCCGAGCCGGCCGCCGAAGCGCGCCTCCTGCACCGATTGCAAATAGAGTCGGGCGCCCGAGACGGCGTTCAGCCGCGCTCGCAGTCGCGCCACGACCTGGTCGGCGCTTGCATCGCGCTCGTCACGCGGCTTCAGATTGACGAACACCCGTCCCGAGTTGATCCGGCGACCACCCCCCGTATAGCCGGACAGCGTCGCCACAGCCGGGTCACTCTGAACGATGGCCATGAACTCGGCGAGCTTGCCGCGCATGGCCTGAAACGAGATTGCCTGATCCGCGACAATGGCCCCAAACAACCGCCCGGTATCCTGCTGCGGAAAGAATCCCTTCGGAATGATCGTGAAAAGATGGATGTTGAGCACGATCATCGCCACGAGGCCCAGCAGCACCAGTCGCGGGTGGTTCAGCGCCACGTCCAGCGTTCTGGCGTATCCAGCGACGACCCGGTCAAACCCGCGCTCGGCCAGGCGATGCAGTGCGCGCCCACGCTCATCACGCCGGTTACTGAGGAGAAAGGCGCACATCATCGGCGTCAAGGTCAACGACAGGACCATGGAAACCATAATCGCCATCGACAGCGTCAGCGCGAATTCACGGAAGAATCGGCCGATGATCCCGCCCATCAGAAGAATCGGGATGAAGACCGCGATCAGCGATACACTCATCGATACGACCGTGAATCCGACCTCACGTGCGCCGAGTATGGCGGCCTGCAGGCGTGGCATGCCGGCCTCGACATGCCTGGCTACGTTTTCGAGTACGACTATGGCGTCGTCGACAACGAACCCGGTGGCGACGGTAAGGGCCATCAGGCTCAGGTTGTTGAGGCTGAAGCCGGCGAGATTCATCAGCGCGAAGGTTCCGATGATCGAGATCGGCACCGTCACGCTCGGGATGAGGGTCGCGCGCAGCTTGCGCAGGAACACGAAGACGACGAGCACGACCAATGCCACGGCAATCAGCAGCGTTCGCTGCGTATCAAGCAACGAGACACGGATCGTCTTGCTGCGGTCGGCAATGACGCTGATCTGGGTATCGCCCGGCATCGCGGCGGCAAGCTGCGGCAACGCCGCGAGCACGGTGTCCACCGCGGCGATGATGTTCGCGCCGGGCTGGCGGCTCAGGATCAGCAGCACGCCCGGTTTGCCGTTGGCGAAGGCCGCGTTGCGCACGTCCTGGACCGAATCGAGAACCTCGGCCACGTCGGTCAGCCGTACCGGCGCCCCGTTGCGGAAGGCCACGACCAGTGGTGCATAGTCAGCAGCACGCAGCGCCTGGTCGTTGGTATAGATCTGGAACCTGCGCCCGCCACTCTCGATCGTGCCCTTCGGGCTATTGGCGTTTGCCGACGCCAGCGCGGCCCGCACGTCCTCGAGACCTACGCCATATTGAGCCAGTGCTTGCGGATTGAGCTCCACGCGTACGGCCGGCAGCGCACTGCCGACCACATCCACCTGACCGATACCGTTGAGCTGCGAAAGGCGCTGCTGGAGGATGTTGGAGGCGTCGTCGTAAAGCTGGCCTGGGGATCGGGAGTCCGAAGTGAGGGCGAGGATCAGGATCGGCTGGTCAGCCGGATTCACCTTTCGATAGGTCGGATTGGTACGCATCGATGTCGGCATGTCGGCGTGCGCGGCGTTGATCGCCGCCTGCACGTCCCGGGCGGCGCCGTCGATGTCGCGATTGAGATCGAACTGCAGCGCGATCGCCGTGTTACCCATTGAGTTCTGTGACGTCATCTCGTCGAGATCGGAAATCTGCGCGAGGTGACGCTCGAGCGGCTCGGCTACCGTCGACGCCATGGTCTCGGCGCTGGCGCCAGGCAGCCTGGCCTGAACGTAGATCACCGGGTAGTCGACGGCCGGCAACGGCGCCACCGGCAGGTGCAGGTAGCCGAGCGCACCGGCGAGCGCGACGGCGAGGCTGAGCAGCGTCGTCGCGACCGGACGCAGGATGGCGGTCGTCGAGAGGTTCACGAGGGCAGACTCGACAAGCGCCGCGCGCCACGCCGCCGCTGGGCCAGGCGATCGAAGGCAAGATAGATCACTGGCGTTGTGAACAGCGTCAGCACCTGGCTTACGATCAACCCGCCAACGATGGTAATGCCCAGGGGGCGGCGGAGTTCCGCGCCGGTGCCGGTACCGAGCATCAGCGGCAGCGCCGCCAGCAGCGCCGCAAAGGTTGTCATCAGGATCGGCCGCAACCGCAGCAGCGCCGCCTCCCGGATTGCCGCACGCGGCGCCATGCCCTGCTCGCGTTCGGCGGCCAGCGCGAAGTCGATCATCATGATCGCGTTCTTCTTGACGATGCCGATCAGCAGCACGATGCCGATGATGCCGATGACATCGAGATCATCCCCCGTGAGCAGCAATGCCGCGAAGGCGCCGACGCTGGCGGAAGGGAGCGTTGAGAGGATCGTGATCGGATGGATGAAGCTCTCATAGAGTACACCGAGCACGATATACATTGTCAGCACGGCAGCAAGAATGAGCAACAGTTCGTTGGCGAGCGAGGCCTCGAAGGCTCGTGTCGCCCCCTGGAAGCTGGTCAGGAAGCTGGCCGGCAGGCCGAGCGTGTCGGTGGCGCTGCGGATAGCCTTCACCGCGGCGCCGAGCGAAGCCCCCGGAGCCAGATTGAAGGAAATGGTGCTGGCGGGGAACTGCCCGAGATGGGTGATGCGCAGTGGCGCCTTGCGCTCGGTCACGGTGGCGATCGCGGGCAGCGGCACCTGGCCGTTCACCGCCGTCGAAGACGGCAGGTAGATCAGATTGAGCGTCGCCAGGCTCTGTTGCAGCCGCGGTTCCGCCTCCAGGATGACCCGGTACTGGTTGGCCTGCGTGAAGATCGTGCTGACGATTCGTTGGCCAAAAGCATCATAGAGCACGTTGTCGACCGTCGCCGGCGTGATGCCGAAGCGCGCGGCGGTAACACGATCGATGGTGATGTCCAGTGCCAGCCCCTGCTGCTGCAGGTCGCTGGTGACATCCGCCAGTTGCGGCAGGGCCCGTAGTCGCTCGATCAGGCGCGGCATCCAGGTCTCGAACAATCCGAGATTCGGATTTTCGACGACGAAGCGATACTGGGTCGCGCTGACTGTTGCATCCACCGTCAGATCCTGGACCGGCTGCATGTAGAGGGTGATCCCGGGCACCTTCGCGGCAAGACGCTGCAGGTGCTGGATCACGGCGCGGGCCGAACGGCGGCGTTCGCCGAGCGGGCGCAGGTTGATCAGGAGGGCCCCGGTATTCAGTGTTCCATTGGTTGCATCCACGCCGATCTGCGAGGAGAGGCTCACGACGTCAGGGTCCTTCAGCAGGGCGGCCACGAGTGCCTGCTGCCGGTCGGCCATTGCGGTGTAGCTGATGCCCTGGTCGGCCTGGCTCACGCCCTGGATGAGACCAGTATCCTGGATCGGGAAGAACCCCTTGGGCACCACCACATAAAGTCCTGCGGTGAGCGCCAGGGTGAGTGCGGCGACGAGGAGCGTCGTCCGTTCATGGCGGAGCACGACATCGAGCGCCCGGCCATAGGCATCGCGAAGCGCCAGGAACGGATCACGGCCACGACGGGGCGCGGCGCGGCGCAGCAGCCGCGCGCAGAGCATCGGCACCAGGGTCAGCGAGACCACAGCCGAAATGACGATGGTGACCGCGAGGGTGATGGCGAATTCATGAAACAGGCGCCCTACCACGTCGCCCATGAAGAGCAGCGGGATCAGAACCGCGATCAGCGAGACGGTCAGCGAGATGATGGTGAAGCCGATCTGCCGCGCGCCCTTGAGCGCCGCCGCCAGCGGCGCTTCGCCCGCCTCGACGTAGCGGGCGATGTTCTCGATCATGACGATGGCATCGTCGACGACGAATCCGGTCGCAATGGTGAGCGCCATCAACGACAGATTGTTCAGGCTGAAGCCGGCCAGGTACATCACCGCCAGCGTACCGACCAGCGAGAGTGGCACTGAAAGGCTCGGGATCACGGTCGCCGGCAGATCGCGCAGAAACAGAAAGATCACCAGAATCACCAGCACCACGGCAAAGCCCAGCTCGAAGGTGACGTCGCGTACACTGGCGCGAATGGTGGCGGTACGGTCGGTAAGCACGGTGACATTGACGGCGGCAGGCAATGCCGCCTTCAGTCGTGGCAGCAGAGCTTGCACGCGCTCGGCCACCGCGATCACGTTGCTGCCAGGCTGGCGCTGGATATTCAGGATGATCGCCGGCGTGGTGTTGGTCCAGGCGCCGAGCTTGTCGTTCTCCGCCCCTTCGACCACGGTGGCAACGTCGCTCAGGCGAACCGGCGCGCCGCTGCGGTATGCGATCACCTGGTCGCGGAACGCGGCCGCACTCTGGAGCTGGTCGTTGGCAACGACGGTGACCGACTGCGCCGGACCATCGAAACTGCCCTTCGGGGCGTTGACGTTGAGATTGGCAAGGGTGGTGCGCAGATCGTCGAGATTGAGCCCGTAGGCCGAGAGGGCGGGGAGGTTGGCGCGCACACGCACCGCCGGACGATTTCCGCCGCTGATCGTTACCAGACCGACACCCGGAAGCTCGGAGATACGCTGCGCCAGACGCGTGTCTGCGAGCTCCTGCACCCGGGTCAGCGGCAGGCTCGCTGAGGTCAGCGCAAGCGTGAGGATCGGCGCGTCCGCGGGATTGACCTTCGCATAGATCGGCGGGGTCGGTAGGTCGGTCGGCAGCAGATTGCTGGCGGCGTTGATCCCCGCCTGCACTTCCTGCTCCGCGACATCGAGGCTGAGGGCGAGATCGAACTGCAGGGTTATGATCGAGGCCCCCGCCGAGCTCGCCGAGATCATCTGCGACAGGCCTGGCATCTGGCCGAACTGGCGCTCCAGCGGGGCGGTGACGGCGGAGGTCATCACTTCCGGGCTGGCACCGGGGTAGAGCGTCTGCACCTGGATCGTCGGATAGTCCACCTGCGGCAGCGCCGAGATCGGCAGGAAGCGCAGCGCGACGAGCCCGACCAGCATGACCGCCGCCATCAGCAGCGATGTTGCCACCGGGCGCAGGATGAACAGGCGTGAGGGATTCATCGACGACCCGCTGCGCTCCAAGCCGGGGCGCTCACGGCGTCGCCTTTCGCGCCTTGGCGTGCGTCGCGGGCGGGCTGCCGCCACCCGCCGGCGCGTCGGACGCGGGCGCGACCGCCATTCCGTCGTGCAGCCGGTCGAGGCCGTCGATAACGACGCGCTCCCCGGCCGCGACCCCGCCGAGAATGGAAACGCGGTCGCCATGCGACGGCCCGACCGAAACCGGACGCATCTTCACGTGCTGGTCATTGCCGACCACGTAGACATAGCTGCCTGGCGGGCCATGTTGCACTGCCGCCACAGGCACCAGCGCGACGCCATGCAGCGTCTCCACCACCAGATGCGCATTGACGAATTGCTGCGGGAACAGGGACTCGTCCTTGTTGGTGAAGCGGGCGCGGAGCTGGAAAGTTCCGGTCGTCGTGTTGATCTCGCTGCCGACGGCGTAGAGTTCGCCAGTGGCGATCGGCTTCGTGTCACTGCGGTCGAAGGCAACCACCTGGAGCTTCTCCCCGGCGTTGAACCGCGGCAGAATGCGCTGCACGCTGTCCTCCGGCAGCACGAAGATCACCGTGATCGGCTGCATTTGTACAACGGTGGCAATGCCCGTGAGCGTCGATGGCTGCACCAGGTTGCCTGGGTCGACGCGACGCAGACCGATGCGTCCATCCACCGGCGCCGTGATGCGGCAATAGATCAGGTTGAGCTTGGCGCTGTCGATCGCCGCCTGGTCCAACTGCGTCGCCGCCTCGTACTGCTTGACCAGGAAGACCTGATCCTCGGCGGTCTGCCGCGCGATCGATTCCTGGCGCTTCAGCGTCTCATATCGCTGCATATCCATGCGCGCCTGGTCGAGCAGCGCCTTGTCGCGCGCAAGCGTCGCCTGGGCCTGCGCCAGCTGCACTTCATAGGGGCGCGGGTCGATCTGGGCGAGGAAATCGCCCTTCTTGACGTGCTGCCCCTCGATGAAGGCAACCTCCGTCAGCGGGCCGCCGACCACGGGCACCAGCGTTACCGTCGCCTCCGGCGTCACGGTCCCGAGTCCGACCAGTTCCACCGGCAGGTCGCCCATCGCTACGGCGGCCGTGCGCACCGTGGGCGCAAGTTCGCCGGCCGGGCGTGCCGGGTGCGTCGCGTGCGGCAGCGGGCGCAGCCAGGCGGCGGCCCCGAGACCGGCGAGCAGGCCGAGACCCAGTAGCCAGAACAGCGCACGGCGCAGCGGCGACCGTTTCGCTACCGTCTTGCTACGCCCCGTCGGTTCGACCTCGAAGTCTCGTACCTGCTCGTCCATCCGCCTCGGTATCCCACCGCCCCCGTCCATTACGCACCCACCTCCTAAGTTACTCCAAGCCCCTGGCTGGGCCAAGAAAACGCCCATCCGTCGGGGCTGGTCTGATGCCAAGGCGCGCTCCCGAGGCGCAAGCTCGATCCTTGCACGAAATCACGCGAGCGCTCGGGCGCAGCGGAGCTGCCTGGAACGAGTTCTGCCACGGCGACCTTGCGCCAGGATTGCACTCGCGTTGCGAAATGTTGCACGGCCGCGCATCGGGAGCCGCGCATCGGGAGCCATCCGGCGCCGGGCCGGTTTGACGGCAGACTGGCCCCGCTTCTAGGCTGAACCAGAGGAATTCGACCCGAGGAGCGCGCCATGACCGAAGCCTGCATCGTGGGCTGGGCCCACACGCCGTTCGGCAAGCTGGAAGATCCGGACATCGAGAGCCTGATCGGCCGCGTCGCCGGAGCCGCCATCGCGGACGCCGGCATCGCGCCGGGGGAGATCGACGCCGCCTTCGTCGGCCTGTTCAATAACGGCTTCTCGTCGCAGGATTTTCCGGCCTCGCTGGTGCTGCAACACCTGCCCGAGCTTCGCTTCAAGCCCATCACCCGCTTCGAGAATGCCTGTGCCACCGGGACCGCCGCGATCCACGGCGCGCGCGACTTCCTCGCCGCCGGGCGCGGCCGCTTCGCCCTCGTGGTCGGCGCCGAGAAAATGACCGCGACGCCGGGGCCGCAGGTTGGCGACATCCTCCTCAGCGCCTGCTACCGCCGCGAGGAGGGCGAGATTCCGGCCGGGTTCGCCGGCGTCTTTGCCCGTATCGCCGAGCGCTATTTCCAGCGCTTCGGCGACCAGTCCGACGCCCTGGCCGCGATCGCCGCGAAGAACCACAAGAACGGCGTCGCCAACCCGTACGCGCAGATGCGCAAGGATCTCGGCTTCGAGTTCTGCCGCGCGGTCAGCGAGAAGAACCCCTACGTCGCCGCGCCGCTCAAGCGCACCGATTGCTCGCTCGTCTCCGACGGCGCCGCCGCCCTCGTGCTCACCGACGAGGAAACGGCGAAAACCATGGGCAAGGCGGTGCGCTTCCGCGCGGCCGTGCAGGTCAACGAGTTCCTGCCGATCTCCAAGCGCGACATCACCCGCTTCGAGGGCGCCGCCGAGGCTTGGCAGCGCGCCCTGGCCGCCGCCGGGCTCGGGCTCGGCGATCTCTCCTTCGTCGAATCGCATGACTGCTTCACCATCGCCGAACTGATGGAATACGAGGCGATGGGCCTCACCCCGTACGGCCAGGGCGCCCGCGCGGTGCTCGAGGGCTGGACGGCCAAGGACGGCAAGCTGCCGGTGAACCCCTCCGGCGGGCTGAAATCCAAGGGTCACCCGATCGGGGCCACCGGCGTCTCGATGCATGTCATCACCGCAATGCAGCTCACCGGCCAGGCCGGCGAAATGCAGCTGCCGAAAGCCGACGTCGCCGGGATTTTCAACATGGGCGGCGCGGCGGTAGCAAACTACGTCTCCATTCTGGAGAGGCTCTGAGCCACGGAACTCCAGTCGGTCATCACCTGCCCGGAATGCGGCGCGTCACGCACGGAGACGATGCCGTCAGACGCCTGCCAGTTCTTCTACGAGTGCCGCGCCTGCGGCGAGGTTCTGAGGCCCAAGCCGGGGGATTGCTGCGTTTTCTGCTCCTACGGCTCGGCGCCGTGCCCGCCGGTTCAGGAGGCGAGGGCGAAGGCCGGAGGGTCTGCGTAGACGGCGTGGTTGAGTGGGCCGTGCCCGGCGCCAAAGCCGGGCGCGGCCTCGATCGCGGCATGGACATAGGCGCGCGCCCGCAGCACGGCGTCACGCATGTCCAGCCCCTGGGCGAGCCCGGTCGCGATGGCGCTCGCCAGGGTGCAGCCCGTGCCATGGGTATGGCGGGTGCCGATGCGGGTCGATTCGAACGCCTCCACGCCGTCCAGCGTCGCCAGCAGATCCACCACGCGTGGCCCGGGCAGATGGCCGCCCTTCAGCAGCACCGCCGGCACCCCCAGCGTCAGCAATGCCGCTGCCGCCTCGTGCATATCCGCCAGCGAGGAGATGGGCATGCCGGCGAGCACCTCAGCCTCCGGAATGTTCGGCGTCAGCAGGCTCACCAGCGGCAGCAGCCGGCGCTTGAGCATTGCCACCGCCTCGATCGCCAGCAGGCTCTGCCCCGCTGTCGAAGCCAGCACCGGATCCACGACCAGTGGAACCGGCTCGTGCATCTCCAGCACGGCGCAGACGGCGGCGACCGTCTCGGCATCCACGAGCATGCCGGTCTTGATCGCATCCACACCAGGATCGGCCAGCGCCAGCTCGATCTGCAGCCGCACGAACGGCAGCGGCACGAAGTGCACGGCATGGACGCCGCGCGTGTCCTGCGCCGTCAGCGCCGTCACGGCGCTCATGCCATGGGCGCCAAGGGCACAAATCGTTTTGAGATCGGCCTGGATGCCCGCGCCCCCGCCCGAATCCGAGCCGCCGATGGCAAGCACTCGCCCACGCATCGCCGTCGTCATGCCACCCCCGCGGGAACGCCCTGCGCCGCGGCGCGGATCGTCGTGCACAAATCGGTGACCAGACGCTCCACCAGCGCCCCGTCCTCGCCCTCGGCCATCACCCGCACCAGCGGCTCGGTGCCGCTCTCACGGATGAGCAGGCGCCCGCCTGTGCCCAGCGCCGCCTCCGCCTCGGCGATGGCGCGGCGCACCGCGGCGTCGTCGAGCGGCGACCGGCCGCCATGCCGGACATTGCGCAGCACCTGAGGCAGCGGCGTGAACACACGGCACACCTCGCTCGCCGGCTGGCCGCGCTCCACCAATACCGCCAGCACCTGCAACGCTGCCACCAGCCCGTCGCCGGTGGTGGCGAAGTCCGACAGGATCACGTGACCGGATTGTTCGCCGCCGAGATTGCACCCGCTCGCCCGCATGCGCTCGGCGACGTAGCGATCGCCGACCTGCACCCGGTCCAGCGCCAAGCCATGGCCGCCGAGAAAGCGCTCCAGACCGAGATTGGACATCACCGTCGCGACAATTCCGCCGCTCTTGAGCCGCCCGCTCGCGGCCCAGCTCACCGCGATGAGCGCGAGGATCTGGTCGCCATCGATCAGCGTCCCGTGCTCGTCGGCGAGCAGCAGCCGATCGGCGTCTCCGTCGAGCGCAATGCCGAGATCGGCCTGGTGCTCCAGCACCTGGGCGCGGAGAAACTCGGGGACCGTCGACCCGCATCCGCGGTTGATGTTGAGCCCATCCGGCTTCACGCCGACCGCGATGACGTCGGCGCCCAGCTCCCACAGCACCGTCGGCGCGACGCGATAGGCGGCACCGTGGGCGCAGTCGACCACGATGCGCAGCCCATCCAGGCGCAGGCCGCGAGGAAAGCTGGATTTCGCGCTCTCGATATAGCGCCCCGCGGCGTCCTCCAGCCGTGAGGCGCGGCCAAGCCGTAGCGGCGCGGCGAGGCGATGGGACCGATCCGCCTCCATCAGCCGCTCGATCTCGGCCTCGGTCTCGTCGGAGAGCTTGAACCCGTCCGGCCCGAACAGCTTGATGCCGTTGTCCTCGAAGCCGTTATGAGAGGCCGAGATCATCACCCCGAGATCGGCCCGCAAGGAGCGCGTCAGCATCGCGATCGCCGGCGTCGGCAGCGGCCCGACCAGCACCACATCCATGCCGGCGCCGATGAAGCCCGCCGTCAGCGCGGGCTCGATGAGATAGCCGGACAGGCGCGTATCCTTGCCGATGACGACCCGATGGCGATGGTCGCCGCGGGTGAACCAGAGCCCGGCCGCCTGGCCGAGGCGAAGCGCGGTTTCTGCGGTCATCGGCTCGGTGTTGGCGGTACCGCGAATGCCGTCGGTGCCGAACAGGCGACGCGTCGTGCCCATATCCATTTTGCCCATCCCCGCCAACCCCAAGCTTGTTCCGCCGGCTGCGCTCAGCGCGCGCCGGACTGCACGGCCCGCCACAACCGTACCGCCTGCACCGTCTCCGCGACGTCATGCACGCGCAGGATAGCGCCGCCCTGCTCCAGCGCCAGCACGGAAGCGGCGAGCGCCGCCGGCAGGCGCAAGGCCGGCTCCATCTCCCCGACCGCGTCGCCGAGGAACCGCTTGCGCGACATCCCGACCAGGATGCAGCGGCCAAGGTTGCGCAACAGTGAAAGCCGCCGCAACAGGGCGAGATTATCGGCGCCATCCTTGGCGAAACCGAACCCAGGGTCGATCGCGATCTGTGCCGGATCGATCCCCGCCCGCTCCGCCGCCGCCACCCGCGCCGCCAGGTCTTCGGTGACCGCGACCGCCACGTCATCGTACCCCGCGTGCTCGTGCATGGTTTGCGGCGTGCCGCGCATGTGCATCAGCACCACCGGGCAGCCGGCCTCGGCAACGAGGCCCGCCGCCTCGGGATCGTGGGCGAGCGCCGAGACGTCGTTGATGATCGCCGCGCCGGCATCCAGGGCCGCCGCCATGGTCCCGGCGTTGCGGGTATCGACCGAAATCGGCGGCCCGCCGGCCAGGGCGCGAATCACCGGCAGGATGCGCGCCTGTTCCGCCGCCGGCGCCACCGGCGCGCTGCCCGGGCGTGTGCTCTCACCGCCGATATCGATCAGGTCGGCCCCCGCAGCGGCCATCGCCCGTCCCGTCGCCGTGGCCGCCTCCACCTCCGCGTGCTGGCCGCCATCGCTGAAACTGTCCGGGGTGACATTGAGAATGCCCATCACCGCGGTCCGGTCGGCGGAGAAGCCGGCCCAGGCAGGCGGCGCGCGCTGCAGACGGGCCAGAACCCCGCGCCAATCCGGCGGGATGTCGGTCGCCGGCAGCAGCCGATCCTCATGGTCGGGGCGGTCGATCAGCCTGGCCAGGGAGAAGGCCGAACCACCCGGGAGGGGCAGGGCCGATCCGGCGGCGAGGCTCGCGGCCGCCGCCGGGCCATGGCACAGGCCCAGCGGCTCGATCAGGCGCATCAGCCCGGCTGCGGTGCGGGTCCCAGCCCCCCCGGAGCGGGTGGCGTGATCACTGGCCTTGGGGTCGTCGGCACCGAGGCGCGGCCGCGATCGGCGGGTTCATCCACCGACTTGCGGATAATCTTCTCGCCCCGCAACACCTGCCGGATCTCATCGCCCGACAGCGTCTCATATTCGAGCAGCCCACGCGCGAGCCGATGGAGATCCTCGATGTGCTCGGTCAGGATGCGTCGCGCGCGCTGGTAGGCGGCGTCGATGATCGTCTTGATCTCGGCGTCGATCGCGCGCGCGGTGGCCTCGGAGAGGTTCTTCTGCTGCGTCATCGAATAGCCGAGGAACACTTCCTGGTTATTGTCGCCATAGGCGATCATGCCGAGCCGGTCGCTCATGCCCCATTCGGTGACCATGCGCCGGGTCTGCTCGGTCGCCATCTTGATGTCGCCGGCTGCGCCGTTGGAGACGTGATCGGCCCCGAAAATGATCTCCTCCGCCGCGCGTCCCCCCATCGCCATGGTCAGTTCGGCCAGGAGCTTGGACTTGCTCTTGGAGTAGCGGTCCCCCTCGGGCAGGCTCATCACCAGGCCCAGCGCGCGCCCGCGCGGAATGATGGTGGCCTTGTGCACCGGGTCGCATTCCGGTTCGTTCAGCGCGCACAGCGCGTGTCCGCCCTCGTGATACGCGGTCA
The DNA here is from genome assembly GCA_021815825.1 of Pseudomonadota bacterium. Taxonomy (GTDB): domain Bacteria; phylum Pseudomonadota; class Alphaproteobacteria; order Acetobacterales; family Acetobacteraceae; genus JAJZVV01. Next base: position 22,391 of record JAKAZO010000047.1, read on the forward strand.
TGCGCTTCTCGTCCTCGCTCATCACCAGCGAGCGGCGTTCGGCACCCATCATCACCTTATCCTTGGCGGACTCGAACTCCGCCATGGCGACGACGCGCTTGCCGATACGCGCGGCGAGCAGCGCCGCCTCGTTGACCAGGTTGGCCAGGTCGGCGCCGGAGAAGCCGGGCGTTCCGCGCGCGATGACCTTGGGATCGACATCGCTCGCCAGCGGCACCTTGCGCATATGGACACGCAGGATCTTCTCGCGTCCGTTCACATCCGGGTTGGGCACCACGACCTGCCGGTCGAAACGGCCCGGCCGCAGCAGGGCCGGATCGAGCACGTCGGGCCGGTTGGTCGCGGCGATGAGGATCACGCCCTCGTTGCTCTCGAACCCGTCCATCTCGACGAGCATCTGGTTCAGGGTCTGCTCGCGCTCGTCGTTGCCGCCGCCGAGCCCGGCGCCACGATGGCGGCCGACCGCGTCGATCTCGTCGATGAAGATGATGCAGGGGGCATTCTTCTTGCCCTGCTCGAACATGTCCCGCACGCGCGAGGCGCCGACACCGACGAACATCTCGACGAAGTCCGAGCCGGAAATCGTGAAGAACGGCACGTTGGCCTCGCCGGCGATGGCGCGGGCGAGCAGCGTCTTGCCCGTGCCGGGCGGCCCGACCAGCAGCACGCCCTTCGGAATCTTGCCGCCGAGACGCTGGAATTTCTGCGGGTCGCGGAGGAATTCGACGATCTCCTGCAGCTCCGCCTTGGCCTCGTCGATGCCAGCCACGTCCTCGAAGGTGACGCGGCCCTGTTTTTCGGTGAGAAGGCGCGCGCGCGACTTGCCGAAGCCCATCGCCCGCCCGCCGCCGGACTGCATCTGGCGCATGAAGAACACCCAGACGCCGATCAGCAGCAGCATCGGGAACCAGGACAGCAGGTAGTGGAGCAGCGGATTGACGTCCGTGTCCTCGGGCTTGGCAATAACGCCCACGCCCTTGTCCGTCAGGCGCTGCACCAGCGACGGATCTTCCGGCGTGTAGGTCTGGAAGGCGTGTCCGTCCGACAGCGTGCCCGAGACGGTGTGGCCCTGGATCACCACGTCCTTCACCCGTCCGGCATTCACGTCGGCGACGAACTGGGAATAGGCGACCGCGGTCACGCCCTGGCGCCCACCGCCACTCGGCTGGAAGAGCTGGAACAGGACGACGAGCAGCAGGGCGATGATCACCCAGAGGGCGAGATTGCGTCCGAAATTGCTCATACCGTCAGATCCTGTTGTCCAACCGCGTTGCCATGGTCATCGTTCGCTACCCAGTACAACTCCGCGCCATCCCTGCAGATGGTGTGCCGACCGCCGATGCGCAGCCCCCATCCTGCCGTCGGCTACGGCCCGTCCGATGCCAGGTGCGGCATGGTCCACCTAGGCACCCCCCCACACCCCGCCGCCGGCAGGGCGCGGACAGGCGGGCACCAGCGCGAACGTCCGGCACACGGACGGATCAGGATAGCCGAGATGAGGCACGGCGACCAGTCGACTCTGATGCCAAAGCGCCGGCAGGGTCTGAAGCACGGCCGCCGGCAGATCGGAGCAGTGTCGCAGCCCCGCAGCGGCCGGCCCCACCGCGCCGAGGCGGACGCCCGGCGCCGCCGGCGCGCCGTGCCAGAGGCGAAAGCGGCCATCCCAGCACGCGTCGCCCGCAGCGTTAATGGGCGGCGCCATCGCGGCCGCCTCGCGCACGGCCAGAAGCCCGGCGCCGAGCCGGCCCGCCGCCAGCAGCCGGACCCCACCCAGGGTCGCAGGGCGCGGCGCGGCAGCCAGAGGCGCGACCCGGCCCGGCGACGGCGGATAGGCCGCGCCACCGATGGTTTGCACCAACGCCGCCAACGCGGCGGGCGGTAGCGGCCCGGGTGCGAGCACGGCGAATCCCTCGGGGTGCAAGCGCACCTGCCGCGCCAGCGCCGCAATGGCGGCGATCTCGTCCTCGCGGCGGCGTTCCCCGGCGTCCGCTGCCCGCGCCAGCGCCCGATCCAGAGCCGCCGCTCCATCCTGGGCCGACCCGCTGAGCCCCGCCCGCACGCGCGCGCGCGTCGTGCGCAGATCGTGGTTGGAGGGATCCTCGATCCACGCGACACCCCGGGCGCGAAGGCTCAGCCGCAGCCGGTCCGGATGCACAAGGAGAAACGGGCGGAGGATACGGACGAAATCGAGCTCACGCCGCGCCGCCATGCCGGCCAGACCGGCCGCCGCGCTGCCGGCGGCCTCACGCATCAGCACGGTCTCGGCCTGGTCCCGCGCATGGTGGCCGAGAAGGAGATGCACCAGACCGCGCGCCCGGCATCGGCCGATCAGCGCGGCATACCGGGCCGTCCGCGCGCGCGCCGCCAGCCCCGGCCCGGGCGCGAGCCCATGGAGGGTGAGGAGCTCGGCCTCGATCCCCTGCCGGGCCAGCCGCGTGCGAGCCAGTCCGGCCTCGGCGGCGGATTCCGGCCGCAGCCCGTGATCGACGATCAGGCCCACCACCTGGCCACCGCGAACCCTCACCCAGTCGGCGGCGAACAGCGCCAGGGCCATGCTGTCGGCACCGCCCGACACCGCCACGGCCAGCGTCGGCGCCGGCTCGAAAGGGCCGAGACGCTGCAGGGACGCGGCAAACTCCGCTGCCGTGAGCGGGCTCATGCCCGAGCCTGGCTACCCGGCGCGGGCTCGTGCCCGCGCTCTGCTACCCAACGCGGGCTCGTGCCTGCCGGGCCATGCGCGCGCGGGCCACGTCAGTGGCATCCGGCACGCTGGCGCAGCGCCGTGGCACGCTGGCGGAGCTCGGTCCGCATCGTTGGAAACTCCTTGCCGAGCTTGTTCAGCGTGCCGCATGCGGCCGGCTTGGCGTTGATGTTGATCAGGGCGTCGGCCAGGCCGAGCAGCGCGGCCGGCGCATGCGGCCCGGTACGCGCCCGGTTATACGCGTCGTCGTAGGCGAGAGCGGCTTGCTGGTAGTTCTTCTGGCCCGCGAATGCCGCCGCCAGGGTGAATTGCGCGTCCGCCGCCTGGCCACCGCGGCTCTTGGCCAGCGCCTGCCGGGCATCGGCCTCAGCAGCCGCGTAGTCCTTGCGATCGAGAGCGGCCTGCGCGTCGTGGAGCATTTTCTCGGGCGTCCGCGCCGCGGCGGCCGCCTTGCCTGCGGGCGCCAGCGGGGCGGCACTGTTGGGGGCCGGCGCCGCCGGCGGTGTCTCGGGCGCGGCGGCTCCAGCGGCCTTCGCCTCACCGGCCGGCGACGTCCTGGGCTGGCCGCCGGGGCTTTCCATCTGGAATTTCAGGTCGTCGATCTGCTTGGCAAGGTCCTGGCCCTGATGCTGCACGGTATTGGAGAGCTCATCGATGCGCCCGCGCTGGCGGCGCACTTCGTCCTCGAGCGTGCTGACCCGGTCGAGCAGCTGCGCGAGCAGATCCGCCTGCCCGCCGGTGCCGGCCGCCGCCGTTCCCGACGACTGCGCGGCGCCGAGCGCGGAACCACCGCTGGCCCCG
>JAKAZO010000128.1 GCA_021815825.1 Pseudomonadota bacterium
GGCGAGACGGGGAGCGCTGGCGCCGCCGGCGGCGGCGAGGATCGGACCGCTGCCACCTGGACGCTGCGCGGCGGCGGTGCGGCCGCTGCCAGCACCGAGCCTCCCGCCGAGGCTGTACGCCGCGAATCGGGCGGGCGCTGGTTCCACGCCATGCGGTCGGCCGCAGCCCGGTTCGCGGGCCAGCTATCCTGGATATGCGGCGCGATCATCGCCACATATCGTCGCGTCTCGTCGGGCAGGGGACGGTGGTGCTGCAGCTGATCATCGAGTCGGGCCGGGCCGGCGTTGTAGGCGGCGAGGAAGGCGGGCGCGCCATAAATATCGTACATCTCGCGGATGTAGGCGGTGCCGGCGAGGATGTTGTTGCGCGGGTCGAAGGGGTCGTTGCCGAGCCCATAGCGCTGGCGCATGAGATCGAAGGTTGCGGGCATGACCTGCATCAGCCCCATCGCGCCTTTGGGCGAGGTGACGAGCTGGCCGTTGACGTACTCGTGCCCACCGGATTCCGTGCGCATCACCTCCCGTATCCAGCGCTCAGGAACATCGAATTTCTGCGCTGCTTCGCTGATGTAGGGCCGCCACGGGTCCTCTGGCGGCCCTGGCGGCTCGTAGCTGCCGCTTGCCCGGGCGACGTAGTGCGCCGCTTCACCCCGCTGGTCGGTGAGCTGCGGATGCCCGGCGCAGGCCGCGAGCAGGGCGAGAGCCCCTCCGCACAGGAACAGGCGAGAAACCCGCCGCGCCCAGGCGCGAATGTCAGGGGAGACTTGCCGCCGGTGCGAGGATGCGGCGGAATGCGGGGCAGGCGGCATATGGGGTCTCGCTCTCCCGTCGGGTCGCAGCAAACAATGACCGGCCAGCACGACGGCCGAACACCATCATGCGCTTGTAGGATTAAGCATTGGATCAAGAACGCCGCGTAAGATGTTATCCGAAAGCCCATGCGCCTGCAAGATCAGACAATCCGGGTGATCAGATCGGCCCCTGTGAGCAGGTCCGCGCTGTGGTGCCCTATCGAGGAGAGACCATGCAGAGACTTCGTGGCGTGATCGTGACTTGGCTCCCCGCCCCTGGCCTCCAGGCGCGGCTTCGCATGTCCATGTCCGGGCTGGTGCTGGCGTTCGTCGTGCTGGCGATGGCCCTCAGCGGCTGCGCCGCCCCGCCGCCGAACAGCACCTATGGCGGCTATGGGGTCGGCCGCGCGGCGGAGGTCTCCTATGGCACGATCGTCTCGATGCGGGACGTCGCCGTCCAGGGGGCGAGCAGTGGCATCGGCGCGCTGGGCGGCGCCGCGGCCGGCGGTGTCGCCGGCAGCTTCCTCGGCGGCGACCCGCGCACGAACATCCTTGGTGCCATTGGCGGCGCCTTGATCGGCGGCATCGCCGGCAGCGCCGTCGAGGGCGGCCTGGCGAGCGGGCAGGCTGTCGAGTTCATCATCCGCGTGGATGACGGGCAGACTATCTCGGTGGTGCAGAGCAACGAGAACCGCTTCGTTCCCGGCCAGCGCGTTGCCATCATCCGCGGCGACCATCTGCGGCTCGCCCCGGTTGCAGGCTAATTGGATGCAGGCGGATCGGTTGCGGGCTGATCGGGGGGGCGCCGGCAGGCCGTCGCGGGTTGTCGGCGGCGCAGCGATCGGCTATCGCGCCGCGCAGCCATGACCGTCATCGCCCAGCACGCCGCCGAGGAGGCGGTTCCCGTCGCGTCAACGGCACCCCCCTCGGCGACCGGCGACGCTGTGCTGGCGGCCAGCGGGGCCGAACAGGTGCTGTGCTTTGCCGCCGGGCTCGACTATGCCGGCCGGCGCCGGCTGGCGCTGGCCGATCTCGCCGAGGCGTGGCGCCTGCGGCGCCTGGTCCGCGCCCTCGCCTGGCTGGACATCAAAGCGCGCTACCGGGGCTCCGTCCTCGGGCCGTTCTGGCTGACGCTCTCGACCGCGGTGATGGTCTTCGCGCTCGGCATTCTCTACTCCACGCTCTTCCGCATGGACCTGCACACCTATCTGCCCTTTCTCGGGCTCTCGCTGGTGTTGTGGAACCTGCTGCAGAGCCTGGTGACCGATGGCTGCATCGGCTTCACCGTCGAGGAAGCGACGATCCGCTCCCTGCGCATGCCGTTCTCGCTGTATGCGGCGCGCATCGTGCTGCGCAACCTGATCGTGTTCGGCCACAACATCGCCGTCGTGGTCGTGGTCTTCGCCATCTTCGGCATCTGGCCCGGGGTCAGTCTGCTGGCGGCGGTGCCGGCGCTCGCGCTGTGGCTGGTCGACGCGTTCGCTCTCACCCTTACGCTGGGCGCCATTTGCGCGCGTTTCCGCGACATCCCGCCGATCGTCGCCAGCGTCATGCAGATCGCTTTCTTCGTCAGCCCGATCATCTGGAAGCCTGAGCTGATGCGCGACCAGGCCGGCTGGCTGCCTTTGAACCCGTTCTATGCGTTGTTCGAGATCGTCCGCGGTCCGCTGCTGGGCAATGGCGTGTCGGCGCTGCTGTGGGCGGCGGCGCTGGCCTATTCGGCGCTGCTGCTCGTGATCTCGTGGCGGCTGTTCGTGCGTGTGCGCGGGCGGCTGGCGTTCTGGGTCTAGGCCGATGGCCTCCGTGCTGGCCGAGAGCGTGTCGGTCGATTTCCCTCTCTATCACGGCAATGCCCGCAGCCTGAAGAAGACCGCGCTGGCCGTCGCCGGCCGCAGGCTCGGGCAGGATGCGCAGCACCGGGTCGTCGTCCGTGCGCTGCGCGAGGTTTCCTTCGCGCTGCGCCCCGGCGATCGGCTGGGTCTGATCGGCAGCAACGGTGCCGGCAAGACCACGCTGCTGCGCACCCTGGCCGGAATCTACGAGCCGGTCGGCGGCCGTGTGGTCATCGAGGGCAGCATGAACGTGCTGCTCGATCCCAATCTCGGCATGAACCCGGACCTGACCGGGCGCGAGAACATCATGCTGCGCGCCCAGTACAACGGCCTCGACTCGGCACGTATCCGCCGCCTGGAGGTCGACGTGCAGGAGTTCGCCGAGCTTGGGGATTTTCTCGATCTTCCGCTGCGCATCTACAGTTCCGGCATGGTCGTCCGGCTCGGATTTGCGCTGGCCACCGCGATCCGCCCGCAAGTGCTGCTGATGGACGAGTGGTTTCTCGCCGGCGACGCCAATTTTCTCGACAAAGCCAGCGCCCGGCTGGAACAGATGGTGCGCGAGGCGGAGATTCTGGTGCTTTCGAGCCATCAGCATGCCACGCTGGCGACCTGGTGCACGCGCCTGCTGTGGCTGGAGCAGGGCCGGATCCGCGATGACGGTCCACCGGAGGAGGTGCTCGAACGCTATCTCGGGCGCCCGCTGGATGTCCCGGAGGCGACCGCCGGCCGCGAGTGCGCTTGACTTCGTGGCGCGCAGGCACGAGGTATTGCTGATCCGAGGGGAGCCCCGCGAGGGGGCTGAGAGACCGCCGGCCGCGCGAGCGGCGACGCGGTGACCCTGGCGGGGCCTGGGCGCGCTCCCGACGAGCGGCGCGGGTTCCACGAACCTGATCCGGGTCATGCCGGCGGAGGGACGGGATCGCAGCGTGAGACCGCTTCCCCCCGTTTCAGGCCTGGCCCGGCGCACGAAACGCAGAGGAGTCGTCCCAATGAACGTGCAGGCCAAACCCGCCGCGGTGACCACGGGCCCGATCGCCGGTTCGCAGAAGACCTATTCGAGCCCGGAGGGTTGGCCTGGGGTGCGGGTTCCCTTCCGCGAGATCGTGCTCGGTGGTGGCGAGGCGCCCGTCCGCCTCTATGATACCTCCGGCCCCTTCACCGATCCCGCCGCCCGCATCGATCTCGAATCCGGGCTGGCGCCGGTGCGCGGCCCCTGGATCGCCTCGCGCGGCTTCGAGACGGTCGCGCCGCGCCCACTCCGCCCCGAGGATAACGGCAACGCTCCGGCCGACCGGCTGGTGCCGCGCTGTCCGGCCCCGCACACGGTGCGCGCGGGCCGCGACGGGCAGTACGTGACGCAGATGGAGTTCGCCCGCGCCGGCATCATCACCGAGGAAATGGTCTACGTCGCGCATCGCGAGAATCTCGGACGCGCCGCGATGGCGGCGGGGGCCGATGCGCGGCGCGCGGACGGCGAGGATTTCGGCGCTGCTATTCCCGCCTTCATCACCGCTGAATTCGTCCGCGCGGAACTCGCCGCCGGCCGCGCCATCATTCCGGCCAACATCAATCACCCCGAGCTCGAGCCGGTCATCATCGGCCGCAATTTCCTCGTCAAGATCAACGCCAATATCGGCAATTCGGCGGTCACCTCCTCGGCGGCCGAGGAGGTCGAGAAGCTGGTGTGGGCGATCCGCTGGGGCGCGGACACGGTGATGGACCTGTCCACGGGACGCAACATCCACAACATCCGCGACTGGATCCTGCGGAATTCGCCGGTGCCGATTGGCACCGTGCCGATCTACCAGGCGCTGGAGAAGGTCGGCGGCGATCCGGTCAAGCTCGACTGGGAAGTGTTCAAGGACACGCTGATCGAGCAGGCCGAGCAGGGCGTGGACTATTTCACCATCCATGCCGGCGTTCGGCTCGGCTATGTGCCGCTGACGGCCAAGCGCGTCACCGGGATCGTCTCGCGCGGCGGCTCGATCATGGCGCGCTGGTGCCTCTCGCACCACAAAGAGAGCTTCCTGTACGAGCGCTTCGACGAGATTTGCGACATCATGCGCCGCTACGACGTCTCCTTCTCGCTCGGTGACGGGCTGCGGCCCGGCTCGATCGCGGACGCGAATGATGCTGCACAGTTCGCCGAGCTCGAGACGTTGGGCGAGCTGACCCGTATTGCCTGGGCCAAGGGCTGCCAGGTGATGATCGAGGGCCCCGGTCATGTGCCGATGCACAAGATCAAGGTGAACATGGAGAAGCAGCTGGCGCTCTGCCACGAGGCGCCATTCTACACGCTCGGGCCGCTCACCACCGACATCGCGCCGGGCTACGACCACATCACCTCGGCGATCGGCGCGGCGATGATCGGCTGGTTCGGCACGGCGATGCTCTGCTACGTCACGCCGAAAGAGCATCTCGGCCTGCCGAACCGCGACGACGTCAAGACGGGCGTCATCACCTACCGCATCGCGGCTCATGCCGCCGACCTCGCCAAGGGCCATCCCGCGGCCCGGCTGCGCGACGACGCGCTGTCGCGCGCCCGGTTCGATTTCCGCTGGGACGACCAGTTCAACCTGGCGCTTGATCCGGATACCGCGCGCGCCTTCCACGACGAGACGCTGCCCAAGGAGGCGCACAAGGTGGCGCATTTCTGCTCCATGTGCGGGCCGAAATTCTGCTCCATGCAGATCACACAGGATCTGCGCCAGGAGGCGGAGCGCATGGCCGGATTGGAGGAGAAGAGCCGCGAATTCGTCGAGAAGGGGACGACGATCTACGTCGAGACCAAGGCGGCGGAGT
>JAKAZO010000048.1 GCA_021815825.1 Pseudomonadota bacterium
TCTCGCCACCATCGAGGCCGGCGCGGGGCCGCTGCCCTGGCGCACGCGGCCGGGGGGCTTTCCCGGGCTGCTCCAGGCGATCGTCGGCCAGCAGATCAGCAACCAGGCGGCCGCCGCGATCTGGCGCCGGCTCGCCGCTCTGCCCGGGGCGCGCGAGCCGGCGGGTCTGCTGGCGCTGTCCGACGAGGTTTTGCGCGGCGCCGGCCTGTCGCGCCCGAAATGCGCCCACGCCCGCGCGCTCGCCGCCGCCTTCGCCGAGGGCAGGCTGGCCGAGGCGGCGCTCGCCGGCATGGCGGACGAAGCGGCGATCGAGGCCATCATTTCGGTGCGCGGCCTCGGCCGCTGGAGCGCGGAGGTCTATCTGCTGTTCGCCGAGCAGCGCGCCGACATCTTTCCCGCCGCCGATCTCGCGCTCGCCGCGGCCGCCACGGCGCTGAAGCGGCTGCCGGCGCGCCCCACGCCGGCGGTGCTGCGCGCCCTGGCCGAGCCGTGGCGCCCGTGGCGCGGGCTGGCGGCACGGCTGCTCTGGCATCATTGGCGCCATCTCACCGGCCGCCCGTCCATGGATGAGGTGCCGGTAGACGGGGCCGGAACGGCGTGAGACTTTCCCGCCGGAAGGAGTTTTCTCATGGCCGCAGACCCGATGCTCGTCACCCGCGAGGGTGAAACCGCGATCGTCACGTTCAATCGCCCGGAGGTGCGCAACGCCTTCGACCTCGCCCAGTGGCGGCGCTTGCAGGCGACGATGGAGAGCCTCTCCGCCGACGAGACGCTGCGCGCGGTGGTGCTGCGCGGAACCGCGGGCCATTTCTGCGCCGGCGCCGACATCGGCGCTTTCGCCATCGAGCGCGGCGACCGGGCGAAGGAGGACATCTATGCCCAGGTGCTGCATGAGAGCATGCAGTCCATCCGCCTCTGCCGCCACCCGGTGATCGCGCAGCTCGAAGGCTCGGTGATCGGCGGCGGCGCCGGCATCGCGACGATGTGCGATTTCCGCGTCGGCGACGGCAATGTCCGCTTCGGCATCACCGCGCGCAATCTCGGCATCTGGTATCCCTACGCCGAGATCGACCCGGTGATCCGCATGGTCGGCATCGGCGTCGCGGCGGAGATTTTCATCGAGGGGCGGATTTTCACCGGGCGGGAAGCCTACGAGAAGGGCCTGCTCTCGCGCCTGGCGGCCGACGGCGCGGCAGCGGCCGAGGCGATGGCCCTGGCGCAGCGCATCGGCACCGGCAGCCCGCTCTCGGCGCGCTTCCACAAGCGCGCACTGCGCCTGCTGGGCGGAGAGCTGCCGATTTCGGCGGCGGAGGAGGCATCGGCCAACGGCTTCGTCGAGACCGAGGATTTCCACAACGCCGTGCGCGCTTTTCTGTCCAAGCAGAAGCCGAGCTTCGCCGGGCGCTGAGCCGGACCACGCCGCCGGCCGCTCGAAGCACGGCAAGCAATGGATTTCGCATGTAAATTTTCGATTGGTTTACGCCTGCGCGGCATTCTGCGGCCATGGCATCGGTGCTCGCCGAATTCTCGCGGTTGTTTCAGCCCACGACGTTCCGGGAGCGTGGCGTCCGTCTGCCGTTGACCAGCCCCGTGCTCGCCGGCGCCTGCTTGCGCGCCAGCGCGCGCAACGAGCCGGAACTGGTGCTGCCGAACCCGGATGGCGGCGACGGATTCTTCGTCTGGCCCTGGCGCGATCTGCGCGAGGTGTGCCGGGTGAGCATTCATGACGTGCAGCTTCTGGGCTGCATCACGACCGGTTCGCAAATTCTGCCGATGACCCCAATTCTGCCGGTGACCGTGGCCCGGGCCGCGCACAAGGTCGCGGCGTCCGGCATCGCCGGCCGGGCGGCGATGGACGCGGCCAGGAGTGGCGCCGCGGTCGATGAGGAGATGGCCCGCGCGGCGACCGGCTTCATGCTGGAAAGCCTGGCGCGGCACTGCCAGACGCAGGCCTGCCCGGTGCCCGCCGAGCCGGACGGCGAGGCCGCGTCGGTGTCGCCACTGCGGCGGCAGATGGCGGCGCTCTACGGCCGGCCGGCCAACGACGTCGTTCGGGCGATCGAGGAGCTCTCCGTCGCCATCAGCGCCATCGGCTTCGGCGAACAGGCCGAGCAGGCGCGCGTCCCGCGCCTGCTGGCCGCGGTCGAGGCGCTGCACGAGACCGTCACAGCGCGACTCGCGGACATGAAGGGCACCCGTGCCAGCTGCGCCGAGTTCATGTCCACCGCGAGCGGCCTGATCGCGCGCGGGGCGCAGCGCTGGCTGGCGGAGGCACGTACCCGGTTCTCCCGCCCGGTGGGGCTGCTCTCGGCGTACCTGGCCGACCCGGAGCCGACGACGCACTGGCTGCAACGGGCCGACTGGCTGCTTAACGGCTGGTGCGGCCCCTGCGTCCGGCGTCTGGCCGCGACGAACGGCCAGGACTGGATGCGCGATCTGGAGGAAATGGTCGCCCTGGTACCGATGCTGCCGCGGGAAGCGGAAGCCTGGCTGACACCGCTCAGCGCCGAGGAATCGCGCATTTTCCGTTCCCGCCCGGCCCGGCTGCGGGTCGAGCGCCGAAGCCATGGCGACAGCCAGATGCTGATCGCCCACGAGGAGTCCCTGCGTGCGGCCAGCCTGCGCATGCTGGGGGTCTGAGCCGCTTGCGGCCAGCCGAGACCATGACCGAGTCCGATCCCGCCCCGCCCTCCGAAAAGACGCAAGCGCGGCTGCTGCGCGCGGTGGCGGCGGTGGATATGCTGCCGGTTCGCGGCCCGGCCGACGAATTGATCGCGCCGATGCGGCCGCTGCTCGCCGTGCTCAAGCCGCCGCGCCCGCTGACCTTCGGCCGGCTCATGTTTCAGCCGATCGAGCGCCTGATCGTCGATGGCTCGCGCTGGCATCCGGGCATGACCGCGATCCCGCGCACGGCGCTGCTCCGGCTCGTCATGCTCGTCCGCAGCATCATGGGCGCTCGGGCGCAGCAGATCGACGCCATGCTCGCGGGCAGGAATTCGACCGACCGCGAGGCCGTCCGCAAGGTCGGCGGGCTCCTCTGGCCGGCCGCGAGCCTTGCCCTGGGGTCGGCGAGCGTGCCCGCCGACTGGACCCAGACCACCCGGCTGTCGGTGCCCGACTTCACCGAGGTCACGCGCGGCCTGACCGAGATGCTCGCCCTGAGCGATCGCATCCTGGCGCTCCAGGAGGACGTCGCCACCGGGTCCGCGAACGTGGAAAGCCGGCTACGCTCGGTGCTGGCCGGCGCGCTCGGGCGCGGCGAGCAGGCATTCTCCCTGACGCTGGCGCTGCTGCTCGGCTGCATGCCCGGCGATGGGCGGGTGCTCGACATCGGGATCGAGCTCGCCGCGGCGACGACGGACCAGGCGCTGAAGGGCGGTCCCAACAAGGCCGTGAGCTTCGTGTTCGGCGAGCTCGAAAACGCCGTGGACACGGCGCTGAGCGGCAAACTCGAACTCGGCGCGGCAGCGGACGCGATGGCGGCGATCGGCGTGCAGTGCGCCGGACTGCAGGGCTGGGACCATCGCGAAGACTGGCGCGAGCGCATCCGGCGCATCCGTGCCCGCGTCGACAGCGCCTGCCGTGAACGCTTCGAGACGGTTCTGGAGCGCCAGTTGTTGGCCCCCCTGACCCGGCTGCCGGCCCAGCCCGGGGCCGAATCCCTCGGCGCCCTGGAAAGCATCGCGCGCGAGTTGATCCGCTTCCATCAGGCCGGGCGCAGCCCGGCGAGCGCGCGCAACGATCCGGTTCTGCTCCAGTTCGAGCAGTGGCTGCGCACCAAGAGCCGTGACGAGCTGCCGCTGAGCGTGATCGAGCGGGCGAGGCTGATCGAGATCATGCGCGGGCCCGAAGCGGGCCTCGCCTACCTCAAGGAAGCGGACGGGGCCCCCGGCGACACCGCGGCCGCTGAAACGGCCCAGCCTGTCAGCGCCCCGAGCCGATCACCCGCATCCTCCGCCTCAGGAAACGCTCAGGCGAGATAGTCGTGCACGACCTCGCCGAGACCGAGCGTGAGGTCGGCGACGAGGTGGGCGGCGGAAATGACCTCGCGCACCGGCAGATCGGCGACCGGCGCCAGCGCGTGCGGGTGAAGTTCCAGCGCACCGGGACCGGTCCAGGCGCCCTTGAGCGTGATGTCCTGCAAATAATACCGCACCAGCTCGCAGATGCGGGGCGAGCCGTCGACATGCGGAATGATCTTGAGCAGGAAAGCCGGTTCGGCGAGCCCGGCCAGCACGGTGTCGTGCGGCAACGTGCGGTGCTTGTAGCCCATGGTGCCGACGGCGATGCGCAGCTTGCCGTAATCCAGCGTGCCGACCAGCGTATCGATCTCGACTTCCAGGCACGGGCTGGCGAGCTTCTTGGGAAAACCCCACAGTTCCCGCCCGCCGGCGATCGGCGGATGGTCGTTGAGGAACATCGAATGCACATAGCCGCCGGTCTCGCCACCGTGGCGCACCGGGATCACCTGGCCGGATTCGGTATAATCGCCGAAGCCGGTGCTGTCGGGCATGCGAATGAACTCGTACTTCACCACGTCGTCGATGATTTCGAGCGGTGCAGGCACGACACGCTCCAGCGCGGCGCGGTCGGTGCGATAGGTGATGATCATGTACTCGCGATTGGTGAACCGATATGGCCCGATCGGAAAGGCCGGATTGGTCAGGGGCATGGCGAATCCGGTCTTCTTGACCGTGGCATCATCCATGGTGCGGCTCCTCGGCGCTGAGTTCGGGAGGGGAGAATCTAGTAGTATGGCCAAGTACCGCCATGGCGGCGAATCATGCCAAAGCGGTCCGGCCGAGACGATCGGGTCTTGGCGCGATGCGGCGGGCGCGCCCGCGCCCGCCGCTGCCTCTCAGCCGAGGCGATGGAACATGCCGGTCTTGCGATCGACGCTGAAGCGGGCAATGACGCTGCCCTCGGCGGTGGCGTAGGCGAAGTCGATCGTGTTGTCGGCGCCGTCCTTGACGTCGACCACTTTCCAGCTGTGGTTGCCGTGCCAGAGCAGCAGCCCCTCGGCGATCTTCTGCACGTCCGCGGCGGTCAGCGCCCGGTCCTCGACCGGGGCGAACAGCCCGAACAGGCCCGGTCCGCCGTGGCGCATCGCCATCATGTGATGCATCCACATCGGGCCCATCATGCCCGGGTTGCCCTCATGCTCCATCATCATGCCTTGCATGCCGCCGGGGGCGGGCGGATCGTCATCGGCGAACGCCAGGTGCGTGGCCGCCGTGGCCCCGGCGAGTGCGGTGGCGACGAAGCCGGCTATGACCAGTTTGCGCATTCTGTCCTCCGTGTCTGGTGGTGCGCCGAGGAGACATATGGGGTCGGGCCAAGCCGGCGGGTGCTGCGAAGTGCAACGGAGTGCAACAACCCTGCGCAGCGTCGCGCGTATCTCCTATGTTCACGCCATGGACGTCCTGCCGCACATCCTGGTGATCGATGACGACCGCGAGATTCGGGATCTCCTGGCGCGCTTTCTCCAGCTGCACCGTTTCCGGGTCACCGCCGTGCGCGACGGACGCGAGGCGCGCCGGGTCTGGGCGCTCGGGCACTACCAGCTCGTCGTGCTCGATCTGATGCTGCCGGGCGAGAGCGGGCTCGACGTCGCGCGCTGGCTGCGCGCGCAGGGCTCGGTGCCGATCGTGATGCTGACCGCGATGGGCGAGGAGACCGACCGCATCGTCGGGCTCGAACTCGGTGCCGACGATTATCTCGCCAAGCCGTTCAACCCGCGCGAGCTGCTCGCCCGCATCCGTGCCGTGCTGCGCCGGGCCGGGGAGGGGGGCGAGCCGGGTCTGGCCGCCGGCGGCGCGCTGCGCTTCGCCGGCTGGACGCTGGAGCCGGCGAGACGCCGCCTGACGGACCCGCACGGCGTCGAGGTCGCGCTCACGGGCGGCGAATATGAGCTGCTGCTGGCGCTGGCCGAGCGCGCCAACCGGGTGCTGACGCGCGACATGCTGCTCGATCTCCTGCGCGGCCGGCAGGCGGCGCCGTTCGACCGCACCATCGACGTCGCCGTCTCCCGCCTGCGCCGCAAGCTCGACGATGGCGGCCAGCTCATCAAGACCGTCCGCGGCGGCGGCTATGTCCTGGCCGCGCCGGTGGACCGGGCATGAGGCTGCGCCTGTGGCCACGCAGCCTGGCGGCGCGCACCGCCATCCTCCTGCTCGCCGGGCTCGTCGCGGCGCAGGCGGCCGGGCTCGGCATCGAGGCGATCGGCCGCGCCGGATTGCAGCGGCTCGAACAGGGGCGGCATCTCGCGCTGCGGGTGATGGAGCTCTACATCACCGTGGCCAAGACGCCGCCGGCCCAGCGCGCCACGGCGCTGCGCGAGCTGCGCCTGCCGGCGGGCATCACCGCCCAGCTCGACAGCGAGCCGCCGGCGCGGATGCTGGTGAGCCCCTTGCCGGTGCAGCAGCTCGTCCGGCTCAACATGGCCCTCGTGCCGCTGCCGCCGGCGCTGCGTCCCGCGGAGGTCGTGCTGCTCGGCAGCCCGGCGCAGGAGCAGATGATGATCGGGCTGCGCCTGCCCGATGATCCGACCCAGCCCGATGATCCGACCCTGACCAGGCGCCAGTGGCTGAACGTCACCGCCGTCCTGCCCGCGCCGCGGCCCTGGCAGGACCCGGACCTGCTCGCCGCGTTCCTGCTGATGAGCGCGGTGGCGGCGGCGCTGACCGGCTGGGCGGTGGTGCGGCTGAGCGCTCCGGTGGCGACGCTCACCGCCGCCGCCGACCGGCTCGGCGAGGATGTGAACGCGGCGCCCCTGCCGGAGGTCGGGCCGAGCGAGGTGACGGCGGCGGCGGCGGCCTTCAACCGCATGGCGGCGCGGCTGCGCCGGTTTGTACAGGATCGCACCCTGCTGCTGGCGGCGATCGGGCATGATCTGCGCACCCCGATCACGCGGCTGCGGCTGCGCGCGGAGTTCGTCGCCGATGACGAGCTGCGGGCCAAGATGCTGGCCGATCTCGATGATCTGGAGGCGCTGGTCACCGCGACTCTGGCCTTCGGGCGGACCGCGACCAGCCGCGAGCCGGCGGCGCCGCTGGATCTCGCCGTGCTCGCCCGCACCCTGCTCGACGAGGCCGCCGACGCGCGCCCGGAATTGGCCGAGCGGCTGGTCTATGACGGTCCCGAGCATCTGACCGTGCGGGCGCGCTCGACGGCGCTCAAGCGCGCGCTCGGCAACCTGGTCGCCAACGCCATCGCCTATGGCGGCAGCGCGCGCATCCGCCTGCTTCCACCCGAGGTCGCCGGGGCGCCGGTGCGCATCGAGATCGAGGATGACGGGCCCGGCCTGCCGCCGGGCGAGACCGAGCAGCTGTTCGACCCGTTCCGCCGCGGTGAGGAGAGCCGCTCGCGCGAGACCGGCGGCGTCGGGCTCGGGTTGACCATCGCGCGCGACATCCTGCGCGCCCATGGCGGGGAGGTGACGCTGGCCAATCGCGGCGAGGGCGGCGCGCGCGCCTCGGTACGCCTGCCGGCATGACCGCGCCGGCCGCCGAAACCTGGCTCAAGGTCCGGCCCGAGGGGCTCTATTGCGTGCCGGGCGATTTCTTCATCGACCCGCTGCGCGCCGTGCCGCGCGCCGTCATCACCCATGCCCACGCCGATCACGCCCGCCCCGGTCACGGCGCGGTCCTGGCCACCGCCGAGACGCTGGCGCTGATGCGGGCGCGGCTCGGGGCCGCCGCGGCGGGGGCGAGCCAGCAGGCCGCGGCACTGGGCGAGCCGCTGACGCTGGGCGGGGTTCGCGTCTGGCTCGCCCCGGCCGGGCACGTGCTCGGCTCGGCGCAGGTGGCGATGGAGTATCGTGGCCGCCGCGTCGCGGTCAGCGGCGACTACAAGCGCGCCGCCGATCCGACCTGCGCCGGCTTCGAGCCGGTGCGCTGCGATGTGTTCGTCACCGAGGCGACCTTCGCCCTGCCGGTCTTCCGCCATCCCAGGGCCGGCGGCGAGATCGCCAGGCTGCTGGCCAGCCTGGCGCTGTTCCCCGGGCGCAGCCACCTCATCGGCTGCTACGCGCTCGGCAAGTGTCAGCGCGTGATCGCGCTGCTGCGTCAGGCGGGCTGGCAGCGGCCGATCTATCTGCACGGGGCCCTGATGGCGCTCTGCCGCCTCTACGAGGCGTTCGGCGTGCCGCTCGGCGACCTGCGGCCGCTCGCCGGCGCCGCCAAGGCCGATCTGGCCGGCGCGATCGTGCTCGCCCCGCCTTCCGCGCAGGCGGATCGCTGGTCCGGCCGGCTCGCGGATCCGGTCACGGCGCTGGCATCGGGCTGGATGCAGGTGCGCGCCCGCGCCCGGGCCCGTGGCGTGGAGCTGCCGCTGGTGATTTCCGATCACGCCGACTGGGACGCGCTGAACGCCACCATCGACGAGACCGGCGCCGAGGAAGTCTGGGTCACGCATGGGGCCGAGGAGGCGCTGGTCCACGCCGCCAGCCGCCGCGGCCTGCGGGCGCGCGCGCTGCGCCTGATCGGCTACGGCGAGGAGGGGGGCGAGGCCGATGGTGCGGCCGATGGCGAGGCCCCGTGAAGCCCTTTGCCGCTCTGCTCGAACGCCTCGCCTTCACCCAGGCCCGCGGCGCCAAGCTCGCCCTGCTGCAACGCTATTTCGCCGCCACGCCGGACCCCGACCGCGGCTTCGGCCTCGCCGCGCTCACCGGCGGGCTGCGGCTGGCGACGGCCAGGCCGGCGCAGATCCGCGCCCTCATCGCCACCCGCACCGATCCCGAATTGTTCGCGCTCGCCTACGACTATGTCGGGGACCTCGCAGAGACGGTGGCGCTGATGTGGCCGGACGGCGACCCCGGCGCCGGACCGCCGGGCCTGGCCGAGGTGATCGGCGCGCTGGAGCGCGCCTCGCGGCCCGAGGTGCCGGCCCGGCTCGCCGCCTGGCTCGACTGCTGCGATGCCTCCGAGCGCCTGGCGCTGCTCAAGCTCATCACCGGCGGGCTGCGCGTCGGCGTCTCGGCACGGCTGGCCAAGGTCGCGCTGGCCGGCCTCGGCGCCGGGCGCGTCAGCGTCGAGGAGATCGAGGAGGTCTGGCACGCGCTGGCGCCGCCCTATGGCGCCCTGTTCGCCTGGCTGGAAGGGCGCGGGGAACGGCCCGACCCGGCCGGGGCGCCGAGCTTCCGCCCGCCGATGCTGGCCCATCCGTTGGAAGCCGAGGATCTCGCCCGGCTCGACGTCGCCGCCTACCGCGCCGAGTGGAAATGGGACGGCGTGCGCGTGCAGCTCGCCGCCGGGCCGGGCGGGCGGGCGCTGTTCTCGCGCGGGGCGGAGGACATGTCCGCCGCCTTCCCCGACATCGTCGCGGCGATGGGCTTCGCCGCCGTGCTCGATGGCGAGCTTCTCGTCGTGCGCGAGGGGATGGTGGCGCCGTTCGCCGATCTCCAGCAGCGCCTGAACCGCAAGGCCCCGTCCGCGCGCCTGCTCGCCAGCCATCCGGCTGGCGTGCACCTCTACGACATGCTGTTCGAGGGCGAGGAGGATCTGCGCGCGCTGCCCTTCGCGGCGCGCCGGGCGCGGCTGGAGACGTGGTTCGCCCGCGTCCGCCCGGCGCGGATGACGCTCTCGCCCCTGCTGACGGCGGCCGACCGCGCGACGCTGACGGCGCTGCGCGACGGCGCCCGCGAGGCCGGCATCGAGGGGCTGATGCTGAAGCGCGCCGACAGTCCCTACCTCGCCGGGCGGCCGAGGGGGCTGTGGTGGAAATGGAAGCGGGCGCCGCTCAGCATCGACGCGGTGCTGCTCTATGCCCAGCACGGCCATGGCAAGCGCGGCGGCCTCTATTCGGACTACACGTTCGGGCTGTGGCGCGAGGACGGCGTGCTGGTGCCCGTGGGCAAGGCCTATTCCGGCTTCACCGACGCCGAATTGCTGATCCTCGACCGCTGGATCCGCGCCCACACCATCGCCCGCTTCGGCCCCGTCCGCGAGGTCGAGAAGGCGCTGGTCCTGGAGGTCGCCTTCGACGCGGCGCAGCGCTCGGCCCGGCACAAATCCGGCGTGGCGCTCCGTTTCCCCCGCATCAGCCGCATCCGCGCCGACAAGCCGGCGGCGGAGGCCGACCGGCTGGCCACGCTGCTCGGCCTGATCGGGCACGCGGACGATTGACCGCCCGGCGCCGGCGTGATGCCCTGAAGCCAAGCAGAGCGAAGCAGAAGACGCAGAACAGGGGGAACGACGCCATGACGATCATTCCGAACCATGCCTTGCGCACGCTGCGCTCCGGCGGATTGGCGCTGGGCCTCGGCGTGCACCATCTGCGCACCGCCGCGACCGCCATGCTGGCCGCGGCCGGTGGCTTCGACTGGCTGTTCATCGACACCGAGCACGGCGCCTTCTCGGTCCACGAGGCAACGCAGCTCTGCCTGGCGGCCCTGCCGACGCGCGTGACGCCGATCGTGCGCATCTGCCACGACGCGCTGGACGAGGGCACGCGGGCGCTGGACAACGGCGCCATGGGCATCGTCGTGCCGCACGTCGATACCGCGGCGCAGGCGCGGCGCATCGCCGAGGCCTTCCGCTTTCCGCCGCACGGACATCGCTCCTGGGGCGGACCGCCGGCGATCTACGGCTTTTCTGCCCCGGACGCGGCGATCGCGCAGGCCGAGATCAACCGCGAGATCATGACCATCGCCATGATCGAGACGCCGCTCGCGGTGGCGAACGCGGACGCCATCGCCGCCGTCGAGGGCATCGATGTGCTGATGTTCGGTACCTCGGACCTCACCGCCGAAATGGGCATTCCGGGCCAGATCGGCCACGAGCGCGTGCAGGCCGCCTACGCCAGCGTCGGCGAAGCCTGCCGCCGGCACGGCAAGTTCCTCGGCATGGGCGGCGTCTATGACCGCGAATGGGCAGGACGCTACCTCAGGATGGGCGTCCGCTTCGCCCTCGGCGCCGGCGATCACGGGCTGATCCTCGCCGGCGCGAAGGAGCGCTCCGCCTTCCTGCGCGGTTTGCTCTAGAGCGACATCCCATCAGACGGAATCGGCTGATGGGATAAAGTTGCTCGATCAGACAACGGGATAGAGCGTGGTCCGCGCTTCGTTTGGCGCGGATCACGCTCTAGCCCGCTTACTCGTCCGGCAGCAGCAGCATCACCGCGGCCTGCGCGGCGATGCCTTCGCCGCGGCCGGTGAAGCCGAGGCGCTCGGTCGTCGTCGCCTTCACCGAGATCCGCGTCGCGGCGACGCCGAGCAGAGCGGCGAGCCGGGCCATCATCGCCGGCGCGTGCGGGGTGATTTTCGGCCGCTCGCAGATCAGCGTGATGTCGGCATTGATCAGCCGCCCCCCGCGCGCGGCGATGCGCCCGGCGGCGTGGGTGAGAAAGCGGGCGCTGTCGGCATCGCGCCACGCCGCCTCGGAGGGCGGGAAGTGCCGGCCGATATCGCCCTCCGCCAGCGCGCCGTAGATCGCATCGCACAGGGCGTGGATCCCGACATCGGCATCGGAATGGCCGGCGAGCCCCAGCGGATGCGGCACGCGCACCCCGCACAGGATCAGCGGCCGGTCGGGGGCGAAGCGATGCACGTCGAAGCCCATGCCGACTCGTGGCGCAAACTCCCTCGATTCTGCCTCGGCCACGCTACGCTCCCGGATTCCTGCTGCACGACGTGCAGGGTTGCGGCCGGGTGATTGCGCGTCAATGGGGTTTACCGCTACCTTGCACAAATCATGAGCAGCACTGTCTCCCTCGCGCCGGATTTCCCGGGGGCTCCGGGCGCATCCCGAGCCCTGCCGATGCCCGGCCTGCGGCCGATCGATCTCGGCGGCGCCGTGCTCGCGGTGCCGGTGATCCTGGCCCCGATGTCCGGCGTGACCGACCTGCCGTTCCGCCGTCTCGCCGCCCGGCTCGGAGCCGGCATGGTGGTCTCGGAAATGATCGCCTCCTGGGCGATGGTGCGGCAGAATCGCACCACGCTGCGCATGGCCGAGCTCGATGACGGCGTCTCCGCCAGCCCGCGGGCGCTGCAGCTCGCCGGCTGCGAGCCGGCGGCCATGGCCGAGGCGGCGCGGCTCGCCGTCGATCGCGGCGCCGAGGTGATCGACATCAATTTCGGCTGCCCGGTGAAGAAGGTCGCGGTCGGCCAGATGGCCGGCTCGGCACTGATGCGCGACGAGGCGCTCGCCGGCCGGCTGCTCGAGGCCACGGTCCGCGCCGTGCCCGTGCCGGTGACGCTGAAAATGCGCATGGGCTGGGACCATGCCAGCCTCAACGCGCCGACGCTCGCGCGCATCGCCGAGGCGGCCGGCATCCGCATGCTCACCGTGCATGGCCGCACCCGCCAGCAATTCTACACCGGCCAGGCGGACTGGAGCTTCGTCGCCCGCGTCAAGGCGGCGACGGGCCTGCCGGTGATCGTCAATGGCGACATCCTGCGCGAGGAGGATGCCGCCGCCGCGCTCGCCGCCTCCGGTGCCGACGGGGTGATGATCGGGCGCGGCTGCTACGGCCGTCCCTGGTTCCCCGCCCAGGTGGCGCATTTCCTGCGCACCGGGACCCGCCATCCCGAACCGTCGCTGGCCGCGCGGAAAGCTATCCTGCTCGAGCATTACGCGGCGATGCTGAGCCATTACGGCAGCGAGCCCGGGCTGCGGCTCGCGCGCAAGCATCTGGCCTGGTACACGCGTGGCCTGCCCGGCTCGGCCGAATTCCGCGCCACCGTGAACCAGCTCGACCGTCTTGCCGCCGTCCACGCCCTGATCGACGGGTTCTTCGACCCGCTGATCGCGCGCGCCGTGACGCTTGAGCCGGTCGCCGTGGGACTGGCGGCATGAAGGCGAAGCTGTTCAGTCTCGGGCGCGCCACCGCGCCCCAGCCGGACGGGGCCGCCGTGCTCAGCGGGCTGCCGGTCGCGGTGGTGGTGCTCGACGGAGAGAATTGCTTCCGCTCTGTCAATCCCGCCGCCGAGCAGTTCCTCGGCCTCTCCGCCGCCCAGCTCGAGGGCAAGCCGCTCGCCGAGCTGATCGCCTCGGATCACCCGATTTTCCTGCTCATCGAGCAGGTCCGCCGCACCGAGGTCACCGTCGCCGATTACGACATGGACCTCGAGGGCCCGCGCCTGTCCAAGCAGGGGATCACGGTGCAGGGCACGCGGCTCGCGGAACTGCCGGATGCGGTCGTGCTGGTGCTGCAGGACGCCTCCACCGCCCGCAGCCTGGACCGCCAGCTCAGCTTTCGCGGCGCCGCGCGCAGCGTCTCCGGCATGGCGGCGATCCTCGCCCACGAGGTGAAGAACCCGCTCTCCGGCATCCGCGGCGCGGCGCAGTTGCTGGAGGCCAGCGTCGGCGCCGCCGACCGCGACCTCGCCGTGCTGATCCGTGACGAGGCGGACCGGATCCGCGCCCTCGTCGACCGCATGGAGATGTTCGGCGACAAGCCGATCGCCCGCGAGGCGGTGAATATCCACCGCGTCCTCGAGCATGTCCGCCGTCTCGCCCAGACCGGATTCGCCGCCGCCATCCGCTTCCAGGAGCTCTACGACCCCTCGCTGCCACCGGTCTGGGGCAACCGCGACCAGCTCGTGCAGGTGCTGCTCAATCTGGTGAAGAACGCTGCCGAAGCGATTGTCGATGCGAATGTCGAAGCCGGCGAGATCACCTTGGTGAGCGGCTATCAGCACGGCGTGCGCGTGGCACTGCCCGGCTCGGGGCGGGCGCAGCAACTGCCGATCCTGGTCGTGGTGCGCGACAATGGGCCGGGCATCCGCGAGGACATCCGACGCGACCTGTTCGAGCCGTTCGTCAGCTCACGCCCCTCGGGCAGCGGGCTGGGCCTGGCGCTGGTGGCGAAGATCGTCGGCGATCATGGCGGGCTGATCGAGGTCGAGAGCCGTCCGGGGCGGACCGAATTCCGGCTGCATCTGCCGATGATCCCGGAAGGGATCCGTCCACCCGACAATGAGTGAGCGGAGCCGCCGATGAACGCGCCGACTGTCCTGATCGCGGACGACGACCGCTCGATCCGCACCGTGCTGACGCAGGCGCTCTCACGCGCCGGCTATCAGGTGCGCAGCACCTCCTCGGCGGCGCTGCTGTGGAGCTGGGTGGAGCGCGGCGAGGGCGATCTCGTCATCACCGACGTCGTCATGCCCGACGAGAACGGGCTCGACCTCATCCCGCGCATCAAGCGGGTGCGGCCCGAGATGCGCGTGATCGTGATGAGCGCGCAATCCACCCTGCTCACCGCCGTCAAGGCGACCCAGCGCGGGGCCTTCGAATATCTGCCCAAGCCGTTCGATCTGCAGGAATTGCTCGCCGTCGTCGGGCGCGCGCTCACGGCCAGGCCGGTGGCCGCGCCGGTGCCGCCGAGCCCGCCGGAGGAAGGGCTGCCGCTGATCGGCACCTCACCGGCGATGCAGGAAATCTACCGCACCGTCGCCCGCCTCACGACCACCGACCTCACGGTGATGATCAACGGCGAGTCCGGCACCGGCAAGGAACTGGTGGCGCGCGCTCTGCACGACTACGGCAAGCGGCGCGGGGGCCCGTTCGTCGCCATCAACATGGCGGCGATCCCGCGCGAGCTGATCGAGAGCGAGCTGTTCGGCCACGAGCGCGGCGCCTTCACCGGCGCGACCACGCGCAGCCCCGGCCGGTTCGAGCAGGCCAACGGCGGCACCCTGTTCCTCGACGAGATCGGCGACATGCCGCCCGAGGCCCAGACCCGCCTGCTGCGCGTGCTGCAGGAGGGGGAATTCACCACCGTCGGCGGCCGCCAGCCGATCCGCGCCAATGTCCGCATCATCGCCGCCACCCATCGCGACCTGCGGCAGGCGATCCGCCAGGGCCTGTTCCGCGAGGACCTCTATTACCGGCTCAACGTGGTGCCGATCCGCATCCCGCCGCTGCGCGACCGGACCGAGGACATCCCCGTGCTCGCCCGCCACTTCCTGGAGCGGGCGCGCGATGCCGGACTGCCGATGAAGGGGCTCGACGCCGGCGGCGCCGAGGCGCTCGCCGCCTATCGCTGGCCCGGCAATGTGCGCGAGCTGGAGAATCTGATGCGCCGTCTCGCCGCGCTGTGGCCGGACGAGACCATCACCGCCGAGGCGGTGCGCGCCGAGCTGGCCGACGCCGCGCCGCCCGAGCCAGCCCCGGACCCGCGGCCGGAGGGGCCGGAGACGCTGGCGCGCGCGATCGAGCGCCATATCCGCCAGTTCCTCGCCGCCCATCGCGACGGGCTGGCGCCCACCGACATCTATGGCCGGGTCCTGGCCGAGGTGGAGCGGCCGCTGATCCAGATGACGCTCGCGGCCACCCGCGGCAACCAGATCAAGGCCGCGGCGATGCTCGGGCTCAACCGCAACACGCTGCGCAAGAAGATCCGCGAGCTCGAGATTCCCGTGCTGCGCGGCGTGTCATAGCGGGCGAGGCCATGGACGCCGCGCCGCCGGAGCGCGCACGGACGGCCGAGGAGGCGGGAGGCACGGCGCGCGCGGGGCGGCTGCAGCGCTTCATCGATGTCCTGCTTGGCAAGCTGGTCACCTTGGCGCTGGCGGCGGTGGCGCTGGTGCTCGGCATCGCCACCTTCTCGCTGCTGGCCGGCGGCGTGCCGCTCGGGCTGCGCCCGAACCTGGCCTTCGCCCTGGTGCTGGCCAATGCCGCCGTGCTGCTGCTGCTGGCGGTGGTGCTGGCCGGGCGGGTGACGCGGGTCCTCGTCGATCGCCGGCGCGGATCGGCCGGCTCG
This sequence comes from Pseudomonadota bacterium, assembly GCA_021815825.1. GTDB lineage: Bacteria > Pseudomonadota > Alphaproteobacteria > Acetobacterales > Acetobacteraceae > JAJZVV01. Next base: position 15,706 of record JAKAZO010000048.1, read on the forward strand.
CGGCTGCATGTGCGCCTGGTGCTGCTCTACAGCGGCGTCGCCGTGGTGCCGGCCATCGTCGTCGCCGTCTTCGCCACCGCCTTCTTCGATCTCGGCATCCAGGCCTGGTTCAACGACCGCGTGCAGACCGCGCTCGAGGAGAGTCTGCAGACGGCGCAGGGCTATCTCGACGAGCACCGCAACACGATCCGCGCCGACGCGCTGGCGATGGCGAACGATCTCGGCCAGGCGGGCCACATTCTGGGCGACGATCCCGACCGGTTCGTCCGCCTGCTCGCCACCCAGGCGGCGCTGCGCGGGCTGACCGAGGCGGTGGTCTACGAGCCGGTGACCGGGCAGGTGATCGTCGCCGCCGGGCCGATGGCCGGGCTCGCCGACGAAGCGCCGCCGAGCTGGGCCACCGACACCGCGCGGCGCGGCGAGGTCGTGGTGATGGACGCCGGCGGTGGCACGCGCGTGCGCGCGGTGGTGCAGATCAACACCACGCCGGCGCTGATGCTGATGATCGACCGGCCGGTCGATCCCGAGATTCTCGACCATATGGGCCGGGTGCAGAAGGCGGTCGCGGAGTATGACCGGCTGACGCAGAACCGCTCCGGGCTGCAGATCACGTTCGTGCTGATCTTCGCCGTCGTCACCATGCTCGTGCTGGCCGCGGCGATCCTGATCGGCCTGGTGCTGGCGAACCAGATCGCCCGCCCGATCGGCGCGCTGATCCTGGCCGCTGAGCGGGTGCGCGCCGGCGACCTGTCGGTGCGCGTTCCCGAGGCGACCACGGCGGACGAGATCGCCGGCCTGTCGCGCGCCTTCAACCGCATGACCGGCCAGCTCGCCGCCCAGCGCAGCGAGCTGATGGACGCCTACCGCCAGATCGACGAGCGCCGGCGCTTCACCGAGACCGTGCTGTCCGGCGTTTCCGCCGGCGTCATCGGCCTCGACGAGGCAGGCGCGATCGAGCTGCCCAACCGCGCCGCGAGCGAGCTGCTCGGCGAGGACCTGATGGGCGCCATCGGTCGCCCGCTGGCCGACGCGGCGCCGGAGTTCGCCGCGCTCGCCGCCGCCGCCGCCGCCGCGCCCGAGCGCGCGCACACCGCGGAGGTCGAGATCGGCCCGCCCACCCGGCGGCGTACCCTGCTCGTGCGCATCGGGGCCGAGCGCGCCGCCGGGCACACCAGCGGCTTCGTCGTCACCTTCGACGACATCACCGAGCTGCAATCGGCCCAGCGCAAGGCGGCCTGGGCCGACGTCGCCCGCCGCATCGCGCACGAGATCAAGAACCCGCTGACCCCGATCCAGCTCGCCGCCGAACGGCTGAAGCGGCGCTTCACCCGCGAAATCACCTCCGATCCCGACACGTTCGCCCTCTGCGCCGACACGATCGTCCGCCATGTCGCCGATATCGGGCGCATGGTGGACGAGTTCTCCGCCTTCGCGCGCATGCCCCAGCCGGTGATCCGCCCGGAGGATATCGGGCGCATCGTGCGCGAGGCGCTGGTGCTGCAGCGCCAGGCGCACCCCGAGATCACCTGGGAGACGGCGCTGCCCGACCGCGGTCCGGTGGCGCCGTGCGACCGCCGTCTGCTCGGCCAGGCGCTCACCAACCTTTTGCAGAACGCCGCCGATGCCATCGCCATGGGGCCGCGCGTCAGCGGCGCGCATGTGTGGATCGCGGTGCAGACCGAGGCCGACCAGGTGCGCATCAGCGTCGCCGACGACGGCATCGGCCTGCCGGCGGGAGACCGCGCCCGGCTGGCGGAGCCCTACGTCACGCACAAGCCGAAGGGCACCGGCCTTGGTCTTGCCATTGTCAAGAAGATCATGGAGGACCACGGCGGCACACTGAGCCTCGACGACCGCGCCGGCGGGCAGGGAACGGAGGCGATCCTGGCCTTGCCGTTGCATCGGGGATAGCAGATTGGCGTATGCTGGATCGAGCTGAGCAGGACCACCCAAGCGCATGGCGCATGAGATTCTCATCGTCGACGACGAGCCCGATATCCGGCTGCTGATCGAGGGCATCCTCGGGGATGAGGGCTACGAGACCCGGCAGGCGGGGGATTCCGACGCCGCCGTCGCCGCGTTCCGCGCCCGGCGGCCGGGACTGGTGGTGCTCGATGTCTGGCTGCAGGGCTCGCGGCTGGATGGTCTCGCCCTGCTCGAGCTGTTCCGCCGCGAGGAGCCGGCGCTCCCGGTGGTGATGATCTCCGGCCACGGCACCATCGAGATGGCGGTCGCGGCGATCCAGCAGGGCGCTTACGATTTCATCGAGAAGCCGTTCCAGTCCGATCGCCTGCTGCTGGTCCTGCGCCGCGCGCTGGAAGCGGCGCAGCTGGCGCGCGAGAACGCGGAGCTTCGCCTGCGCGCCGGGCCGGAGAGCGAGCTGATCGGCGACAGCGCCGCCATCGCCGGACTGCGCGCGGCGATCGGCAAGGTGGCGCCGACCGGCTCGCGCGTGCTCATCCAGGGGCCGGCCGGCTCGGGAAAGGAAGTGGCGGCGCGCATGATCCACGCGCGCTCGCGCCGGGCAGAGGGCCCGTTCGTGGTGCTGAACTGCGCCACGCTGCACCCGGGGCGGTTCGAGGAGGAATTGTTCGGCATCGAAGCCGGGCCGGACCCGCTGGCCCGGCCGCGCCGGGCGGGGGTGCTGGAGCGCGCCCATGGCGGCACGCTGCTGCTCGACGAGGTCTCGGACATGCCGCTCGAAACCCAGGGCAAGATCGTCCGCGCGCTGCAGGATCAGACTTTCGAGCGGCTCGGCGGCTCGGCGCGGGTGCGGGTGGATGTGCGCGTGCTCGCCTCCTCCAACCGCGACCTCCAGGCCGAGATCACGGCCGGCCGCTTCCGCGAGGATTTCTATTACCGGCTGGCGGTGGTGCCGCTTCGGGTGCCGAGCCTGAAGGAGCGCAACGAGGACGTGCCGCTGCTGGCGCGCCATTTCCTCGCCCGCTCGGCCGAGAGTGCCGGCGCGCCGCGGCGCGAGATTTCCACCGACGCGCTGACCGCGCTCCAGGCCTATGACTGGCCAGGCAATGTGCGCCAGTTGCGCAATGTCATGGAGTGGCTGCTGATCATGGCTCCCGGCGCGCCCTCCGAACCGATCCGCGCCGACATGCTGCCGCCCGAGATCGCCGGCGCCGCGCCGCCGCTGCTCAATCTCGACCCGGCCGCGGACCTGATGGCGCTGCCGCTGCGTGAAGCACGGGATCTGTTCGAAATTCAATATCTTCAAGCCCAGCTTTTGCGTTTCGGCGGCAATATCAGCCGCACCGCTCTGTTCGTCGGCATGGAGCGCAGCGCCTTGCACCGCAAGCTCAAGCAGCTCGGCGTCACCACCGAGGACCGCGCCGCCGCCGAGCCCGTCGAGCGGCCCTACAGCGCCAGATAGCGCCGCCGCGCCGGAGCATCGGCGTCGAGTGCGGCGTGGGTGCCGGACCAGACGACGGCGCCCTTCTCCATCACCAGCACCTGATCGGCGACGGCGCGGGCGAAGGCCGGCCCCTGTTCGGCGATCAGCAGGCTGACGCCCTCCTCGCGCAGCGCCCGCACCGCGACCTCGATCTGGCGCACCATCAGCGGCGCCAGGCCCTCGCCGGGTTCGTCCAGCAGGACCAGGCGCGGATTGCCCATCAGGGTGCGCGCGATGGCGAGCATCTGCTGCTCGCCGCCGCTCATCCGCCCGGCGGGACGGCGGCGGAGCTCGGCCAGCGCCGGGAACAGCGCGAACAGCCGCGCCGCGGTCCAGGGCGCCAGGCCGGGGCGCGGCGGGCGGCGGCCGGTCTCGAGATTCTCGGCCACCGTGAGTTCGGCGAAGATGCGCCGCTCCTCGGGTACATAGCCAATGCCGGTCCGCGCGATCCGGTGCGGCGGCAGGCCGGCGATGTCGGCCGTCTCGAAGCGGATCCGCCCGGTCTGCGGCGGCACCAGCCCGATCAGCGATTTCAGCACCGTGCTCTTGCCGGCGCCGTTGCGCCCGAGCAGCACGGCGACGCTGCCCGGCGCGATGGCGAAGCCGACATCGTGCAGGATCTGGGCGCGGCCATAGAAGCTGCACAGACGCTCGACCTGGAGCATCATCCCTCCACCCCGAGATAGACCCGCTGCACTTCGGCATCGGCGCGGATCTCCTCCGGGCGGCCGGCGGCGATCAGCGCGCCGCGCGCGAGCACCAGAATCCGGTCGGCGGTGCCGAACACCGCGTCCATATCGTGCTCCGTGAAGAGCACGCCGAGACCGCGCTCGCCGGCGAGGCGGCGGATCAGCGCCATCAGCGCGCCGCGCTCGCCCGGCGCCATCCCGGCCGTCGGTTCGTCCATCAGCAAGAGGCGCGGGGCGCCCGCGAGCGCGACCGCGAGTTCGAGCCGCTTCAGGTCGCCATAAGCGAGCACCGCGGCGGCACGATCGGCCTCGGCATCCATGCCGAGTTCGGCGAGCAGCGCCTGCGCCTCGGCGCGGAAGGCGGCGGCGGCCGGGCGCCAGAAGCGCCAGATCTGCCGGTGGTGCGCGAGCAGCGCGAGCTGGACGTTCTCCCGCACCGTCATCGAGGCGAAGGTCGCGGTGATCTGGAAGCTGCGCCCGACCCCACGCCGGCAGATCGAAGGCGGGTCGAGGCCGGTGATGTCCCGCCCGTCGAGGCGGATCCGTCCGCCGCTGGGGCGGAGCTGGCCGGAGAGCAGGTTGAAGCAGGTCGATTTGCCGGCGCCGTTGGGCCCGATCAGCGCCACCACCTCGCCGGCGGCGACGGCGAAGGAGACATCGCGCAGCGCGGTGACGCCGCCGAAGCGACGCGAGAGATGCTCGGCAGCGAGCAGCGTCACGCCCGCACCCGTCGCGCCACCGCCCCGGCGATGCCGTCCGGGAACAGCAGCACCATGGCGACGATGGCCGCCCCCAGCACCAGCCGCCAGGCGTCGGTCGCCAGCAGCAGCGCATCGTAGAGCCCGGTATAGACGAGCGCGCCGACGAAGGGGCCGCTCATCGTGCCGACGCCGCCGAGCAGCACCATCAGCAGCGCGTCCACCGAGCGGCCGAGGCCGAGATAGGTGGGAAAGACGCTGCCCTTGGCGAAGACGTACAGGGCCCCGGCGAGCCCGGCGGCGGCGCCGGCCAGCGTGAAGGCCGCCCAGCGCAGCCGCGCGATGTCGAGCCCGATGGCGGCGGCACGCTGCGGCGCATCCCGCGCGCCGCGCAGCGCGTAGCCGAACGGCGCCTGCAGCGCGCGGCGCAGCACCAGCGCACCGCCGACGCAGAGCGCCAGGGCCAGGACATAGAACCCGATCGGCCCCTGCAGCCAGCGCGGCGGCCAGACGCCGAGCAGTCCGTTGTCGCCGCCGGAAATCTCCTCGAACTGCATCGCCCCGGCCCAGACGATCTGGGCGAAGGCGAGCGTGAGCATGGCGAGATAGACGCCGGCGAGACGCACGACGACGAGCCCGAACAGGGCGGCGACGGCGCCGGCGAGCAGCATCCCCATCACCAGCGCCAGCGGCAGCGGCGCGCGCAGCGCCAGCGCGGCCAGCGCCGCGCCATAGGCGCCGAGCCCGAACCAGGCGGCGTGGCCGAAGCTCGCCATGCCGCCCGGCCCCATCATCAGGTGCAGCGAGGCGGCGAAGAGCAGCGCGATCAGCGCCTCGGTGGCGACCGAGAGCAGGAACGGCCCGGCGAGGAAGGGCAGTGCGATGGCGGCGAGGAGGGCGACGAGCGCGAGCGCGCGCAGCGCCGGCGTGGCCGGGCGGATCAGGTCCGGTGCAGCGGCTGCTCCCCCTGTCTCACCCGGCGCGCGGCCGAGCAGGCCATGCGGGCGCAGCATCAGCGTCGCGGCCATCACGACGAACACCAGCACCAGTGTGCTGCGCGGCACGAGCGCGATGCCGAACGCCTGCAGCAGCCCGATGAGCAGGCTGGCCAGCGCCGCGCCCGACAGGCTGCCGAGCCCGCCGACGACGACGACCACAAAGGCGTCGGTGACGCTGGAAAACCCCATCTGCAGCGTCGCCGTCGCATCCGGCAGGCTGAGCGCGCCGCCGAGCCCGGCGAGCCCGGCGCCGAGGGCGAAGACGGCGGTGAACAGCCAGCGCTGATCGACCCCGAGGCAGGCGAGCATGTCGCGATCCGCGGTCGCCGCGCGCACCAGCACGCCCCAGCGCGTGGTGCGGAACAGCGCCAGCAGGGCGAGATAGACCGCCGGGCCGAGCCCGATCAGCACCAGGTCGTAGAGCGGGAAGCGGGCAGCGCCGATGCGCACCGCGGCGGCGAGGAAGCCGGGGCGGGGCAGGGCGAGATCCTCCGCGCCCCACAGCCGCTGGGTGAGGTCCTCGGCCATCAGCGCGACGGCGAAGGTGGCGAGGAGCTGGAACAGTTCCGGAGCACGGTAGAGCCGCCGCAGCAGCCCGATCTCGAGCGCGGCACCCAGCGCGGCGACGGCGCCGGCGGTGGCGAGCGCGCCGAGCGCGAAGCCGAGCGGCGTCGGCGGCGCGCGGGTGATCAGCGAATAGCCGAGATAGGCGCCCAGCATGTAGAGGGCGCCGTGGGCGAAATTGACCACGCGGGTGACGCCGAAAATCACCGTCAGCCCGGCGGCGAGGAGGAAAAGCTGCGCGGCGGAGGCGAGCCCGGTGAGCAGCTGGGTCAGCAGGAAACCGTGCATCAGCGAGGCGTCGCCGCAGTCACCGCAGCCCGTCCTTGCCCTCGATCTGGTCGACGCCGAGCCCGCCGATGCGGGCCAGTGGCCGACCCGAATCGGTGACCACCACGGCGACCACGATCTCGTCGCGCCGCGGCGCGTCGGGCACGCGCACCTCCATGGCGTCGAAATGGCTGCGCACGAAGGCGGCATCCTTGTGCCCGAGCGGAACGTCGATCGCCGCGCCCATGCCGGCCCGCTTCTTCGCGCTCGGCACCAGGGCCGCGCCCTTCTCGACCGCCTGGCGCAGCGGTGCGCCGAGCTTGGGATGGAGGATCGCGGCGGCATGTTCCAGTTCGCCATCCTCGCCGACGATCGCCGCCTTGCCGTAGCTCTGCGCTTCGTGCGGCGCGATGCCGAGCGCGCGCACCGCACGCTCGCCGAGCAGCCCGCCCAGCATCTCGCCGATGGCGATCAGCTCCCCGAGATCCTCGACGAAGCGCCCGGCGCAGGGATTGGCGATCACCGCGATGGCGGCGGCCTTGCGCCCGGGCGGGCGGACATCGCGCTCGGCCTCCCGATGGGTTTCCTCAACGATAGTCAGTAACTTACGGATCATACGACATTCTCCATCTGCAGCGCGCCCTCGGAGGCACCCCCCGCCAGCATCATCCGCCCACGCAGCGCGAGCGCGGCGGCGAGGATGCGGCCGTCGTGGACCAGATGATCGGCCACACGGTGCCCGGCGGCGAGCGCGCGGTCGATCTCGCCGGACGCGAGCGGGCCGACCGTCCAGGTGACTGCGATCGCACCGAGATCGCTGTCGGGATCGATGGCGATGGCGGGGCGCCGGGCGACGGAGGGGTGGGCCGGCAGATCGACGGCGTTGGCGATCACCGTGGCGGCGGCGTCGGCTTCGGCGGCGGTCGGCGCGAGCACCGTGACCGCGTCCGCGATGCCGAGCGAAAAACTGCGCCCGCCCCGACCCTTGCAGGCCCGTCCGGAGGTGGCGACGCCGCGCGCCGGCAGCCCGGCGTCCAGCCGCAGGGCGGCGTCGATCGCCGGGGCGGCGAGATCCGTCACCATGCCGCATCGCAGCCGCTCGCCGGGCGCGAGGTGGAAGGCGATGTCACCGCCATTGTTGACGAACGCGCGGCGGAGACGCCGTCCGCGGACCAGCGCGGCGAGCAGATGATCGGCGACGGCGCCGGCCACCGCCGCCATCGGGGTGATGAAGCGCTCGGCGTAGGGCAGGCAGGCACGATGCATCGCGCGCCCCACCACGGCGTTCGGCAGCGGCGCGGGCAGCCGGGTGCGCAGCAGCGGCAGTTCGGCGCAGAGCGCGGGCAGGATGGCGGGGAAGGCCTCGACGGCCTGGGCGTAGGCGCGCCGGATCTCCTCCGCCGGCCCCTCGGCGCGGCAGAGACAGTCGATCGGGCCGTGCTGCAGATGCAGCCGCCCGTCCGACAGCAACGCGGCCTGCGCGCTCACGGCAGCGGAAACCGCGTCGCCGCCGGCAGCTCGGCGACGCGGGTGCGCGCGGCGCGGAGCTCGGCCAGGCTCTGGATGCGATCGGCGTGGCCGCCCTCGGCGATGTAGTCGGCGCGCGGGATGAGAAACTCGATCGGCGCCACCAGGGCCGGCGTCGGCACGTCGCCGAAGGCGCGCGCCGGCATGGCGGCGACGTCGACCATGAACGTGATGCCGCCGCCCGGCCAGACATAGACCGGCGCGCCGCCGGCGGTGACGCGGGTGCGGCCGGCTTGCACGCTCCGCGTCAGCCGCACCGGGTTGGTCGTCGCCCCGGCCCGCAGCGAGCCGCCGGCGCCGGCCATGAACAGCACGGTGCAGAGCGCCGGCTCGCAATTCTCGCCGATCCGCGCCACCACCGCGGCCACCGGATCGGGCATCGGCGCCGGCCGCGGCCGCAACGCGTCATCGAGCACGAACCAGGCGGCGTGCTCGCCGGTGGTCGAGACCATCAGCAGCCGCAGCCCGGGCCAGGCGGTGCGCGGGTCGATGCGCTCGATGATGGCGAGCGGATCGGCGATGTCGGTGCCGCCCCAGCCCTGGCCGGGCTCGGCGACCTGGAAATAGCGCCCCGGCGTCGAGCGCCGGCCGCGCACACGGATCCCCGCCGGGCGCATGCCAAGGAAGCGGCCGGCCTGGTGCTCGGTGAGCACGCCGGTGATGTGGTCATCGACGACGATCACCTCGTCGGCATGGCCGAGCCATTGGGGGGCGAAAATGCCGATCGTCGCCGAGCCACAGCCGACGCGCATGCGCGCCTCGGGCACGCCGTCGATCACGGGCGCGGCGCCGGACTGGACCCGGATGCGCGCGCCGCCATCGATCGCGAGCTCCGCCGGGCCGCCATTGGCCAGCGCCAGCAGCGTCGCGCAGGTGACGACGCCCTCGCGCTTCGAGCCGCCGGTGAGATGGCGCACGCCGCCGAGGCTCAGCATCTGGCTGCCATATTCCGCGGTGGTGACGTGCCCGACCACCTCGCCCTCGGCCCGCACCAGCGCCGTTTCGGCGCCGAGATGCCGATCGGTGTCGATTTTCACCTTCAGCCCGCAATAGGAGAAAATCCCCTCGGTGACGACGGTGACCATGTCGATCCCGTCGATCTCGCTGCCGACGATGAAGGGCGCCGGCTTGTAGTCCGGATAGGTGGTGCCGGCGCCGATGCCGGTGACGAAGAGGTTCCGTGCCGCGATCGGGTTGCCGTCCCAGTCCGGCCCGAGGAAGCGGACCGCTTCCGGCGCGCGGGCGAGCACGGCGAGCGGGTCGCGCCGGGTCAGCACACCGTCCAGATTGGCGTAGCGGTCGCAGGCGCCGGTCTGGTCGACCCGGATGCGGCAGAGCACCGGGCAGGCGTCGCAGGTGACGAGATCCGGCGCCGGCTTCGTCGCCGCGGTCAGCGCCGCGGCCGCCGG
>JAKAZO010000129.1 GCA_021815825.1 Pseudomonadota bacterium
CTTTCTGGCTCTGCAGGTAATCAATCATGCTGGGTAGATCCAGGTCTTCGTTCGGGCGCAACACCACGAACGCGCAAGCGCGCTCTCCCAGCCTCGGGTCGGGATAACCGACGATCGCAACCTGGGCGATCGCCGGGTGGCCGTAGAGCAGCGATTCGATCTCCACGACGGGGATATTCTCGCCCCCGCGAATGATCACATCCTTGCTCCTGCCGGTGATGCGAACGTACCCTCGTTCATCCAGCCTCGCGAGATCACCAGTGTCGAACCAGTCCTCCTGATCGGTCTGGTTCCAATGAGGCCGCTTGAGATAGCCGCCGAAATTCGAGCATGAGCGTAGCAGCAATCTACCCGCCTGGCCGGCCGGCAGGGCGCAGCCATTCAGGCCAACAACCTTAAGTTCGACGCCGGGCAGCGGCAGGCCGTCAGTGTTGACAGAGCGTTCGTCATCGTCCTCGGGGCGCGTCAGTGTCACCGCGCCATTCTCTGTCATACCCCACGCCGAGACGATTTTAGTGCCCAGAATTGCGCGAGCCCGCTCGACCAGTGGCGAGGGAATCGGCGCCCCGGCACATAGAAAAGTGCGCAACGTCGGAACAGCAAGGCGAGACGTTTCAACGGCAAGGGTCAAATCCGTCAGGAATGGCGTGGATGCCATTGTGAAACGGACGCCTTCCTTGCGGATGATTTCAACCGCACGCGTGGGCTGCCAGACATCCTGCAGCACTGCACGGCTCTTCAGCATGATTGGCATCATCAGCCCGTACATGAAGCCAGTCTGGTGAGCCATTGGCGACGCCATAAGCACAACGTCTCGTGCCGCGAGATGCAACCGCTCTGCATAGGCAACGATGTTGGCCAGGAGCGTGTTGGCTGTGTGCATCACCGCCTTCGGCTGCCCGGTGGTACCCGACGTGTAGAGCAACTGGGTGACGTCGTCCGGTCCCGGACGGCTGCCGGTTAGGATGGAGCGCGCTTCGGGCGAGTTCTCCCAGTCGGGGCCGCTCAGCAATGCCTCGAAGCTGTTACTGCCGCCGCCGTCGACCACAACCACATGCACGAGGCAGGGTAGATCCGCCGCGATGCTGAGCGCCATCTGCTCAAAATCGAAACCACGGAAGACTTTAGGCACGATCAGCAGCTTAACCTCACCATGGGCGACCATGAAGCGCAACTCGCGCTCGCGGAAAATATGCATCATCGGATTCATCACCGCGCCGATCCGCGAGCAGGCGAGATACAGGACGGTGAATTGCCACCAGTTCGGCAACTGGCAGCCAACGATGTCGTTCTTGCGAATTCCCAGCCGGGTCAGGCCGACCGCTACGCGGTCGGCCATGCGGGCTATTTCACGATAGGTGAAGCGAACTGTATCATTGGCCTCGAGCCGGTAGGCGGTCAAAGCGACCGTATCCGGGCAATTCTCCAGGCACATGTCTAGATAGTCGTTGATTGTCAGATCCTGCCAGAATGCTCGCTCGACCATCGCGGGTCGACGCCCGGGCAGTAAGACAGGATCAAACTCCATTCCGCGCCCCTCCAGTTTCCATTTTTTGTGGCGGATGTGCCGGCCTATGCGGGCACGGCCTGCCGACCGGCCTTGGCCCGAGCGATGATCGTTTTCATAATCTGCGCAGTGCCATCACCAATCTGAAAGCCCAGCACGTCGCGCAGCCGCTGCTCCATCACCCCGCGGTCATAACCGCCATGTCCGAAGACCAGCAAGCACTGGTGCACAACGTCATAGGCCAACTTGGGGGCCCACCATTTGCACATCGCGGCCTGTGCGCTGTGCGGCAGGTGTTTGTCTTTGAGCCAGAGGGTCTGCAGACAAAGCAGCCGCGCAGCCTCCACCTGGGTCGCAAGCTCCGCCAACGGGTGCGATACACCCTGGAACGCGGTGAGCGGCTTGCCAAAAGCCTCCCTTTGGGCGGCGTAGTCCCACGTTTCCTCCAACGCCACCTGGGCGACGGCCAGGACCTGCAGGCCAATCAGGGCACGCGAGAAGTCGAAGCCTTGCATCACCTGCACGAAGCCTTTGTTCTCTTCGCCAAGGCGATGATCGGCCGACACGCGTACGTTGTCGAAGAAGAGCGAGCCCCGGCCGATTGCGCGTTGACCATGGCAATCAAATCGGCTGCGCGAGATGCCAGGCAAATCCATTGGCACAAGGAGCGCGGTCACGCCATGCGCTGCGGACTCCACGCTCCCCGTCCGTCCGAACACCACCGCGGCGTCCGCCTGATCGGCTGCGGAAATCGAGGTTTTCTCGCCATTGAGAACGTATTCGTCCCCGTCCCGCTCGACCCGCAGGCGGAGATTGGCTGCGTCCGACCCGCCGCGCGGCTCGGTCAGTGCGATGGCGAGGAGCGCCCGGCCCTGGGTGAGCTTCGCCAGCCAGGGGCCGACGACCTCCGGTCGACCGTGCTGGGCCAGAATTTGCCCATTCAGGGACGCGAGGAGATTGATATAGGAAATGCTCAAATCGGCGCGCGCGATTTCCTCGTGGATCACGCCCGCGGCGAGGCACCCGAGGCCGAGGCCGCCAACCTGCTCGGGCAGCTCCGGCGCGATAAATCCCATCTCGCCCATTTCCCGCATCAGATCTCGATCCAGGACGCGGGTCTTGTCACGCTCCAAAAAGCCCGGTGCGACACGGGCGGCCGCAAACCGGCGCGCTTGTTCGGACAACGCCAGCAGCTCCTGGTCGAGATAGGGATTCATGAGCGCGGCGCCTATTTCGAGAACGCACGGAAATTTGGCTTCCGTTTTTCCTTCAGCGCGTTGACACCTTCTTTAGACTCCTCGGTGTCGTAGTATAATTTCAGCGCATACATCCCCATCCCAGCGATGCCTGCCTGGTGCGCCGTATCCATGTTGAAACTACGCTTGGCAATCGCAAGAGCGGTCGGGCTTCGCTCGCAAAGTTCTTCGCCCCACTTCTGCACTTCGGCATCAAGCTGCTCGTGTGGTACGCAGACATTGGCCAGGCCCATCGCCACGGCTTCCTCACCGGTGTAGCGACGGCACATATACCAGATTTCGCGCGCCTTCTTTTCACCGACGATGCGAGCCAGATAGGCGGTGCCGTAGCCGGGATCGACTGAGCCCATTTTCGGTCCGACCTGACCGAAGATCGCTCTCTCCGAGCAGATCGTAAGGTCGCAGATCGTCGCCAGCACATTGCCGCCGCCGATGGCGAAGCCTTGCACACGAGCGATCACCGGCTTTGGTACATCGCGAATGACAGCATGCAGTTCTTCCATCGGCAGGCCGATAGTGCCGCGGCCGTCGTAGTTTCCATCATGCGTGGACTGGTCGCCTCCGGTGCAGAAGGCCCGGTCGCCGGCCCCGGCGAGGACAATGGCCCCGACGTCCTTGTCATATCCAGCCTTGTTGAAGGCTTTGATCAGTTCATCACACGTAGTGCCCCGGAAGGCATTCATTTTTTCGGGACGATTGATGATGATCCAGGCAACCCCGTTTCGGACTTCGTAAATGAGATCTTCATAGGCCATAGTTACCCCCTCTATCTACCGGTGTTGCGGAAGGCGCTCAGCCATTCATCGTCAGTCCGCCCGAGACGCTCAGCACCTGGCCGGTGATGAAAGAAGCGTCGTCGCTGCCGAGAAAGAGAATGGCCCGCGCCACATCCTCGGGCTTGCCCAGGCGACCGAGCGGAATGGCCCGCGTGAAGGCCTCGATCAGTTTCGCCGGATTGGCGGCCCCTTCGGCGACACCGCTGAGGAGCGCAGTGTCAGTTGGGCCTGGGCAGATCACGTTGACGGTTATGCCATGCCGAGCATGTTCTCGAGCCAGCGTCTTCGACAGCGCAACCAGCCCCCCCTTGCAAGCCGCATAGACCGCCTCGCCCGAAGAGCCGACGCGGGCCGCATCGGAAGCGACGTTGACGATGCGTCCGGCGTTCCGGTCTGCCATTCCAGGCAGAATCGCATGATGCATATGGAGCGCACCGGTCAGATTGATTGCGATCAACTTTTCCCACTCAGCCGGCACGGACTTCACGAAGGGCTTGAAGACGTCCCAGCCAGCGTTGTTGACGAGCACGTCCACCGGCCCAAGCTTCGTTTCGACCGCCGCGACCGCAGCATCCACCGTCGCTCGATTGGTTATGTCGCATTCAAACGCCACAGCGACACCACCAGCTGTCTCGATTTGGCCGGCAATTTTGCTCGCCGCGCTCAGATTCATATCGAAAACAGCAACCTTGGCCCCCGCTGTCGCGAACAGATGGCACGTCGCCCCGCCGATGCCGCCGCCACCCCCCGTCACGACGACGGTCTTGCCTGCCATGTTTGCCATCTTTGCTCCCAACCACTCGGGCTACCCGATGCCGGCGACGCCGCATCGTTAGGTCAATATGTTGACAGACATACCGAGACCTCGGGGGGATGTCAACGTCCGTCTTTCGCAAAGCGTTGGGCCTTAAGAGCTATGAAATCCCGCTTCTCTGTGCTACTCTCGACGCTCGGTGGGGGTCAGCCAGGGCGGCCCCTCGAGATATCTGAGGAAATATGTTTCGTAATCGGCCGCACGTTCACGCCCTGCCGTATCAGCCCGATAGAGTGGTGGACGTGGCAGATCACCGCGATCGCTATGCGGGCGCGACGGCAGCCAGATATTCTGCGGCGCCGTCGTCCATGATCAGACCAACCGGCAACGGCGGATGCTGGATTGTGCGATGAATATCGATTCCACTGACAGGATCGGCGAGACGCGCATCGAACTAGCCAACCGACTATTCTTCAGGCTGTATCAATGCGCGAACCTGCTGCATAGAACTGGAACCCGCGCGGTGCAGGAGGAGGGTCTCACCACGCAGCAATGGGCCGTGATGGGCGCCCTTTCGCGGCCCAAGACCAAGGACGGCATGGGCATGGGCGAACTTACTCGCTATTTGATGGTAACGCGCCAAAATCTCTCCGGCGTTCTCAAGCGCATGGAAGCAGCCGGGCACATCCAGATTGTTCCGGGGGATCATGACCGGCGCTCACGGTTGATAACTATGACGGAAGCAGGGCGGGAGGTCTGGACGCAACAGGCGCTGCCAAAAATTCACGCCTACTATCAGCAGGCACT
>JAKAZO010000004.1 GCA_021815825.1 Pseudomonadota bacterium
TGGTCGTCGCCCCGCCCGGGGCGAATTTGGTGCGTGGCGCCCGCTCGGCGTCACTGAACCGGGCCGGCCAGCCGCGGCCGCCGAACTCCCCATCGCGCTCGAACGGCGCGGACCAGAAATGCGGCCCGTCGCCGATCGTCGCGCTGCCGAGCGCGTTGACCGCGACGATCGCGCCGACCCGATGGCCGCCGCGGGTGAGCTCGCTGGCCGAGCCGAGCCCGCCCTTGACGGTTGCCGTCGTCGCCCCCGTGCCAGCCCCGACGCTGCCGAGATCGAACGCACCGGGCGCGGCCTGCTGCGCCGCTCTCTCGCCGAGTTCGCGATAGGGCGGGTAGCGGCCCCACGCCTTGTCGCCGCCGTTGAGCAGATCGAACAGGATCGCCTGGGCGACGATCGGCACGCGGGCCGCGCCGAGGGCAAAGCCCCGCCCGGCTGCGCGCAACACCGCCTGGACGCCGCTCGCGGCATCAAGCCCGAACGAGGAGCCGCCGGAGAGGACGATCGCGTCCACCCGCTCGATCGTGGCACCCGGAGCGAGCGCCGCCGTGTCCCGCTCCCCCGGCGCACCACCGGTCATGGCCACCGATGCGACCGCCGGGTCGTCGAAGAGAATGGCGGTGACACCGGAGCCGAGGACGAAATCGGTCGCGTGGCCAACCGCCAGGCCGGGAATGTCGGAGAGCAGGTTCAGCATCGCCGCAGAATGCCCGCCTCGTCACCTCTGTCCAGCCGCCTTCCAGGTCCAGCTGCACGACGATGGCGGCCTTGACGGCGGCGGGCGGGAAACGCGAGGCTGGCTCCCCACCGAAACGGAGCCGATCGCCATGGCACTCGCCGCGGGGACCGAGAAGCAGCAGGGCAAACTGGTCATCCGCCATATCGGGCTGATGCTCTCCGGCGCGCTGGAGCGCCCGATCCTCGACGCCGACACGGTCGTCGCCGAGAACGGCCACATCACCGCGCTCGGACGCGAGAAGGACTGCGATACGAGCGGGGCGCGCATCATCATCGACGCGCATGGCACCGCGCTGGCGCCCGGGCTGATCGACAGTCACGTCCATCCGGTGTTCGGCGACTGGACGCCGCGGCAGAACCAGTTGGGCTGGGTGGAGAGCTGCCTGCATGGCGGGGTCACCACCATGATCTCGGCCGGTGAGGTCCATCTGCCGGGGCGGCCGCGCGACATTGTCGGACTGAAGGCGCTGGCGGTCACGGCCCAGCGCGCCTTCAGCGGGTTCCGTCCGGCCGGGGTGAAAATCCATGCCGGCGCGCCGGTGCTGGAGCAAGGCATGGTGGAGGCCGATTTCGCCGACCTGGCCGCTGCCGGCGTGACGCTGCTGGGCGAGGTTGGGCTCGGGACGGTGAAGGCCGGCGAGGAGGCCGCGCGCATGGTCGGCTGGGCGCGCAAATACGGGCTGCGCAGCACCATCCATACCGGCGGGCCGAGCGTCCCCGGATCGGGCTATATCGACGCCGACACGGTGCTGGCGGCGGACGCCGACGTGATCGGCCACATCAATGGCGGCCACACGGCGCTGCCGCTGAACCAGATCCGCTGCCTCTGCGAGGGTTGCGGCCGCGCGATCGAGATCGTCCATAACGGCAACGAGCTGGCCGGGCTATCCGCCCTGCGCTTCGCCCGCGAACTCGGCCAGCTCGACCGGGTCATTCTCGGAACCGACAGTCCGGCCGGCTCCGGCGTGCAGCCGCTCGGTATCCTGCGCCTGATCGCCTTCCTCGCTTCGTTCGGTGGGGTGCCGGCCGAGCAGGTGATCTGCTGCGCCACCGGCAACACCGCCCGCCAGCGGGGGCTCGATTGCGGTCTGCTCGAGGTCGGCCGAGCGGCCGATTTCCTGCTCATGGACCGCGCCCAGCACTCCGCCGGGGCCGACCTGCTGGAGTCCATCGGCAAAGGCGACCTGCCAGGCATCGGCATGGTGATCATCGACGGCATCGTGCGCTGCGGGCGGAGTCGCAACACACCGCCCGCGGACCGCATTCCCGAGCTGCTCGGTTAGCGTCTGTCCGGCGTAGGTGTAATCACCGTAGCCGGCTAAACAGACGCGCAAACAAAGAGCTGGAGTCTGTCAGGCGCCTCCATCCGCGCCTGACAGACTCTAGGCGCTACTTGGTCAGCGCGCCCTCCCTCACCTGGCCGCGGATTTCGCCGCCCTTGTTGGCCGCCGTGTGGATGTTCACGTACCACTTGCCGGCCACGAGATCGGCCATCTGTTCCTTGGTCAGCTTGGCCTTGGCTTCGACCGGGCTGGTCAGCGGCGCCGGGATCGGCAGCGCCACGCCGGCGTTGCTGCCAGCGGCCGCGGGGCCGTGGAAATGCGCCGCCAGAGCCGGGCCGGTCAGGTTCATGAAGGTGAGCGTGTAGTGCAGCTCCATCGTCTTGCTGTCGAGCTCGGCGGTGAGCGTGCCGATGCCCGGGCTGGTGGTGCCCGGCACCTCATGGGCGCCGTCCAGATAAGCGTGGAATTTCAGCATCTCGGCCCGCGCGGCGGCAGGCAGCAGGAGTGCGGCGGCGGCAGCGGCGAAGAGCGTGCGGCGAAGCATGGTTCGTCCTCCCTGACTGTAATCCCCACCCCCAGTAAGTGCGCATAGGCGACGCATGCGCAAGGAGGCAAATGCCGGGCCCGCACGGCCCGTGCCCGAGGCGTCGATGTCACGATTGAAAGGTGATGGCGCCGGGTGCATAGCTCAGCCGACATAAGACGGGAAGGGAGACGTCATGCTCGAGGAACCGCCGATCCTGCAGATCCGCCGTCATTTTCCGCGGCCGACCGCGGCCCAGCTTGCCGGCTTTGCCGGCGCGCCCACCGGGTTCCTCGCCGATTGCATGGACGGGCGCGGCGCCATGGATGCGGCGCTGAAGCCGGTCGATCCGGCCCGGGCCAGCTTCGCCGGCGTTGCCGTCACCTGCCTCTGCGGGCCGGGCGACAACCTGGCCATCCTCGCCGCGCTGACCGTGCTGCGCCCGGGTGATGTCATCGTCGCCGCGGCGGACGGGTTCGCCGGCCTGGCGGTCACCGGCGACCGTGTCGCCGGCATGGCCCGCAACCAGGGCGGGGTGGCGATGGTGGTGGATGGAATGGTGCGCGACACGCCCGGCATTCGCGGCGTCGGCTTGCCGCTGTTCGCGCGCGGCGTGACGCCGAATTCCTGCGCCGCCTCCGGGCCTGGCACGGTGGGCGAGCCAATCGTCGCCGGCGGGGTCGCCGTCGCGTCCGGGGATATCATCGTCGGCGACGTCGATGGCATCGTGGTCGTGCCGCAGGCACGGATCGACATGGTGCTGGCCAGGCTCGCCGAGATCCGCGTCGCCGAGGAGGCGATGGACGCCAAGGTGGCGGCCGGGCTCGGCATTCCGGGGCGGATCACGGCGCTGGTCGAGGCCGGGAAGGTCAGGTTCCTCGATTGACCGGCGTACGGAAGAAGGCATCGGCGGCCGCCCGGTGGTCCTGCTTGCGCGCGATGTCCGCCTCGACGCGGGCAATCTCGGCGCGCAGCTCCTCGATATAGGCGGCAAGCTCCTCCACCCCCATTGGCCCGAGGGGCGGCGGGATCAGCTTCGGCGGGCGGCGCTGTGCCGCGTCATCCTCGTCCTGCATGGGTCTCCCTCCTCGCGCGACCTTGACCGGCTAGGCTGGCGAGGTCCATATCGCGTTTTTCTCAAAGCAAGAACCGCTCGTCCCGCCGCGTGGCCGTGTCAGGCGATGATGCGGTCCACCCGGGACAGGAAAGTGAAACGAGACATGCCCCTTCCATTGATGCCAAAGGCGACGGCCGTCTGGCTGATCGACAAGACCGCCCTCACCTTCTCCCAGATCGCCGACTTCTGCGGCATGCACCCGCTCGAAGTGCAGGCCATTGCCGACGGCGAGGTGGCACAGGGGATCATCGGCTATGATCCGGTCGCCAACGGTCAGGTGAGCGCCGAAGAGATCCGTCTGTGCGAGGCCGATCCCAAGCGCCCGCTCCATCTCGCCGCCGCCGCTCTGCCGCCGCAGAAGCGGGCCAAGGGCGCGCGCTACACGCCGGTCTCGAAGCGCAATGACCGGCCGGACGCGATCGCCTTCCTGCTCCGGAACTACCCGCAACTGAGCGATGCCCAGGTCAGCCATCTGCTCGGCACCACCAAGGATACGATCCAGAAGGTACGCGAGCGGTCGCACTGGAACTCGGCGAACATCAAGCCGCGTGACCCGGTCATTCTCGGCCTGTGCACCCAGACGGATCTCAATGCCATGATCGCGCAGGCGAATGAGCGTCTGGTGCGGGACGGCCAGACGGTGCCGGACGTGCCGCCGCCGGAAGAGGAAGCCGCTTGAGCACGCGGGCGGGCGGGCGTTCGTCACACCGCGTTGGTTCAGCGCTGCCAGCGGTCTGATGGGCCGGGGCGGCCTCATGCCCCGTGCCCGTCCGATCCGGAACCGAGGGATGCAGGTTCCGGATCGGCAGGGAATTTCAGGAGAGTTTCGGCTGGGACTCAGGCGTGTTGATGCGCGCCGAGCAGGCGGTCCAACTCCTCCTTCACGTGCAGTTTCTCAACCTTCAGACGCATCAGCGTATCGGTATCCGGACGCGGACGTCCATCTTCGTCAGCGATTCGCGATTCGAGGCTGGCATGACGCTCCTTCAGGCTCTCGATCCTGCCGTCCATGCTCATTGCGACTCCCCTCTTGGTGGAAAGGTCCCCGCTCGGGGCGACCCCAGGCTGTGCGGAACCGGGCGCTTCCACGTCCAGCCGCAACAGAAACGTAATCCACGAAGCCACCGATTTCCATGCCTAAACGCACCCAGTGACCGCGGCGCCCAGAGCACGGCGCCCAGAGCACGGCGCGACCCGATGCGATCATCAGGCCGGACGGGGCCATGCTCTACGCATAGACGTTCTAAAGCCGGCGCCCGACCACCACGGCTTCGTTGCCCGCGGCGAAGAGGTATGTCTCGGCCGGCATATCGACCGCCGCGAAGGCGGCGACGATCTCGTCGGGGCGAAGCAGGTGGTTGCCCTGCACGTGCTCGCTCAGGTTCTGGAAGGCCAGGCCGCGCCGCGCCGGCTCGCGCAGCGCGCTCCGCTCGGCCGGCCAATTCGGCTCCCACATCACCGCCACACCGCCCGGCTTGAGATGGTCGCGGAGAATGCCGAACACGGCCTCGCGCCGGTCCCAGACATGGTGCAGGGCCCGGTTCATGGCGATCAGGTCGGCGGGCTCCTCGAGGGTGAAATCCATGATATCGCCGCTGGCGAAGCCGATCCTCTCCTCCAGCCCGGCTGCCTTGGCCAGCCGCCTGGCCTGGGAGACATTCTCCTCGAAGCCGTCCAGGCCGAGGCCGCGCAGGTGCGGGCAGCGCTGGGCGAGGGCCCGCAGGTACCAGCCATTGCCGCAGCCGAGATCGACCGCCAGTCCGCCGCGCGCATCCACCTCCTGGAACGCAGGCACGCCCGGGCATATCGTGCTCTCGAACAGTGGGCCGAAACTCGCCTCGAGCATGGCGCCGAACCAGGGCAGGATCGTCTCGCGTTCGGCGAGCACCTGCTCGCCCGGGCGGGCGCCGGTCTTCATCAGCCCAGCCGCACGCTCCGACATATGCGCGGCGAGCATCGCCTGGATCACCACCGGCATCACCGTCTCCGGCGCCTCGGGGCGCATCGCCGCGCCGGCCTCGGTCAGCCGGAAGCCGGCGCCGGCCTCGTCAAGATAGCCGAAGGCGTAGCCGGCGTCGCACCAGCGGCGCACATAGCCGGGATCGACACCGCAATGCTGAGCGAGGATCTCGGGCGAAGCGTCGCCAAGCGCGTGCAGGGCGGAGAACAGCCCGTTGACGATGCCGATATAGGCGATATCCAGGCCGGCCGCGGCCTGGGCCTGGGCTCGGAACTGCTGTTTCAAGGTCTCAACGCCCATGCGGCACCTCTCGAGTGACAGGAAAATATCGGACGCGCGGATCAGCCCCGGCTGCGGTGCGAACGCGGCGCGCTGGAATTGGCCATGGTCACCGCCGCCCCGGCCGCGATCAGCCCGAGCGAGGCCAGGAGCAGCCAAGCCGGGCGGGTGAGCAGCGGAACCGCCAGCGAGGACCAGGCCCAGCCTGGCAGATCCCGGCGCAACGCGGCCTGGAGGCTCGCCGCCATGGCGTCGTCCAGAAGCGCCAGAAAGGCTGACAGGGGCAGGTCAACCGGCCAGGCCGTGGCGAGCGCGAATGCACCCACCAACAGCACCGCGGCCAGCAGGGCCAGTCCCCGCATCGTCACCGTCCAAGCCATTGTGACCCCAAAACCAATCCGTCACGGGCTGGAAGAGCCGTGCCGGCTTCGTCGCGCGGTCCCACCGCGCCCGATCTGCCGGACCGCCCCATCAGACCGCTCGCCGGTCAGCGGCCCCTGCATGCGCAGGCGTGGCGTCGCCCCTGCCGCGCGCTACATGAACAGCTTCTCGGTCGTCTTGCCGGCATAGAGGCCGGCGACCTGGGCAGCATAGCCGTTGTAGAGCTGGGTTGGCACCCTCTCATCGCTGCCGAGGAGCCGCTCGCTCGCCTGGCTCCAGCGTGGGTGCGGGATCATCGGGTTGACGTTGGCCCAGAACCCGTATTCGGCCGGCTGGATCGTCTCCCAGAAGGTCGCCGGCCGGGTCTCGGAGAAGGTCACCTTGACCAGCGCCTTGGCCGACTTGAAGCCGTACTTCCACGGCAGCACCAGGCGGATCGGACCGCCATTCTGCGGTGGCAGCGGCTTGCCGTACAGACCCGTGGCGATGAAGGCGAGCTCGTTGGTGGCTTCGGCGATGGTGACGCCCTCGATATACGGCCACGGATACCAGAGCATGGCGAGGCCCGGCATGTGCTTGGCGTCCGTCAAGGTCTCGAAGACCACATAGCGAGCCTCCGGGGTCGGATCGGCGAGCTTTACCAGCGCCGCGAGCGGGAAGCCGGTCCAGGGAACGGTCATCGCCCAGGCTTCGACGCAGCGATGGCGATAGATGCGCTCCTCCAGCGTGACCTGCTTCAGCAGATCCTCGAGCGCGATCGTGCGTGGTGCGCGAACCTTGCCCTCGATCCGCACCGTCCAGGGATGCTGCGGCAGGCGCTGGGCGGCCTGCCAGAGGTCCTTGTCGGTGCTGAATTCATAGTAGTTATTGTAGGTAGTGGCGAATTTTTCCTCGGTCGGCGGCCGGCCGGGATCATAGCGTGGTGCCGAAGGCGCCGCCTCCGCCCGCGCCGGGCCAACATGGCCGAGCGCCAATCCGCCGATGGCCAGACCGACGGCCCGGCGTCGACCGAGCATGGCATGCTCGGGTGTCACCGCGGCCTCGGGAAGTTCCCAATCGCGCCGCTGACGGATCCACATCGCATCTCTCCCCGTGCTGGCGGGCAACCCCCGGGAAATGGGGGCGCCTCAGCCTCTTTCCCCAATACGTCCAGTTGGGAGAAAAAGTTGCACCCACAAGCGCCACGGGCGCTGGCCGCATTCGCGGCCAGCGCCCGTGCCAAGGGGGGAGATCCCTAGGCCGCCGCGGGATCAGACGGTCGTGGAGTTATCCTGAGTCCGCAGGGCCGCCGTGGTCGAATTCCGCTCGCTCCGCAGCGCCGCAACCGTGGAATTCTCCGGCGTGCGCAGAGCCGCGGTCGTCGCGTTATCCTGTGTCCGCAGGGCCGCCGTGGTCGAATTCCGCTCGCTCCGCAGCGCCGCAACCGTGGAGTTCTCCGGCGTGCGGATTGCGGCGAGAACCGCGCGCTCCTGCTTGGCTTGCGCGCCAGCGGCCCAGTTCTGCTCGGTATGCACCTTCGCCAGCGCCGCGTTCATCCCGAACCCCGGCAGATGGTCGCCGGCAACGATGCCCGCGGCCGCCATGCCCAGTACAGTCGCGCCCAAAATAAGCATCCGGTTCATGATCAATATCCTTCTCAATCGACCCCCCGATCCGGCGGGGGCGTCCAACCCGGTCGGTAGTGCAGGTGTGCCCGACCGCCGACAGGAGTGAATTTAGTAACTCGCGTTACCATTAGCAGTGCTATCAGAATGTAGCTGATCTGCAGGCGGCTCATGGCTGCGGCACCCCTCAGCCCTCCCGGCCGGGCGGCGGGGGCGCGGAGGCTGAAAGCGCTCGTCGGGCATCGAGAGCATGCGCGGCCGGATGGCCGCGCGCCGTCACAGCGCGGCGGGCACCACGAAGGCGTCCTTGCGTTCGCTGTAGCGGTCGGTGAGATAGTCGGCGCGATCGCGCAGCAGCCAGGTGAACCGGACCAACTCTTCCATCACATCGACGACACGATCATAGAGCGGCGAGGCCAGCATCCGGCCGGCGGCGTCGAATTGCTCGTAGGCCTTCGGCACACTCGACTGGTTCGGGATGGTGAACATCCGCATCCATCGGCCCAGCAGGCGCAGTGTGTTGACGGCATTGAAGCTCTGCGAGCCGCCGCAGACCTGCATCACGGCCAGCGTCCGCCCCTGCGTCGGGCGCAAGGCGCCGTCCGCGAGCGGCAACCAGTCGATCTGGTTCTTGAACAGCCCGGTGATGGCGCCGTGGCGCTCGGGGCTGCACCAGACCTGCCCCTCCGACCACTGCGACAGGCTGCGCAGCTCCACGACTTTCGGGTGCGTGGGGGGAACGCTATCGACAACGGGCAGCCCGCGCGGGTCGAAGACGCGCGTCTCGGCGCCGAGATAGCGAAGAATGCGCTCGGCCTCGAGAACCAGGAGACGGCTGTAGGAGCGCTCCCGCAGCGAACCATAGAACAGCGCGATCCGCGGCGGATGGGTGGCGCGCGCCGCAGGCTCCAACCGGGAGGGATCAGGCCGCGGCAGCAAATCCTGCACCAGTGCCGGCAGCGCGGCCTCTGGCGCCTCGACCGCCGGACCGTCCCCCTTGGCCGTGGCACTCATGCCGGGCGCGCCGCATGACGCCGCGCGCCGGCCTCGTACCAGCCGCGGCTGGCCCGCACGATGCGCACGACTGATAGCATCACCGGCACTTCCACCAGCACGCCGACGACGGTCGCCAACGCGGCGCCAGACTGGAAGCCGAACAGTGCGATCGCGGTCGCCACCGCCAACTCGAAGAAATTCGAAGCCCCGATCAGCGCCGACGGTCCGGCGACGCACCATTCGGTGCCAAGCCGGCGATTGAGCCAATAGGCGAGCCCCGCATTGAAATAGACCTGGACCAGAATCGGCACCGCCAGCAGCCCGATCACCGCCGGTTGGCGAACGATCTCTTCGCCCTGCAGGCCGAACAGCAGCATGAGGGTGAGCAGCAGGGCGAGGAGCGACAGCGGCCCGAGCCAGGCCTGCGTGCGCGCCAGCGCGGCCGGCCCGCCACGTCCGAGCAAGGCACGGCGCCAGGCCTGGGCCACGATCACCGGGATGACGATATAGAGCCCGACCGAGAGCAGCAGCGTGTCCCACGGCACGCTGATCGAGGACAGCCCGAGCAGCAGGCCGACGATCGGCGCGAACGCCACCACCATGATGGAATCGTTCAACGCCACTTGGCTGAGGGTGAAGTTCGGCTCGCCATCGAGCAGGTTCGACCAGACGAACACCATGGCCGTACACGGCGCGGCGGCGAGCAGGATGAGGCCGGCGATATAGCTGTCGATCTGGTCTGCGGGCAGCAATGGACGGAACAGGCCGCCGATGAACAGCCAGGCCAGCAGCGCCATGGAGAATGGCTTCACCAGCCAGTTAACCCCCACCGTCGCGATCATGCCGCGCCAGTGCGCGCCGACCCCGCGCAGCGCCGCAAGGTCGATCTTCAGCAGCATGGGCACGATCATCAGCCAGATCAGCGCCGCCACCGGCAGATTGACCTGCGCGACGGTCGCCGCGCCGAGAATGTGGAAGGGCAGCGGCGCCACATGACCGAGCCCGATGCCGGCGACGATGCAGAGCGCCACCCACAGGGTCAGATAGCGCTCGAAAAGATTCAATGCCGGACGGACGGCGGCCGTCGTGGCGAGGCGCTGCTGCATGGGCTGGGCCTTTCTCTCAGGTCAGACGTCGCCCACGCGCATCGACCACGGCTTCACCATCCTCCTTGGCGAAGGCGCCGCGCTGCGGCTGGGGCAGGATGCCGAGCACGGTTTCCGAGGGCCGGCATAGCCGCACGCCGAGGGAGGTCACGACGATCGGGCGGTTGATCAGGATCGGATGCGCCATCATCGCATCCAGCAGCGCGTCGTCGGCCAGGGCCGGATCGTCAAGCCCGAGTTCGTCGTAGGGTGCGCCCTTGCGGCGCAGCAGGTCGCGCACCGGGACCCCCATGCGGGCGATCAGCGCGGCCAGTTCGTCACGGCCCGGCGGCGTTTTCAGATATTCGATCACCACCGGCTCGATGCCGGCGTTGCGGATCAGGCCGAGCACGTTGCGCGACGTGCCGCAGGCGGGATTGTGGTAGATCGTGACACTCATGGCTGCACCGGCAGACGGGAAGGAGCGAGGCCGCACGCGAGGGGATCGCCGTGGCAGCAATTGGTGGTGAGGAAATCGATCAGGCCGTTCATGGCATCATACTCGGCGGCATAGATCAGCGAGCGGCCAGCGCGGCGGACGCGGATCAGCCCGGCCTGGCGCAGTTGACCGAGATGGAAGGAGGCCGTCGCGGCGGGCAGGCCGAGCCGCTCGCCGATCTGCCCGGCGGGACAGCCTGCCTCGCCCGCCTCGACGAGCAGGCGGAACATGTCCAGCCGGGTCTCCTGGGCCAGCGCCGCCAGCGCGGTGAGGGCATCTGACTTTTCCATATCTCCGAAATAGTCGAATTGTTCGTCGCGTCAACTGGACTTGCGGCGCCACGCCGACGCGGCCAATCATGGCCGAACGAGGCGCGCCTTGTCCGATGCCAACACCCTGCAGCGGGCGATGGCCGAATCAGACCACCAGGGAGGATAAAATGGCCAAATTCACCATCGCGACCCCGGCCGGGGTCAGCTTTTCCGTCACTGGCGGGGGCTACGAGACGGAAATGGAGCCGCTCGCAGGGCTGGATGCGGAGATCGTGGAAGTTCCCGCTCACTCCGAGGAGGCCTTCATCGCTGGCGCTCGCCACGCCGACGCGCTCTATGCCAAGGCGATCCCCATTACCCGGCGCATTATCGAGGGGCTGGAGCGCTGTCGCGCCATCGTGCTCGGCAGCGTCGGCGTCGATTCCGTCGATGTCGCCGCCGCCACCGAGCGCGGCATTCCGGTGACGAACTGCCCCGACACGTTCATCGAGGAGGTTGCCGACCATGCGATGACCCTCCTGCTCGGCGGTTTCCGCCGGCTCGTCGAGCAGGACCGCATGGTCCGCGAGGGGCGTTGGAAGGAAGGCCGACCCGCGCTCCTGAAGCTGCCGCGCCTGATGGGGCAGACCCTCGGCTTCATCTCCTTCGGCCATGTCGCCCGCGCCGTCGCCGTCCGGGCGCGGCCGTTCGGGCTGCGCATGCTCGCCTATGATCCGTATATCGAGGAACTGGCGATGAGCCCCTACGGCGTCGAGCCGGCGAGCCTCGGCGAGGTGCTCGAACGCTCCGATTTCGTCTCGATGCACGCGCCGGGCACGCCGGAGACCGGGCACATGCTCGGCGAGGCGCATTTCCGCCGCATGAAGCCCACCACGCTGTTCATCAATACCGGCCGCGGCGCGACCGTGGACGAGCCGGCGCTGATCCGGGCCCTGCAGGAGGGTTGGATCGCTGGCGCCGCGCTGGATGTGCTGGAAACCGAGCCGCCGGGCCACAACAACCCGCTGCTTGGCATGGGCAACGTGATCCTGACCGCTCATGTCGCCTCGGCGTCGGCGCGCTTCGATCCCGCGCGCAAACGCCATGTCGGCCAGGAACTCGCCCTCATCGCCACCGGGCGCTGGCCGATGAGCTGCGTCAACCCGTCCGTTCTGGTCGGCAGCGGGCTCAGGCGCTGGCAGCCCGTCTCGATGGAACGCGGGCCGAACAGCTGAGGCAGCGGCGCCGCAGGGCCACATCGCGCCCGGCCTGAAGACCGTGGGGACCATGCCGACCACCAGCCTGCTGCGGCATATCGAGGCGTGCCACACTGCCCGCCTGCCCGGATCGCGGCTGGCGCTGCGCGTCGGCACCGCGACCGTGGGCTGGATCCTGCCCGCCGACGCCGCGCTGCTCGAAGGGCTCGGCCGTGAACCCGGCGCGGTGGTGCTCGACACGGCGGCGCGCCTGCCGGAGCTTGCCGGGAGCCTCGCCGCGCGCGGGCGCTTCCGCCCGCGAGGCGAGGCGTTCGACGTGCGCGCGCTGCCCGGCGGACCGGTTCTGGCGCGCATCGACCGCGGCGCGCTGCCGGTGCTCGGCATCGCGGCCGAAGGGGTCCACGTCAACGGCCTGGTACGCCGCCGCAGCGCTGTGCATCTCTGGGTCGCCCGCCGCGCCGCCGACAAGGCGCTGGATCCGGGCAAGCTCGACCACCTCGTCGCCGGCGGCATCCCGGCGGGACTCACACCGGCGGAGACGCTGATCAAGGAAGCCGCCGAGGAAGCCGGGATTCCGCCGGCGCTGGCGGCCCAGGCGCGCGCGGTCGGGCAGATCACCTACGGCATGGAACGTCCCGAGGGATTGCGGCGCGATCGCCTGCATCTGTTCGACCTCGAACTGCCGGAGGCCTTCACCCCGGAGCCGATCGACGGCGAGGTGGCCGGCTTCGAGCTGTGGCCGCTGCCGCGCGTGATCGCGGCCATGCGCGAGACCGACGAGTTCAAGTTCAACGTCAATCTGGTCCTGATCGACCTCGCATTGCGCCTCGGCGCGATCGACCCGGCCGGTCAGGAGGGGCGGGCGCTGCGGGCCGCC
Organism: Pseudomonadota bacterium; assembly: GCA_021815825.1. Lineage (GTDB taxonomy): Bacteria > Pseudomonadota > Alphaproteobacteria > Acetobacterales > Acetobacteraceae > JAJZVV01. The sequence continues at coordinate 12,808 of JAKAZO010000004.1, forward strand.
CTCGATGCCGGCTGACCGCCGCTCGGCTCAGAAGTCGAGATCCAGCTCGTCGATCTCCTGCGGCTCCTCCAGCGCCGCGGCGACCCATTCGGCCATGTCCGGCCAGGCCAGGATGGTCGCGCAATAGCCTCGGCACGAATCGTCCAGCGCAACGTCGTAGCTCGTGAAGCGGGAGACGACAGGCGCATACATGGCATCGGCGATGCTCGGCCGGGCACCGAAGAGGAAGGGACCACCCCAGATTGTGAGGCAATCGCGCCACATGTCACAAATATGATCGATATCCGCCTGAGCGGCCGACCAGATGGTGAACCCCGGCTTGCGGAACCGGATGTTCATCGGCAACGATGATCGCAGCGCGGTGAAGCCGGAGTGGATCTCTCCGCTGATCGACCGGCAGCGGGCCCGGGCCCGCCGGTCCTCCGGCAACATTCGCGCCAATGGTTTCGATTCGTTGAGGTATTCGGCGATTGCCAGGGTGTCCCAGACCGAGACGTCGCCATGGATCAGGCAGGGAATGAGAATCGAGGATGTGCGCATCAGCAGTTCCGCCTTCGTTCGCGGATCCTCGGGCGAGACCCGCTCCTCGACGAAATCGATCCCCGACAGGCGGGCGAGCAGAAACCCGCGCAACGACCAGGAGGAATAGTTCTTGCTGCTGATGAGCAACGTCGCTTCGGCCATGCCTGAACCCCTTTCGCTGAATGCCGGCCCGTCCTGGCCAGCGCGCCGATGATCGGTCCTCGGCGAACGCCCCCCCGGATGACCTCCCATCGTAACGACGGCCGCGACGCGCGCGCGGTCCACGCCTGGATCGCCGGATGATCTACGAACTCTACCAAGCCCAGGCCGACCTGGTCGATCCGCTGCGGCTCGCCGCCCGAACCGGCAGCACGGCCCTCAAGCAGGTACGCCAGAGCGCGGGGTCGTTCTCGCGCGTCCTCTCCGGATGGCTCGCCGGCCCGATGCCCTGGCCCTCCTTCATGGCGCTCGATCTTGGTCTGCGCCATGCGAGCGCCGCGCTCGACGTGTTCGCCCATGGCGGCACCACGCATGACCGCCCGAGCTTCGGGCTCGATCCGGTGATGGTCGGCGATGTCCGCGCGGAGGTGCGCGAGGAACCAGCGCTGCGCGCGCCATTCGGCACGCTCCTGCATTTCCGCAAGGAGGTGGACGGTGAGACGGTCGGCGCCGGGCAGCCGAAGGTGCTGTTGGTGGCGCCTCTCTCCGGTCATTTCCCGACCCTGCTGCGCCACACGGTCGAGGTGCTGCTGACCGAGCACGATGTTTTCGTCACCGACTGGCACAACGCCCGGGACGTGCCCCTCGCCGAGGGTCCATTCGGGTTCGACGATCATGTCGCCCATCTGATCGCCTTCATCGAGGCGCTCGGCCCGCGCAGCCACCTCGTCGCCGTGTGCCAGCCGACGGTGCAGGCACTCGTCGCCGTCGCGGTCATGGCCGAAGCCGCCAACCCCTGCACGCCGCGCAGCCTGACGCTGATGGCGGGCCCGATCGATACCCGCGCCAACCCGACCAAGGTCAACCAACTCGCCAAGTCCCGCCCGATCACCTGGTTCGAGGAAAAAATGATCGGGGTCGTGCCGCAGCGCTATCCGGGCGGAGGGCGGCGGGTCTACCCCGGCTTCCTTCAGCTCTCCGCCTTCATGTCGATGAATCTGGATCGGCACCTGCTGGCCCAGATCAAATATCTCGGCGCGCTGGTGACGGAGGACCATCCCTCGGCCGAAAGCCATCGCCGCTTCTATGACGAGTATCTCGCGGTCATGGACCTGCCGGCCGAGTTCTATCTCGAAACCGTCCAGCGGATTTTCCAGGACCACACGCTGCCGCTCGGGGCGCTCTCCTGGCGCGGTCAGCCCGTGCGGCTCGACGCCATCGACGACACGTTCCTGCTCACCATCGAGGGCGAGCGGGACGATATCTGCGGCCTTGGCCAGACCGCAGCGGCGCTAGACCTCTGCACCGGACTGCGGCCCGCCTTCAAGCGCCACCACATGCAGACCGCGGTCGGCCATTATGGCGTCTTCAGCGGCCGGCGCTGGGAGCAGGAAATCTACCCGCTGCTCCGCGAGGTCATCCAGTTCCGCACGTAAAGCCCGCCCTCACAGCCAAGTCCCGGGGCGCGGCGACCGACGGCCGATCCGTTACTGCGCCGCCGCCGCCGCATGCGCGGCGAGCGCGGCGCGCAGCTCGTCGGGAAGCGTCACGGCCGTGCCGGGCTTGGCGGCGCTGATGCCGGTGGCGAGATGGGCGAGATGCACCGCGAGCGGCAATGCCAGACCCGCCGCCACTGCGGCCGCGAGCACGGCGATGATGGTGTCCGCGAGGCCCGACGGGTCATAGGGATCGTTCGGGATCGCCGGCAGGAAGCGGGTGCCCTCGTCGTCGCACAGGGCCAGCCCGGCCTCGCCGCGCTGGACCAGCACGGCGCCGAAGCCGTGGCGTTGGCGCAGCACGCCGGCGGCGGCGGCGAGCTCGGCGTCGGTCTCGGCCGCCAGCCCGGTCGTCTCGGTGATTTCCAGCGACGTCGGCATGATGAGGTCGGCGCCCGCGAACCGCTCGAGCCCGCCGCACGGGTCGACGACGACGCGCCGCCCGGCCTGGCGTGCCGTGGCGACGAGCTGGGTCGCTCCCTCGCCCGCCAGCACGCCCTTGCCGTAGTCGGAGAGGACAGTGACCGAGGTCGCCACCATCGCGTCACGCGCGATGCGCAACAAGCGTTCGGCGAGCTTGGGATGGATCGGGTCGGTCTGTTCCTGATCGGCGCGGAGCAGCTGCTGGCCGAGGGCGACGAAGCGCGTCTTCAGCGTGGTCTTGCGTCCACCCTGCACCAGCAGCCAGGGCTCGACGCCGGGCTGACCGCCGATCAGCCCGGTGAGGTCGGACCCGGTCTGGTCGTCGCCCACGACCGAGACAAAGGCGACGGCGACGCCGAGCGCGGTAAGGTTGCGCACGACATTGCCCGCGCCACCCGGCAGCGCGACCTCGCGATCGACCGACAGCACCGGCACCGGCGCTTCCGGGCTGATCCGCGTGACCTGGCCATAGAAATATCGGTCGAGCATGGCGTCGCCGACGACCAGAACGCTGGCACGGGAAAAGCGCTCGATGGCCTGGCTGAGCGCCGCCATCGCATCGTCACGGCCCGGCGCGGACCCGGAAGGCGTGCGTGTGTGCATTGATACCGCCTAGCGCCGCACCGGCGGCGTGGCAAGCTGCCATCGATGCGCGCCGCGTCCGGCCCCGTCGCTCAGGCGGTGAGGAAGCCGAGCCGATCGGCCTCGAACACGCCGCAGGTCAGCGCACCGCCCATCACCGCTCCGGTATCGAGTCCGACGCGGTTGGCGCGCACCACCGGCGCGTGCGCCGGCGTATGGCCGTGCACGACGACCGCCCCGAACGCCTCGGTCGCCGAAAGGAAGGGCTCCCGGATCCAAAGCAGATCGTCGGCGGTCTGCGCCGCGAGCGGCACACCCGGTCGCACGCCGGCATGGACGAAGAGATAGTCGCCGGCGCGGTGGCGCAGTGGCAGTGCCCGCAGGAAGTCCAGATGCGACGGCGGAATCAACCCGGCCCAGGCGGCCGGGCGCAGCCGCGGCACCACGCCCCAGCTCGACAACGTCGCGGCGCCACCATTATCGAGCCAGAGCCCGACCTCGTCGCCGGCCAACGCGTCGAGCGCCATCTGCTCGTGGTTGCCGCGCAGCGTGATCGCCATCAGCGCCGGCGACGCGGTGTCCCGCAAGGCCAGCAGCGCCCGGATCACGCCAGCGCTATCCGGCCCACGATCGAGCAGATCGCCAAGATGCACCAGCTCCGCGCGCGCAACGGGGCGGGCGGCAAGGTCGGCCAACACCGCCCGGTGCAACGCCGCCAACTGGTCCGAGCAGCCATGGATGTCGCCGATCGCGTAGACGCGCAGGCCCGAGGGCAGATGCCCCGGCGCCGGGATCGTCGCGGACAGGGTCATCGGCGCAGACAGAGCGGCGGAGAGGGCGCCGGTAACGCGGGAGTAATCATGCCAGCCCGATGATAGTTCGAATGCCCGCCGCGACGCCATGGCCGTACGCCGTGGCCGCGCCGGCGGGACGGTGCGCAGGCAAGACGCGGAGCCCAATGAACGCGAGACAGCGAGGTCGGCCACCTCGCGCGCGGCCAGAATGGCCGACGTGACCGTGGTCCCCCCCGAAGCTGGCCGACTTCTGGCATTGGCCCAGCGTGCCCAGCGTACTCCGCTGCCGCGGGTCGCACTCGTGCTGCACCTCTCGCGCCTCGCCTCGCCACGTCTGGCGCACCGGCGGATTGCGCTCGCGGTGATCCAGGAGGCCGCCGAACGGCTGGACGGGCAGATCTTTCCGCTCCATTCCGGCGACGTCGTTCTGGTCTGCCAGGACACGGCCAGTGACCTGGCCGGGTTGGCACAGACGCTGGCCCGCTTGTTTCGTGCGGCAACGGCCGATGGCCGCGCACCGATCTCGATCTTCGCGCTTGCGACCGACGCGGCCGCGCTCGCCGACTATGCCGCCGCTCAGGCCGGCGCGGCGCAGCAGAGCCTGGAGGAGGATCCGTCCTGCCCCCCGGGCACCGTCGACGAGATCGAGGCGGCGCTGACGCCCTTGCCGCTGCCCACATTGCTGCGCCGCCAGAGCATCATTCGCCTGCTCCGCACCCCAGGCGGGGGCCGGCGGCTGCAGCCCATCGCCCATGAGATCGGCTACGCGGCCGCCGCATGGCACCGCCATCACCCGCGTTCCGCTTCGGTGCTCGCAGATCCGGGGCTCTCGCGCCATCTCGGCGAGCGGCTCGACCAGCGGCTCCTGGTCGGCCTCACGGCCGCTCTCGGCACCGGCCAGCCGCTCGACGCGGTACGCGCGCAGCGTGCCGGGCCGGGTTATCTGCTGCGCATGACGCTGACCAGCGTGGTCTCGGAGCGCTTCCTTGCTCTGGTGGCCGCTTGCCGCCCGCATGAGGTTCGCCTCGGCATCTCGCTCTCCTTCGTCGATGCCTGCGCCGACCCGGGCGGCTATGCGCGGGCACGCGCAGCACTGGCGGAGGCGGGCTTCTTGCTCCTGCTCGGCGCGATCACGCCGACCCAGTTCGCCCTCACCCGCCCCTGGACCTTGCAGCCCGACATGCTCGCCATCGACCTGCCGCCCGGCGCGACGGCACTCGGCGGGGCCGAAGCCGAGCGTCTGGCGCAAGCGCTCGGCGCGCTGGGCCCCGAACGCGTGGTGCTGCGCCAGCTCGGCAGCGCCGCGGCCCTGGAATGGGGTCTCGGGCAAGGGGTGGAACTGGTCCAGGGCGCTCATGTCGAGGCGATGCTGGCGGCGCAGCGCATGCAGGTCTGCCCCCATGCGAGCGGCTGCAGCTTCCGCCAATGCACCGACCGCGCCGCCAGCCTCGACGAGGCCGGTCGCCGCGGCTGCACCAATCCGGCGCTGCTCGATCAGGCGGGATCCGCACCGCGGCCCAAAGGAACGGGGCCCAGGGGAACGACGCCATGATGGCGCTGCTGCCCCGGCGCGACGACGCAGCGGCGTTGGCCGGCCTGATCCAGAGCTGTCTGGCCGCACGCATCAACCGCCAGGTTCTGCTCCTGCGTCTCGGCGCCCTGCCGGCGGAACTGACGCGCCCGCACCACCTCCGGCTGCTGTTCGCCGCGCTCGATCCGCTCCTCGGGGCCGACCGCGCCCAGCTGTTCCGCATCGCCGAACGCACCGCGGTCGTCGTCTGGCGTGGCCAGGCCCCCGAGCGGCTGGAGGCGGCGATCGCCGGGCTGCGGCTGCTGCTCGCGGACATGCCGGTGGCGCTGCCGGATTTCTCCACCCTCATCGAGCGGCTGGAGCTGCCCGCCAACGCCGAGACGCTGGCGCAGGTGATCCGCGAAACGTCCCAGGATGCAGCGCTTTCGCCCGCGGACGGGGCGGCACAGCAGCGGCTCGATACCCGTGCCCTGGCGGCGCTCGAGCACTCTCTGGCTCAGACCGATCTCGCCTCCTTCGCCCGGCGCAAGCCGGTCGGGGCGGTGGCAAGCAGCGGCGCGGTCCGGATCGCCTGGGAAAAGCGCTTCCTCGCGCTCGACGAGCTCGCCGCGACGATGGTTCCCGGCGTCAATCTGCGGGCCGAGCGCTCGCTGTTCCGCCGCCTCGTGCGCACGCTGGACCGGCGGTTGCTGGTTTTACTGGCCGAGCCGGCCGATCTCCGCCAGTCCGGGCCGCTGGCGATGAACATGCATGTCGGCGGGATTCTCTCCGCCGAGTTCCAGCGCTTCGATGCCGCCCTGCCGCCGGCGCTGCGCGGGCAGGTCGTGCTCGATCTCGCCGCACCCGACATTCTCGCCGACCCGCGCGGCTTCCTTTTCGCCCGTGACTTCGCCCGCATGCGCGGCTATCGGCTCGGCCTGCACGGGCTGGCCCAGCCGTTGCTCGCGGCCCTGCCCGTGTCGGATCTCGGGCTCGACTACGTCCATCTGCGCTGGTCACCCGAATTCGCCCGCCTGCCCGACGCCGGCCGTGCCGCGCTCGATGCGATCGGCGACCTCGAACGGGTCGTACTGGCCAGCGTGCATCACGAGGCGGCGCTGGAGTGGGGGCTCGCTCAGGGCATCGGTCTGTTCCAGGGCAGCCTGATCCGCCAGGCGCTGCAGCACGGGCTGGTGATCCTGCCGGAACTCACCCCGCCCACACCCCCAACGCCATAGGCCGGACCGCGAGGCGCCGCGGCTTTCTCCCCCGTCCGCATAGCGTATTGATACATAATCGCAATCGTTGTCATTCTTGTATACTGCTGGGTTCATCACTAACTCCGGCAGATGGATGCAGAAAATTCGAGCAATCGCGCACGACCTCGTGGCTGGTTTAGCGCGGAGCTCGCGACGGCCGTAGCCGTGCTGCTGCTGGCCCTCACCGGGTGGCTTGCGGGCAACGATCTGGGCGAGGAGCAGGTCGGTCACCGCCTCGACGACCGGATCCACGCGGCCGAGCTTGCGGGCAGCACCTTCATTCGCAGCCTGATCGATGTCGAGACCGGCGAACGCGGCTATCTGCTGACAGGGGATAACGCGTTTCTCGAGCCTTTCGAGACCAGTCGCGGCCGGGTTGCCGCGGAGCTGGACGACCTCGGCGCACAACTGGCGCCAATTCCCGAGGCTGCACCGAGGCTGCAGCGACTGCGCGAACTCGCGGCCGCGAAACTCGAATGGACCGAGCGGAATATCGCCCTGCGCCGCGCCGGCGCGGGGCCGGAGGCCGTCGCACGGGTCGCCACCGGCACAGGCAAGCGGCTCATGGATGCCAACCGCGCCGAGTTGGCCGCGATCCACGCGGCGGCGGAGACCAGACTCATGGACCAGCGCCGGCGCCAGCATGAGGCCAGTATTCTGAACTGGGTCGCGGTGATCACGCTGAGCAGCTTCGCCAGCGTCCTGCTCGGACTGGCCGCCTTCGACCAACGCCGCATCCGCCGTGCCGTCGCGGCCGACCTCGCCCGGCTCCAGACATTCACCCGCGCCTTCGGCCTGGCACAGGGCTTCCTGCGCGAGCGGTCCGGGGTGATCACCCACTGGACCGAGGGCGCCGAGCGGCTCTACGGCTATAGGCGGGAGGAGGCGCTCGGGCAGCTCTGCCAAGACCTGCTCCGCACCAGCTACCCACGGCCGCGCGCGGAGATCGAGGCTGAGCTGACGCGCGAAGGGCGCTGGCAGGGCGAACTCGCTCGGGTCCGACGCGACGGCGTTCCGCTCACCGTCGTCAGCAATTGGGCCCTACACCAGGGCAACGGCCCGGGCGGCGAGGCGGTGATCGAGATGAGCAACGACATCACCGCGCTGAAACGCGCGGAGGAGGCGGCGGAGCGCGCCTCCACGCTGCTCCGTGCGGTGCTCGAAACGACGCCCTGCCCGGTCTACGCCAAGGATCGCGCCGGCCGCATCCTGCTCGCCAACAGCCAGTACCTGGCGACGATCGGCCGGGACTGGAGCACGGTCGCCGGCCGGAGCAGTGAGGACTTCCAGCACGACCTCGCGGAAGCGGCGCTGGCGATGGAAAGCGACCAGCGCGTGATGGCGGAGGGCCGCAGCGACAGCGTCGAAGAGCTGGTCACGGTCGAAGGCGGCGGGACACGGGTCCTGCTGGTCAACAAGACACCGATGCGCGGGGCGGACGGGACCGTGACCGGCCTGGTCGGCGTCGCCTTCGACATCACGGAGCGGCGCGCCGCCGAAACCGCCTTGAGCCGGCTCAATACCGAGCTCGAGCTGCGCGTCGCGGACGCGCTCGCCGCGCGCGAGGACGCCCAGCGCCGTGCGGCGCAGGCCGAGCGTTTGCAGGCGCTGGGCCAGCTTGCCGGCGGTATCGCGCACGATTTCAATAACGTGCTGCAAGCGATCGCCGGCGCCCTGGCGCTGATCGAGTTGCGTCCCACCGATCCGGATCGCGTGCGGCGCCTGGCCCAGACGGCTGCGACTGCGGCCGAGCGTGGCGGCGCGATTACCCGCCGCCTGCTCGCCTTCGCCCGCCGCGGCGATCTTCGCGCGGAAGCGATCGACGTCGTCAGGCTACTCGCCGATATGCGCGAGGTACTAGCGCATGCGCTCGGCTCGCGAGTCAACATCGAGGTGAGCGTTGCGCCAGGCTTGCCGAGCGTGTTTGCCGACAAAGGCCAGCTGGAGACCGTGCTGGTCAATCTGGCGACCAACGCGCGCGACGCGATGCCGGACGGCGGCACGCTGAGGTTCCGCTGCGTCGAGGAAAACGTCGAAGAAGGCAGGACGGCGCCGTCCGGACTCGCCCCTGGCCGCTACGTGTGCCTGAGCGCCACCGATACCGGGTCCGGCATGGACGCGGCCACGCTGGGGCGGGTGACCGAACCGTTCTTCTCGACCAAGCCGCCCGGTCAGGGTACCGGTCTTGGCCTGAGCATGGCGCGCGGCTTCGCCGAGCAATCGGGTGGCGCGATGCGCGTGGACAGCGCCCCCGGGCGCGGGACAACCGTGTCGCTGTGGCTGCCGGCAACCACGCGCCTGCCCGCCGCCGCCGCGACGCCGGCCGCCGCACCTGCGGCGACCGCGGGACCGACACAGGGCTTGCTGCTCGTCGATGATGACGCGCTCGTGCGTCAGACCCTGGCCGAGCAACTCGAGCAGGACGGGTATGCCGTGACCGTCGCCGCCAATGCTGGATCGGCGCTCGAACGGCTCGCCGCGGATCCCGCGATCGCCTTGCTCGTCACCGATTTCTCCATGCCCGGCGACGACGGGATGGCACTGATCCGGGCCGCTCGCGACCTCCGCCCCGGCCTGCCCGCCATCCTGTTGACCGGCTACGCGGGCGGGGAGCCAGGGAACGAATATGCCACCGCCGCCGCGGGCGACGGCGTCGTCGTGATGCGCAAGCCCGTCCGTGGCTTTGATCTTGCGGGCCAGATCGCGGCCCTGCTCGCCAACGACCCTGATGCCGCCTGGAGCGGGTGAAGGGAATCGAACCCTCGTATGCAGCTTGGGAAGCTGCCGTTCTACCATTGAACTACACCCGCGCGACTGCGCTTATAGAAAGCCCGGGTTGACGATGCAATCGCACCCTGGCAGAAGCCCCTCCGGTGGTGGTGCCACTCCTCGTGATTTGTTCGGCCGGCTTGCGGCGAGGTGAAACAAGCGCGCTAAAGAGGCCCTGACCCTCCCGCGCGGAGCGCATCCCGGGGCGGGGTCGCGGCTTCTCCGACGGCCGAGCTTGCGTCGAGAGGGCTATCATGACCGATCAATCCGGCCTCCGTCCCGCCACGCTTCTCGTTCACGGCGGCATCGAGCGCAGCCAGCACGCCGAGACGTCGGAGGCGCTGTTCCTGACCTCGGGCTTCGTCTACGAAAGCGCCGAGGAAGCCGCCGCCACCTTCGACGGCAGTCTCACCCGATACCAATATTCGCGCTTCGGCAACCCGACCGTCGCCATGCTCGAGCAGCGTCTCGCGCTGATCGAGGGCGCCGAGGCATGCCGCGTCACCGCCTCGGGCATGGCGGCCGTCACGGCCGCGCTGCTCTGCCACCTCAAGGCCGGCGACCGCGTCGTCGCCTCGCGCGCGCTGTTCGGCTCATGCCACTGGATCGTCTCGACCCTGCTGCCGCGCTTCGGCATCGCCAGCGAGTTCGTCGACGGCACGGATCTCGCCCAGTGGCGCGCGGCGCTGGCCCGCCCCGCAGCGCTCGTGCTGCTGGAGAGCCCCTCCAACCCGATGCTCGAGGTGCTGGACCTTGCCGCCATCGCGGCGCTGGCCCGCGCCGCCGGAGCGATCACTGTGGTCGACAACGTCTTTGCCACGCCGCTCGGGCAGAAACCGCTCACCCTCGGCGCCGACGTCGTGGTCTATTCGTGTACCAAGCACATCGACGGCCAGGGCCGCACGCTCGGCGGCGCGGTCCTCGGACGGAAAGGCTGGATCACCGACACGCTGCAGCCCTTCCTGCGCAACACCGGTCCGGCGCTCTCGCCGTTCAACGCCTGGCTGCTGCTGAAGGGGCTGGAGACGCTGCAGCTCCGCGTCGACGCCGCCAGCCGCAGCGCCGCGACCCTGGCCGACCACCTGGCCGCCCGCGCGGAGGTGGATTTCGTCTGGTATCCATTTCGTCCCGACCACCCGCAGGCGGCGCTGGCGCGCGCGCAGATGCGCGACGGCGGCACGCTCGTCAGCTTCGCCCTGCGCGGCGGCAGGCCGGCAGCCTTCGCCTTCATGAACGCGCTCCGGCTGATCGCGATCTCGAACAATCTCGGCGATGCCAAGTCCATGGTGACCCACCCGGCGACGACCACCCACATGCGGATCGGTGCCGAGGAACGCGCCCGCCTCGGCATCGGCGATGGCGTCGTGCGGCTGTCCGTGGGGCTCGAGGATGTCGCGGACCTCGTCTCGGATCTCGAGCGCGGGCTGACCGCCGCTGGACAAGCGGCCGCCGGCGCGCTGTAGTCGGGGTCTTCGCCCGCGAGCGCGGTTGCATTGCCCATGACCGAACCTTACCGCCAGACCACGCGCGGCATCCGTGTCAGCGTCCGCGCCTTCTTTCTCGAGGACCAGTCCCGCCCCGAGGCGGGGCAGTATGTCTGGGCCTACAAGGTGACGATCGAGAACCAGGGCCGCGAAACCGTGCAACTCGTGCGGCGGACCTGGCATATCACCGATGCGCGCGGGCGCACGCAGCATGTGCACGGAGCCGGCGTGGTCGGGGAACAGCCGATGCTCGAGCCGGGGGAGAGTTTCGAATATACGTCCGGCACTCCGCTCGGGACGCCCTCGGGCTTCATGACCGGGCTCTATCACATGGTCGTGTCCGATTCCGGGGAGACGTTCGATGTCGCCATCCCGACCTTCAGCCTGGACAGCCCGCATCAAGCCGGTGGCGTGCACTGATCGGGCCAGCCGATCGGGTTGCGCGATCCGGGGTCGGCGCCATATGCGCGATCGGGGGCAGATTGGCTGGCCTCCGGTCCAAGCGCCCTGATGCTGAAGCGGCTCGCGTTTCAGGAGCTGGGCGCTGACAGCGAAGTGCCGGTGGCCTCGAAATTCGGGCGCGAATTTCCGGGACGCGGGCCAGAATGAGGGGATTCCGAGGCGTGAACATCATCCGACCCTTCGGATCGACGGTTGCGGCCGAGCCCGTGGCCCGGCCGAGCCGCGAGGAGGCCGAGGCAGCCATTCGCACCCTGCTGCGCTGGGCTGGCGACGATCCCACCCGGGAAGGTCTGCTGGACACGCCCGCGCGCGTGGTGCGGGCCTACGAGGAGTGGTTCGCGGGCTACGGCACCGATCCGGTGTCCCTGCTCGAACGCACGTTCGAGGAGGTCGAGGGCTACGACGAGATCGTGCTGCTGCGCGACATCCGCTTCGAAAGCATGTGCGAGCATCACATGGCGCCGATCATCGGCCGGGCGCACGTCGCCTACCTGCCGCACCGGCGCGTCGTCGGCATCAGCAAGCTCGCGCGGGTCGTCGAGGCCTATGCGCGGCGGCTTCAGATCCAGGAGAAAATGACGGCGCAGATCGCCAACACCATCAACGACGTGCTGCAGCCGCGAGGCACCGCGGTGATCATCGAAGCCGGGCATCAATGCATGACCACGCGCGGCGTGCACAAGACCGGCGTGACGATGGTGACCAGCCGCATGCTCGGCGCCTTCCGCGAGGATGCGGCGACGCGCCGGGAATTGCTGGCGATGGTCGGCACCCAGCCGATGCCCAGCTTCACCTGACCCGGACCGCCTGCCGCCTGCGGCGACGCGACCGGGGCGCGTGCCGACCCGATGGGCCCATCGGGTCGGACCGTCCCGCTCGCTGAACATATCGGCCTGCAGCAACTCATCTCAGATCGACGCGGACGGGAACGGCACGATCCGCTCGGAGGCCGCTTCGCTCCACGGCCGGGGGCGCCGAGGCGCATGGCCCCGGCGATCCGCTCAACCGAAGAGCCCGCCCAGCCGCGCCAGCGTGGCAAGGTGCAAGTCGGCATCGCCGAAGCGGCGGTCGATCATCGTCATGCGCTTGAAGTAGTGACCGACCTTGTACTCCATGGTCATGCCGATGCCGCCATGGAGCTGGATCGCTTCCTCGCCGACCTTCCGCCCGGAGCGCCCGACCTGCACCTTCGCCGCCGCGATCGCGCGCCGCCGTTCGGTCGGGTCAGCCTCGCCGGCCATCATGGTGGCAAAGATCGCCATGCTGCGCGCCTGTTCGAGGGCGACGAACATATCCACCGCCCGGTGCTGCAAGGCCTGGAAAGTGCCGATCGGCCGGCCGAATTGCTGGCGGGTCTTCAGGTATTCGACGGTGATCTCGTGCATCGCCGACATCACCCCGATCGACTCCGCACAGAGTCCGGCGATGGCCTCGTCGGTGACGCGATCGACCAACGTCATGGCATCACCGGGCTCGCCGAGCGTATCGGCGGCGTCGACGCGAACATCCACGAGCGTGATCTCGGCCGAACGCAAGCCGTCCTGCGTCGGGTAGCCGCGGCGCTGCACGCCCGGCGCCGAGGCATCGACCAGGAAGACACCGATGCCGGCGCGGTCCCGCTGGTTGCCGGAGAGCCGCGCGGTGACGGCGATTTTGTCAGCGACATCGCCATGCAGAACGAGGCTCTTCTCGCCATTCAGGATCCAGGCGCCGCCGTCGCGCCGCGCCGTGGTCTTCACGTCGGCGGGATTGTAGCGCGATTGCCGCTCCATCCAGGCGAAGGCGAGCAGCAGCGAGCCGTCGGCGATCCGCGGAACCAGCGTCGCGCGCTGCGCCGCGCTCGCGCCATGGCGCACAAGCGCGCCACCGAGCACGACCGTTGCGAAATAGGGCTCGAGAACCAAGCCACGGCCGAACGATTCGAGGACGATCATGGTCTCGACCGGCCCACCACCGAAGCCGCCATCGGCCTCGGCGAAGGGCAGACCGAGCAGCCCGAGTTCCGCATATTTCGCCCACAGCGCGCGGCTCCAGCCATCCGGTTCGGCGGCATAGCGCTTGCGGCGCTCGAACTCGTATTCGGTGGCAATCAGCTTGTCGACGCTGTCCTTGAGCAGGCGCTGCTCGTCGTTGAGATCGAAATCCATGAGTATGTCAGAGCCCCAGGATCGCCTTGGCGATGATGTTGCGTTGGATCTCGTTCGAGCCACCGTAGATCGAGATTTTCCGCCAGTTGAAATAGGTCGGCGCCGCGGTCGCGGCATAGTCCGGCCCGACCGGGGGTTCGTTCCAGCCCTCCTCGCGCTCCTCCCGATAAGCCGTGACATAGGGGCCCACGACGTCCATCAGCAATTCGGTCGTCGCCTGCTGGATTTCCGAGCCCTTGATCTTCAGGATCGAGGAGGCCGGATCCGGCTTTCCCTTGGCCAGCTTTCGCTCGTTCGCGACGACGCGCAGCTGTGTCAACTCCAGGGCCTTGAGCTCGACCTCGACGGCGGCGAGCTTTTCGCGGAAGCGCGCATCCTCGATGAGCGGCATATCGCCGACGAACTCCAGCGCCGCGAGCTGCTTGATGCGGCGGATGCGCTCCTTGGATGTCCCGACACGAGCGATGCCGGTGCGCTCATTGCCGAGCAGGAACTTCGCGTAATCCCAACCCTTGTTTTCCTGCCCGACGAGGTTCGAAACCGGGACGCGCACCTCGTCGAAGAACACCTCGTTGACCTCACGGCCGCCGTCGATGGTCTGGATCGGCCGTACGGTGATCCCGGGCGATTTCATGTCGATGAGCAGGAAGGAGATGCCCTCCTGCTTCTTTGCCGCCATGTCGGTGCGGACGAGGCAGAAGATCCAATCGGCATACTGCGCCAGCGTCGTCCAGGTCTTTTGGCCGTTGACGATATACTCATCGCCATCGCGCTTCGCCGTCGTGCGCAGCGACGCCAGATCAGACCCCGACCCAGGCTCGGAGAAACCTTGGCAGAACCAGATATCGAGATTGGCGATCTTCGGCAGGAACGCGCGCTTCTGCGCCTCGTTGCCGAAGGTGGCGATGACGGGACCGACCATGCTGACGTTGAACGGCAGCGGCGACGGCACCGATGCCAACTGCATCTCGTCCTGATAGAAATAGGTCTGGATCGGACTCCAATCCTGTCCGCCCCATTCGCGCGGCCAATGCGGTACCGCCCAGCCGCGCCCGTTCATGATGCGCTGGGACGTCACGATGTCCTCGCGTGAAAGGTGGCGGCCCTCCGCCACCTTGTCGCGGATCGCCTGCGGGATTTCGGTGCGGAAGAAGCGCCGCGCCTCCTCCCGGAAGGCGCGCTCCTCGGGTGTGAAGCTCAGATCCATGACGCGTGCTCCTCAGGCCATTTCCAGCAGTCCGGCAGCGCCCATGCCGCCGCCGATGCACATGGTGATGACCGCGCGCTTGGCGCCTCGCCGGCGCCCTTCGAACAGGGCATGCATGGACATGCGCGCTCCGCTCATCCCATAGGGATGGCCGATGGCGATCGAGCCGCCGTCGACATTCAGGATCTCGTTGGGGATGCCGAGCCGATCGCGGCAATAGAGCACCTGGCACGCGAAGGCCTCGTTCAGCTCCCAGAGATCGATGTCGTCCATCTTGAGTCCCTGCCGCTCGAGCAGACGCGGGACGGCGAAGACCGGGCCGATGCCCATCTCATCCGGCTCGCAGCCGGCGACAGCGAGTCCGCGGAACACGCCGAGCGGTGTGAGACCGCGCCGCTCCGCCTCGCGATCGGACATCATCACCAGCGCCGCTGCGCCGTCCGAGAGTTGGCTGGCATTACCGGCGGTGATGAATTGATCCTCGCCGCGCACCGGCTTGAGCTTTGCCAGCCCCTCGAGCGTCGTATCCGGACGGTTGCACTCGTCGCGCCGCAAGGTCACCGTCTCGGTGCGGGTTTCGCCGGTGGCCTTGTCGGTGACCGATTTCGTCGTCGTCATCGGCACGATCTCGGCGTCGAGCCGCCCGGCCTGCTGCGCGGCCGCGATGCGAAGCTGGCTCTGCAGCCCGTATTCGTCCTGCGCCTCGCGCGAGACACCGTAGCGCTTGGCAACGATATCGGCCGTCTCGATCATGCTCAGATAGATTTCCGGCTTGTGCTCGAGCAGCCACTCATCGCGCGCATGGAAGCGGTTGGAACTCTCCTGCACCAGACTGATGGATTCCAGCCCGCCGGCAACGGCGACCGGTACGCCATCATTGACGATGCGCCCCGCCGCGATGGCCATCGCCTGGAGTCCGGAAGAACAGAAACGGTTGACGGTCATCGCCGAGACGCTGACGGGGATTCCAGCGCGCAATGCCGCCTGGCGCGCGATATTGCCGCCGGTCGCACCCTCCGGCATGGCGCAGCCGAGTACGACTTCCTCGACGGCGCCGGGCTCGATCCCAGCGCGTTGGACGGCATGGGCGATCACGTGCCCGCCCATTTCGGCCCCATGGGTGATGTTGAAGGCGCCGCGTCCGGCCTTGCCGATCGGCGTGCGTGCGGCGGCTACGATGACAGCCTGAACCATGCTCTGCTCTTCCCTGTGATCAGTTCTGGGCTACGGGCTCAGCCCGCTCGCGCTCTTCCTCGACAAGTTCCTTGCGCGACAATTTACCGACCGGGGTCTTCGGCAGCGCGGCACGGAACTCCAGCGCGGCCGGCATCTCGTGCCGGCCAAGGCGCTCGGCAAGAAACGCGCGCAGCTCTTCGAGGCTGAAGGCCGGGGCACCATCACGCAGCCGGATGAACGCCTTGGCCGCCTGCCCGCGATAGGGATCGCGGATGCCGATGACGATCACTTCCTCGACCGACGGATGCTCATAGATCGCCTGCTCGATCATCGTCGGATACACATTGAATCCACCCGAGATGATCATGTCCTTCTTGCGATCGACAAGATAGAAGAACCCGTTCTCGTCCATGTAGCCGACATCACCCGTGAGGAAGAACCCGCCGGCATAGGCGGTGGCGGTCTCCTCCGGCCGGCGCCAGTAGCCGCGCGTCACGTTCGGCCCACGAACACGGATTTCTCCCGTCTCGCCTGGCGGCAAAACGCGGTCAGGATCGTCGATGGCAACCACGTCCATCTCGATGCCGGGCAGCGGCACCCCCACCAGGCCCGGCGCATTGGCCTGGCCCGGCAGCAAGCTGGTGCCCGCCGGCGAGGTCTCGGTCATGCCCCAGCCGCCGGCGAGCCGGTGGCCGGTGAGACGCTCGAGTTGCTCGGCGACCTCCGTCGGCAGCGGCGCGCCCCCGGAACTCATCGCGCGCAGCGAGGACAGATCCCGTGTCTCGATCCCGGGATGGTTGTTGAGCGCGATCCACATCGTCGGCACGCCGGGAAAGATGGTGGCGCGCTTGAGCTCGATGTCGCGCAGCGTGGTCTCCACATCGAAGCGCTGGCGCAGCAGGATCTCGGTGCCCCGATGGATGCACAGCAACAGGATGGTGCTGAGGGCATAGATATGAAACAGCGGCAGCACGCAGATGACACGGTCGCTCGCATCGACCGTTCGTCCCGTGCCATCGTACCAAACTTGGTAGATGGAAACTGCACCAGTCAGATTCGCATGCGTCAGCATGGCGCCCTTGGGCAGGCCGGTGGTGCCGCCGGTATATTGCAGGACAGCCACATCCTCCTTGTCGATCACCGGCCAGCGCGGCACCGGCGCGGCCTCGCCCAGACGTGAGAAGGCCAGTGCGGCCGGCGGCAATGGCAAGCCGCCAAGATCCGACCCGAACTCCTCCAACTCCCCGACGACCAGATGGTCGATCGCACCCTCGGCCCGCAGGCGCTCGGCGTTTCCCAACAGGCTCGCGATATTGGCCGTCACCAGAATGCGCGCCTCGCTATCCTCGAGTTTGTAGCGGAGCGCGCGTACAGGATCGAGCGGGCTGAGATGCACCACGCGGCCACCAGCCCGCAGCACCGCGAAGAAGGCGATCGGATGAAACGGCGTGTTGGTCAGATAGAGCGCCACGGAAACACCAGGGCGCACGCCGAGGGCTGCCAATCCAGCGGCTGCGGCCCGGATACGCGCATCCAGCTCGCGATAGGACATGCGCCGGTCATTGAACTCCAGCGCCGGCCGGTCTCCGAAGCGCGCGACCGCGGCGTCGAACATCTCCGGCAGCGTGCTGGTGGCGATCGGCGCGCCCCAGTCGAGCGTCGGCGGGTAGGACTTCTCCCAGGCGAATGGTCGCCCGCTCATGTCCCCGCCTTTCCGGTGGCAAGCGAGGCGAAATCGCGCCCCTCCGCGACCAGCCGCTCCAGCAGCGGCGCCGGCCGCAGGCTGGCATCACCGCTGCGCTCGGCATAGGCGGCGAGCCGATCGCGGATCACCCGCAGCCCGACGCTATCAGCGTACCACATCGGTCCACCGCGCCAAGCCGGCCAGCCATAGCCATAAATCCAGACAACATCGATGTCGCCCGGACGCATCGCGATGCCTTCGTCGAGGATGCGCGCGCCCTCGTTGATCATCGGATAGATCATGCGCTCGAGAATTTCCTCGCGCGAGATGGTCCGCCGAGCGATGCCCGCACGCACCGCGGCCTGAAGGATGATGCGCTCCACCTCGGGATCCGGCGTCGGCGTGCGGCCATCATAACGATAGTACCCGGCACCGGTCTTCTGCCCGAAGCGGCCCGCCTCGCAGAGCGCATCGGAGACGGCGGCCGTGATGCCCCGCCCCTTGCGAATCCGCCAGCCGACATCGAGCCCGGCAAGGTCGCCCATCGCGAACGGGCCCATGGGGAAACCGAAATCGTAAACGACGGCATCCACATCCTGCGGCAGCGCGCCCTCGAGCAGCAGCCGCTCCGATTCCGTCGAACGGCGCGCCAGCATGCGGTTGCCGATGAAGCCGTCGCACACACCGGAAACAGCGACGATCTTGCCGATGCGCTTGCCGACTGCCATGGCGGTGGCGAGCGCTTCATGCGACGTGGCCTTGCCGCGCACCACCTCGAGCAGCTTCATCACATTGGCAGGGCTGAAGAAGTGCATCCCGACGACATCCGCCGGCCGACCGGTCGAGCGGGCGATGACATCGACATCGAGCGTGGATGTGTTGGTGGCGAGCAGGGCGCCTGGTTTCGCGAGCCGATCGAGGTCAGCGAACACCTTCTGCTTCAGGCCCATTTCCTCGAACACCGCCTCGATGACGATGTCGCCCTCGGCGATCCGCGCGAAATCGAGGCTCGGCGTCAGCGCCGCCATGCGCTTGTCCATCTCGGGCTGGGTCAGATTGCCGCGCGCGATCGTGGTGCGATAGTTGTCGGCGATCCGCGCCATACCGCGATCGAGCGCCGCCTGCTCCGTCTCCAAAATGGTGACAGGAATGCCGACATTGGCGAAGCACATGGCGATGCCACCGCCCATCGTGCCGGCGCCGACGACCACCGCGCGGGCGATCGGCTTCGGCTGGATGCCGGCGGGCATGTCCGGTATTTTCTGCGCCTCGCGCTCGGCAAAAAACACGTGCCGGCGTGCGCGCGACTGGTCCCCCTGCAGCAGCTCCAGGAACAGGGCGAGCTCCTGCTTCTGCCCTTCCTCGAACGGCAGCTCGAACGCGCCGCGAATGGCGCGGGCACAGGATTGCGGCGCTTGCTCGCCGCGCGCCCGGCGCAGGAACGGCGCTGCCGCGGTCTCGAAGATTTTCGGATCGGCCCGCGCCGTATCGATCTTGTCGGTCACGTCCCGCGCGCGCCGCAGGGGCCGGCGATCGGCCACCGCCTGACGCGCGAAGGCCAGCGCGGCCTCCAGCAGATCGCCCTCCGGCACGGCATCGACGATGCCATCGGCCAGCGCGCGCGCCGCGCTCACGGGGTTGCCGGACAGAATGATCTCGACCGCTCGCGCCACGCCGGCGAGGCGCGGCATGCGCTGCGTACCGCCGGCACCCGGCAGCAGGCCGAGCTTGATCTCGGGCAGACCCAGCCGGGCCGAAGGGGCCGCCAGCCGCCAGTGGCACCCGAGCGCCAACTCGCAGCCGCCGCCAAGCGCCTGCCCATTCACCGCGGCGATCACCGGCTTGGTCATGGCGTCGAGTTCAGCGATGACGTCGATCAGCGACGGCGAACGGCGCGGCTGGCCGAATTCGGTGATGTCCGCCCCGGCCGAGAAGAACCGTCCGGTACCCGTCAGCACGACCGCCTGCACGGCCGCATCCGCCGCAGCCTTGGCCAAGGCTGCGACCAAGCCCGCGCGCAGCTCGTGCTTCAGCGCGTTGACTGGCGGATTATCCATCACGATCAGCGCAATCCGGCCCTCGTCGCGCGTGCTGAAATCGACCGATGCGTTGATGTTGCCCATGACGTCTCCTGGCCCGCTCCGTTCCCCGTCGGTGGGGATTTCCCCGTCTCGACGCGCACCCTGGTGCGCTCTGGGAAGCTTGGACCGAACCCAGCGTCAGATCAACTCAGCCGATCGTATGTGTGGCGATCGTATGTGGGGTGATCGCGAGCAACGCGCACCCTCACTCGATCGGCGGCAAGCCCCACTCCTCCTCGTAGCGGGCCCGGCGCGCGCGCAGCTCCGCAATCCTCGCGGTGCTGCGGACGTCGAGAACCAGGCGGACGAGGATCGGCGCCACCTCTGCCAGCAACCACCCGGCCGCGCCGGCTGCCCAGGCGGTACCGAGCACCAGCGGGTCCGAGAGCTGGGCGAGGGCGGCGTCGACGCTCAGCCCGGCGAGCCAGAGCTCCCGCGCCGGCGCAACGCAGGCCGCGAGCCCGCTCAGCAGGACGGCGCGCGCGACCGGCTTGCCCGGGATGTGATCAATGGCGAGCGTTACCAGACCGGGCGCGAGCAGGCCGCCGAAGAGCAGCGCCAGCGCCGGGGAGACCATGATCAGCGCGCCGCAGAGCAAGCCCTGCAGCCAGGCCAGCGAGCGCGGCGGCCGAGGCGTGGTCTTGGCCGGGCTGCGGGAACGGGCCATCGGCCTAGCCCAGCGCCGCCAGGCCGAGCGTTATCGCCAGCGCGATGAGGCCGGTGGCAGCGGCCGTCTCATGCCCCAGGCGGCGGGCGAGTTCGCCCCGCTCGGCGCCGCCGTCTTGAAGATGATGGAGCTCTCCATCGATGCGGGCGACCGCCTCGGTCGCCGCCCGCAGGCCCAGGGCGTCGGTGCGGCGGGCCTCGGGGTCATCGAGCAGCGCAAGCAAGCGGCCCAGCTGGCCGTTCGCCGCGCACGCCTGAAGCTGCCGACGCATGGACTCCCGTCGCGTCCGGCTATGCCAATCCTGCAAGGTCGGCTCGGCCTGCTCGGCGAGCCAGGTCGCAAGCCCGGGGAGCGGGCGCGGATCGATACGCTGCAGGGCGGCGAGCGCGGCGATCTGGACCGCGAGCGGGGGCGGCGCACTGCTCACGGCATTGTCGGAGAGCAGCGCGCTGCCGCCGGCAAGATCCTGGCGCGCGACGAGGAACGCCGCGAGGTGGGCGTCGAGCGGCGATAGGCGCCGGGAGTCCGCGCGGGCGGAGATGCTCTCCAAGGCGCCGAGCACGTCGCTCAGGCGGGCGACGCAGCGGCCGGCGAAAAGCGGACTGGCGCAAGGCAGCAGGGGGTTGAGCGCGTAGGCGACACGCGCCATTCCGCCGTCCAGGCTGCGGGGCCGGAGCCAACTCCGCCACATGCGCGCCTGCTGGCGCAGCGCCGTGCCATCGGGGTGATTCTCGGCGTTGGTCAGCCAGGCGCCGATCGCTTCGACCTCAAGAATCTCCTGCAAGCGCGCCCGATCGTTTTGCGGCCCCGCGGTCACCGTCGACGCGATCGCCGGGCCGAACCCGTCGAGCGCCACCGCCAGACCGCGCCAGCAAAGGGGCGCCAACGGGTCGAGCGCGGCCACCGCGCGCATGGCCAGCATCGCGTCCGCTCGCGATTCGTCCTCGCCACTGTCCTGCCCACGCAGCCGCAGCGCTTCCTCGACGCGCGCCGACAGGATCGTATCCCCGAGGTAGCGCCGCAGCCAGTCATCCACCGCGCCGTTGCGCAGCAGTCTGGCCCCCTCCTCCGGCTGCACGGCCACGGCGAAGGCGAGACCGCGCGCATCCCAGGCCGGCATCGCCAGCACCTGCAGCGGGCGCGTCGCCCGCCGCGCCGGGCGCGCGGCGAGGCGCCGCTGACGCGCCGCGGCCGGATCGAGAAGCATCGAAGGTGGGGTTCGGTGTGCCGGATCCTCGGCCAGCATGCCGCGCAGCAGGTCGCCCAGCATCGGCGGCACCCGTGCGTCGCCCGTCAGCGCGGCGAAGCTGCCGACGTCCAGTTTGCGGCGGATCATCGCGATGTCATCGAGGTCGGCGAGGGGCAACCTGCCAAGGGCGAGCGTCAGCAGCGTGACCCCGAGGGCATAGACGTCGTCGGCGATGGTACCCTCGCCTCGGCCCGCCGGCAGACACATGCCGCTGTAGGGCGGCTCGAAGACCGCGGGTTGCAGGCAGCCCGGTGGTGAGGCCCAGGCACAACCGAGGACCGCCGGTTCCCCGGGGCCGGCGGAGAACAGATTGTCCGGACGGATCGCCCGATGCGTAATGCCCTTGGCGCGCAACCCTTCCAGCGCGGCGGCCACGGGACGCAACACGAGATCGATCAGCTCCTGCTCGCTCCAGCTTCGTCCCGGTGCCGCCAGCGATGGGCCGGGCGGCGGGCGGCAGATCACGTAGTAGGCCTCGCCGCCATTGGCCGCTGGGCCGGGCCCATGCGCCAATGGCAGCAGCAGCCCCGGGATCGTCGCCGCCGCGAGCTGCGCGAGGGCTCCGGCCCGGGGTGGCCAGCCGGGCCGCACCTGAACCGCAATGAGGTCCGATTTTGCCGTCGTGTGATGCCGCGCCGCGAACGTGGCCAGGCCACCCCCGGCGCCATGCAGCGGCCGGGTGGCATCGACCGCGTACTCCAGCGCGATCAGACCGGACGATGCCCCGGCCGACGCGGTGCGATCGGTGGGGCCGGGCTCAGCGGCGTGAACGAGATCAGCCATGGCATGCCGAACGGTTGCGAATGCACGCGCATGCTAACGTCGATGTGGTTGATGAAATGCGAACGCCGCCCGCCGATGAAGGCGGGCAGAACGGTCGTGGCCGCGCGTCCGCTCGGCTCGCCGCGGGGGTTCAGCCCTCGAAGGGATCACGCATCAGGATGGTGTCGTCGCGTTCGGGACTGGTGGAGAGCAGCGTCACCGGCGCCTCCACCAGCTCCTCGATGCGGCGGGCATATTTCACCGCCTGCGCCGGGAGATCCGCCCAGGACCGGGCGCCGCGGGTGGAGCCGGACCAGCCTTCCAGCGTCTCGTAGATCGGCACCAGCGCGGCCTGCGCGCGCTGCCCGGCGGGGACGTGCCGCACGGTCTCCTCTCCCAGACGGTAGCCGGTGCAGAGGCGGAGTTCGGGCAGACCGTCCAGCACGTCGAGTTTGGTCAGCGCCAGGCCCTGGATGCCGCCCACCTTCACCGCCTGGCGCACCATCGCGGCGTCGAACCAGCCGCAACGCCGGCGCCTTCCCGTCACGGTGCCGAATTCATGGCCACGATCGCCAAGCAACTGTCCCGTCGCGTCCGTGAGCTCGGTCGGGAACGGTCCGGCGCCGACGCGGGTGGTGTAGGCCTTGGCGATGCCGAGCACGAAGCCGACCGCCGCCGGCGCAATCCCGGCACCGGAGGCGGCGGTGGCCGCGCCGGTGTTGCTGCTGGTCACGAACGGGTAGGTGCCGTGATCGACATCCAGCATCACCGCCTGCGCGCCCTCGAACAGGATCCGGCGTCCGGCCCGGCGCGCCTCGTCCAAACGCTGCCACACGGGCTCGGCGAAGGGCAGCAGCCGAGGAGCGAGGGCGAGCAGATCGGCGAGCAGATCGTCGCGGGCGAAGGTCGGCGCGCCCAGGCTGACGAGCAGCGCGTTGGCGTGGCGCAGCAATTCATCGAGCTTCTCGGCCAGCGTCTCCGGCTCCGCCAGGTCGCAGACGCGGATCGCCCGGCGCCCGACCTTGTCCTCGTAGGCCGGGCCGATGCCGCGCCCGGTCGTGCCGATCTTGCGTTCGCCACGCGCCGTCTCGCGGGCGCGGTCCAGCGCCGCATGGACCTTCAGGATCAGTGGCGCATTCTCGGCGATGCGCAGATTCTCCGGCCCCACCGCCAGCCCCTGGCCGTGCACTCGCTCGATCTCCTCGAGCAGCGCGTGCGGATCGACGACGACGCCGTTGCCGATGATGCCGAGCTTGCCACGAACCAGCCCGCTCGGCAGCAGCGACAGTTTGTAGGTCTCCCCCCCGACGACCAGCGTGTGCCCGGCATTGTGCCCACCCTGGAAGCGGACGACGATGTCGGCGCGGCTGGCGAGCCAGTCCACCACCTTGCCCTTGCCCTCGTCGCCCCATTGGGCGCCGATCACGGTGACGTTGGCCATCGCGCTACTCCGTTGCCACGGCGCTGAGGCCGTGCTCGGTGAGAATCTGGGCGCACTCCAGCCGGCGCGCCTCGGCCATGGGGTTTGTCGTCGGCTCGAACGCGACGACGGTGGCATAGCCCTGTCGCCGCAGCGCGGTCGCCGCCTCGGCCTCGATACCGAACGGGACGAAGACGCGCGGTCGCGGTGTCTGGCGGGGGGCCGCGCGCAGGACGGCCTCCGGGAACAGGGTCACGCCGGTCGCCGGCTCCGATTCGCCGCTGAGATAGCGGCCGCCACGGCCAAGCTCCTCCTGCCGGCCGGGCGCATAGACAGTGACGCACACGCCGGTGTGATAGAGATAGCCGCGAAACTCGATCGGATCGACGGTGAGTTTCAGCTCCGGCGCGCGGGCGCGGATCGCCGCCACCGTTTCCTGCAGCCGCACCGCGAGGGGCCGGGCGGCGTGGGGCAGATCGGCCGCCTCCAGCGCGGCGAGCGCCCGATCCGCGGGGCCGGCGGCGAGGAGCAGCTCGATCAGCATCCTCGCCAGCGCAGCGCCGTCAGGGCCGAGATGGGCGCGGACCGCGGCGGCATCCTTGCGATCGAGCGCCCGGGCCAGCCCCCGTCGTAGCGCCTCGTCGAGGCCGGCGGCGGCGAGCACCGCCGGCACCAGCGGCGGCAGGGTGAGGTCGAAGCTGAACCGGGTCAGCCCGACGGCAGCCAGCGCGTCGGCGACGACGAGCACGATTTCCGCATCGGCCGCCGGGCTGTCGACCCCGACCAGCTCGATGCCGGCCTGCGCGACCTGCCGGTCCGGCGCCAGCTGGGTGCCGCGCGTGCGCAGACACTGGCCGGCATAGGACAGGCGCAGCGGCCGGGGCGCAGCCGCCAACCGCGTGGCCGCGATGCGGGCCACCTGCGGGGTCGTGTCCGAGCGGAGCGCCAGCATCCGGTGGCTGTCGGGATCGAGCAGGCGGAACGTGTCCTCCGCCACGGCACCGCCGGCGCCCGCCAGCAGCGAGTCCTCGAATTCGAGCAGCGGCGGCTTCACCCGCTGATACCCATGCGCGGCAAAGCTGGACATGATCGCCTCGACCGAGGCAGCCTCGATCTCCGCGTCGGGCGGCAGCAGGTCGCGCAGCCCAGAGGGCAGCAGCGCCGGGTTCGGGGGTGGGTCATCGGTCATGCGCCGGCGCCTATAGCACCGGCCCCGCCGTCGACAAAGGCGCCGGCGCACCCGGTGACGTTGCTGTGCTCGCCCGGCGGTGGTTTGCTGCGCTCCGAACCGCGGGAGGAAGTCGATGCCGAAAGTCGCAGTGGTCGGAGCCGGTCTGATCGGCCGTTCCTGGTCTATGGTGTTCGCCCGCGCGGGGTTCGAGGTCGCGCTCTACGATCCGGCACCCGGCGCGGGCGAGGCGGCGCTCGCCTTCATCGCCGAGCGCCTGCCGGAACTGGCGGAACTCGGGCTCGTTGCCGATCCGCCGGGCGCCGTGCTCGCCCGCATCCGGCCGGCGCCGAGCCTGGCCGATGCGCTGGCCGGAGCGGTCCATGTCCAGGAGAACGGGCCCGAGCGGGTGGCTGAAAAAGCCGATATTTTTGCCGAGCTCGACCGGCTCGCGGCGCCGGAGACCGTGCTCGCGAGCTCGACCTCCGGCATTCCGGCCAGCGCCTTCACCGGCAATCTCGCCGGACGCGGCCGCTGCCTCGTCGCCCATCCGGTGAACCCGCCCTATCTCGTCCCCATCGTCGAACTCTGCCCGGCACCCTGGACCGATCCGGCGACCGTGGCGCGGACCAGGGCGCTGATGGAAGCGGCGGGACAGGTGCCGGCGACCGTGAACAAGGAGGTCCCCGGTTTCGTCCTCAACCGGCTGCAGATCGCCCTCGTCGCCGAGGCCTTTCGTCTGGTCCGCGACGGCGTCGTCTCACAGGAAGACCTCGACGCCACGATCAAGCACGGGCTCGGCCTGCGCTGGGCATTCATGGGGCCGTTCGAGACCATCGACCTGAACGCGCCGGGCGGGCTGGCGGATTACTGCGCCCGCTACGGCGCGCTCTACGAGCAGGTGCAGGAGGAGATGACGCCATGCCGGCTGACGCCGGCCCTGGTCGCCGAACTCGACGCCACCCGCCGCGCGGCGCTGCCGGCCGCCGCATTGCCGGCGCGCGCGGCGTGGCGGGATCAGCGGCTGATGGCGCTCGCCGCGCACAAGCGCACGCAGCCGACGTGAGGCGCCCCGTCGCCACGAGCCTGGACGAGCCGCGGCCGAGACATCACGCATGGGCTGGGTGATATGGGCCTTTTGATCGAGGGCGTGTGGCACGAACAGGAGCCGCCCGCGGCGACCAATGGGCGCTTCCTGCGTCCGCAGACGCAGTTCCGTGGACAGATCGAGGTTGGCGGAGCGCACCCGCCCGAGCCCGGGCGCTACCGGCTCTATGTCTCGCTCGCCTGCCCCTGGGCGCATCGGGTCCTGATCATGCGGGCGCTGAAGCAGCTCGACGCGATCCTGCCGGTCTCGGTCACGCACTGGCTGATGGGGCCGCAAGGTTGGACCTTCGCCCCCGGCGAAGCTGTCGTGCCCGATCCGCTCTATGGCCTGCGCTATCTCCATGAACTGTACACCCGCGCGGTGCCGGCCTATACTGGCCGGGTCACCGTTCCGGTGCTGTGGGACAGCGTGCTCGAGCGCATCGTCAACAACGAGTCCGCCGAACTGCTGCGCATCCTCGGCAGCGGGTTCGACGCATGCGGCGCGCGGCCGGGCGACTACTACCCCCCGCCGCTGCGCGCCGAGATCGACGCCCTCAATGAGCGCATCTATGCGACGCTGAACAACGGCGTCTACAGGGCCGGGTTCGCCACCACCCAGGCCGCCTACGAGGAGGCGATCGGACCCTTGTTCGAGACGCTGGACTGGCTGGAAGCCCGCCTGGCCGGGCGGCGCTACCTATGCGGCGAGCGGCTGACGGAGGCCGATATCCGCCTGTTCACCACCCTGGTGCGGTTCGATCCCGTCTATGTCGGCCATTTCAAGTGCAATCTGCGCCGGCTGGTCGATTATCCGAACCTTTGGGACTACGCGCGGGCGATTTTCCAGCTGCCCGGCATCGCGCAGACCGTCGATTTCACGCACATCAAGCGGCACTATTACATGAGCCACGGCGGCATTAATCCGACCAGGATCGTCCCCCTCGGCCCGCAGCTCGACTTCACCGCGCCGTCCGTGCGGGCTCGCGGTTGATGGCGGAGCCGGTCGCCGACCCCGCCGGGGCGGTGAAGCAAGCGCTGGAACAGGCCCTGGCAGCGGCGCCTGGGGATGGGCGGTTGCGCCGGACCTATTTCGACCATCTCGCGGAGCTCTCCGCGTGCCATGTCGGGCTGGCCAGCGCGGTGCTGCCGGAACTTCCCTTCCCGCTGCATTTCCGCTGTGCGAGCACGGACTTCGCCGCCCTGCGCGCGGTGTTCGAGGGTGGCCGCTACGATTTCACCCCGGCCCGCCCGCCGCGGTGCATTCTGGATCTCGGCGGCTATGCCGGCTATGGCGCGGTCTTTCTCGCAGCCCGCTTCCCGACGGCTCAGATTCTCACCGTCGAACCGATCGCGACGAACTTCCGATTGCTGCTGATGAACACCCTGCCCTGTCGGCGCATCGCTCAGGTGAATGCCGCGGTGGGCCGGGTCACCGGGCGGGTCCGCGTCGCCGGCACACGCGACGGCGACCGAAGCTTCGAACTCGCCGAGACGAGCGAGTCCGGCGTCTTCACCATGCCGGCCTACAGCGTGCCAGATCTGTTGCGCTTGCGCGGCTGGGACCAGGCCGATTTCGTCGTCTGCGACATCGCGGGGTTCGAGGCGACGCTGTTCGCCGATGTCTCCCCCGGCTGGCTGGACAGGGTCGAGACGCTGGCCATCGCCACGCAAGACCACCTCGTTCCGGGGGCGAGCACGACGGTCGCCGCCAGCCTTGGGCCGGAGCGGTTCGCCCATGTCCGCTGCGGCGAGATCGATCTCTACCGCCGCATCGATGCGCCGCCCGAGCCGGCCTTCCCCTCTCCGCCGGTGCTGCCCTTGCTGGATGCCGGACCGCGGCGGCTGACGCTGCGGCTGGAGCATGTCGCGGCGGAGCCATGGGCGCTGTTCCTGTTCGAGGATCGGGGGCTGCAACTCCATCCGAACGCGCCCGGCGCCCCGCCGGCGGCGGCGGTCTTCAGCATCAGCGGCAGCGGTCAGACACGGTTCGCCGTCACCCTCGCCCATGCCGGCAGCGGCGGGGAGGATGTCGTTTTCCGGGTCATGATCCGTCGTCTGGCCGATGGTGCCTGCCTCCTCGAGGCGGCGCGGCGGGTGCTGCCCGGTGCGAGTGGGGAGTGGTCCGAGGCGCTGCCCCGGGTCGAAGGCGTGCACGAGGTGGTGCTGCAGACGGAAATGGCGCCGGGCAGCACGAGCCATCTTGGTGCCTGGGCGCGCTGGATCGAACCGCGGCTGACCTGACCCAGCGCTGTCGCCGGCCATGAAATTGTCCCATTCGCCCGCCAGTCTGCCGAAATGGCAACGAAGATTAAGTGGATTTGTTCATCTTTCGACCATCAAAACGCAACCAGGTCTGACCTAGGATGCGGACGTTGAGGCAGGACAAATTCAGAGGGGGACACGCCGGTGGAACAGGAACTGACGTTCGACACCCTGGTCAAGGATCCGATCACGCGGCTGGTGATGGCGAGCGACGGCGTCAGCGAGGCTGAATTCGTCGCCCTGCTCGCCGGCGCTCGGCGCGCGCTGGCGCTCCACGCCTCGGCGCGCGCGCCGCAGCGTGGACAGGCCGACATCATTCCGTTTCCGCTGCCAAGCTGCGCGGCCTGAGGCGGGCTGCGCACCGCCAGGATACGCATCGTCTGCTGCGCATCCCGGGTTGCGCATCACTGAGGCCGGTATAGGCTTCCCGCCAAGAGCGGGGAGGTCGAATGCCAGCCACGCGGAGCAGGGCCGCTGTCGTCGCGGTTATCGGCCTCAACCAGATTTTCGCCTGGGGCTCCAGCTACTATCTTCCCGCCGTCCTTGCCGGCCCGATTGCTGCTGACACCGGTTGGGCGCCGGGCTGGGTGCTTGGCGGGCTGTCTCTGGGTCTGCTGGTCGCCGGATTGGTCTCGCCATGGGTCGGGCGGGAGATCGAGCGCCTTGGCGGCCGCCCGGTGCTGGTGGCGAGCGCGTTGTTGCTCGCCACCGGGCTGATTCTGCTGGGACTTGCGCACAGCCTGATGACCTACGAGATGGGCTGGCTCGTGCTCGGGCTGGGCATGGGCAGCGGCCTCTACGATCCGGCCTTTGCCGCGCTGGGCCGCACCTACGGCGAGGAAGCACGCGGCCCGATCACGGCGGTGACACTCTATGCCGGGTTCGCCAGCACCATTTGCTGGCCGCTCACCGCGCTGATGGCCGCGCAGCTCGGCTGGCGTGCCACATGCTTCGTGTATGCCGCCGTGAATCTGCTGTTGCTTCTGCCGCTGTACGTCTTCGCGCTGCCACGCGAAGAGCGCCGCGCCGCGCCGCCGGCGCGCGTCCGCTCAGTGTCCGCCGCGAATCCCACATCCGTCGCCGAGCGTCTCGCTTTCGTCCTCACCGCCCTCACCTTCACTCTTGCCGTCGTGACGATGACGGTCGTGGCAGTGCACCTGTTGACCATTCTCAAGGCCTCCGGTCTCGACGCGGGCGCGGCGGTGGCGCTGGGCGCGATGATCGGGCCGAGCCAGGTCGCGGCGCGGGTCATCGAAATCCTGTTCGGCCGCCGCTACCACCCGATCTGGACGATGCTCGGTGCGACGCTGCTGGTCGCGCTCGGCATCGGGGTGCTGCTGGCCGATCTCCGCATCGCCTGGCTCGGACTGATTCTCTACGGCGCGGGCAACGGGCTGCGCTCGGTCGCGCGTGGCACCTTGCCGCTCGCCCTGTTCGGCCCGCACGGCTACGCTGCGCTGATGGGTCGGCTCGCCCTGCCCGTGCTGTTCGCGCAGGCAGCCTCGCCCAGCGTTGGCCAGGCATTGCTGGCCGTCGCCGGACCACGCGGCACGCTGCTCGTTCTCGGCGGCGTGACCATCGCCAATCTCGCCGTCGCGGCGTGTCTGCTGCCCCTCGTCGCGCGGCGCGGCGCAATGGCCGGGGCGCCATCGCAGGGTTAAAAATCTGCACAGAATGCTTCCCTCGCGGTGGCGGCGGCATCATATCGCATTGCAGCAGGCGCGCTTGCACCGCTGTGATCGCGCTCCGCCTTGGAGGACAGATGGATGGATGCAACGCCGAAGCGCGCGAATGACGGGCCGGGTTCCCGGTCGGGGACATGGCGCCCCGCCGAATGCGACCGCATCGCGCTGGTCTTGCAGGGGGGTGGAGCACTCGGCGCCTACCAGGCGGGTGTGTACGAGGCGCTGCACGAGGTCGGGCTGGAGCCCGACTGGGTCGATGGTGTCTCCATCGGCGCCATCAATGCCGCACTCATCGCCGGCAATCCACCGGAGAAGCGGCTGGAGCGGCTGCACGAGTTCTGGGAACTGGTGACCTCGCGCCACTTGCCGGACGTGTTTCCGCATGCCGATGATTCGCGCCGCGTGCGCAACAATATCCAGGCGCTGCTCACGACCCTCGTCGGCCAGCCCGGCTTCTTCACGCCCAACCTGCCCAATCCCTGGCTCAGCATGCGCGGGGCGAAAACGGCGACATCGATCTATGACAGCTCGCCTTTGCGCCGAACATTGAACCGCCTGATCGATTTCGACCGTATCAACGCCGGCGCGATGCGTTTCGCCGTTGGCGCGGTGAATGTCGAGACCGGCAATTTCTTCTATTTCGACAATGCCGCGACGACCATCGGTCCGGAGCACATCATGGCATCCGGCGCCCTGCCGCCGGGCCTGCCGATGGTACGCGTCGGCAAGAGCCATTATTGGGATGGCGGGCTCGTCTCGAATACGCCGCTGGCGCATCTCCTCGATAGCGTGCAAGGTGGCAACACGCTGGTATTTCAGGTCGATCTGTTCAGCGCCCGCGGCGAGTTGCCGCGCGACATGCCCGAGGTGCTCGCGCGCCAGAAGGAAATCCAGTATTCCAGCCGCACCCGCATGGTCACCGATACCTACCGCTGCCTGTACCGCTATCAGGCAATGCTGCGTGAGACCCTGGCGATGGTGCCGGAATCGGACCTTACGCCCGAGCAGGTGGCGATGAAGACCGAACTCGCCGGGCTGCCGCGGCTATCCATCCTGCACCTGATCTATCACAAGGCAGCCTACGAGGATCAGGCACTCGACTACGAGTTCAGCGCGGTCTCGATGCGCGAACACTGGCGGCGCGGGTATCACGACACCCGCGAGACGCTGCAGCACCGCAAGTGGTTGGAGATACCCTCCGCTGCGGCCGGCATTGTCGTGCATGACGTCCATGAGCTCGAGCGCGCGCTCTAGAACCATACGAGTCTAGAGCAACGTGTCTCCGATCTGCCCGAGCCGGAATGGTTCGATCTGATCGGAGGTTGCGCTGGAGCGATTTCAATCATCAGGGAGATACGGGAATGAGCCTCAAGGGCAAGGTGGCCTTGGTCACCGGATCGACGAGCGGAATCGGGCTGGGAATTGCCCGGGCACTGGCCGCCGAGGGTGCCGACATCATGCTCAACGGGTTCGGCGAGGCCGCCGCGATCGAGCAGGTGCGGGCCGGGTTGGCCAGCGAGTTCGGCGTGCGCGTCCTCTACAACGGCGCCGACATGAGCAAGCCCGCCGACATCGCGGCGATGATCGCCGCCGCCGAGACGGCGCTGGGCGCGGTCGACATCCTGGTCAACAACGCGGGCATCCAGTTCGTCGCTCCGATCGAGGCTTTCCCGGCCGAAAAATGGGATGCGATCATCGCCATCAATCTCTCCGCCGCCTTTCACGCCACCAAGGCGGCGATCCCGGGGATGAAGCGGCGCGGCTGGGGGCGGATCATCAACATCGCCTCGGCCCACGGGCTCGTCGCCAGCCCCGAGAAGGTCGCCTATGTGGCGGCCAAGCACGGCCTGGTCGGCATGACCAAGGTCGCCGCGATCGAGCTGGCGAACAGCGGCGTGACCGTGAACGCGATCTGTCCGGGCTGGGTGCTGACGCCGCTCGTGGAGAAGCAGATCGCCGATCGCGCGCACACCAACGGCACCACCGTGGAAACTGAAGAGCGGGCACTGCTGGCCGAGAAGCAGCCGATGTTGCACTTCACCCGCCCCGAGCAGATTGGCGGGCTCGCCGTGTTCCTGTGCTCACCGGCCGCCGCCACCATGACCGGCGTTCCGCTCTCGATCGACGGTGGCTGGGTCGCGCAGTAACGGCTCTGCAAATGCGCGCAAAGGGGCCGCGGAGGTGTTGCCTTCCGCGCCCCAACCCCTTAGACGGGGACGCAAGCGGGCGCGTAGCTCAGTGGGAGAGCACCACCTTGACACGGTGGGGGTCGTAGGTTCAATCCCTGCCGCGCCCACCATCAGGCCGTCCCCGCCTCGGCGCTGAACCCATCAGGCGGTGGCCGACTGGATCATCTGCATGGCCAGCGCCCGCCGCGCCTCGACGCGGTTCAGCCACCCCCTCCCGTAGCGATCGAAATCATCGAGGCTGCGATAATAAGCGGTCTGGCTGGCGGCAAGGCGGGTGATGATCGTCGCCGCATCCGCCGCCGCGGCCGCGGCCAGCGTTTTCGGCCCGACCGCGCCATCCACCGCCGCGCCGCTGAAGCCCAGCGCCTCTTGCAGCAGCCGGGCCGAACGCCCGGGACCGGCATTCACACCATGGTCGAAGACCATGAGATTGACCCCCGGCGGCAGGCTCCCGGCGCTGACCGGTAGCCAATAGCGGCTTTCGTAGATCTCGCGCACCGTCGCTTGCGCGATGTCGCGGATATCCGTCACACCGAGCGCGGGATTATCGGCCCAGTCGCGGTAGGTCGCGAGCGTGATGCCGTGGCAGGTCGCCCCGCCGGGATCGTGCGGATCGTCGGAAAAGCCACCCTCCTGTTCGAGGGTGAAGGCGAGGCAGGTGTCGAACGCATCGGCCATGGCGGTCGTCTCCTGAGCGGCGTGTGCACCCGACACCAATCCTGCCGCGCCCGGCAGATCTCGTCAAAACGGGAGCGTCGCTCGTGGACGGAGCGCTATGGGTCGTCCAGCCCGATCGCGCGCAACCGCGCCGTCTCCTCGTCCCAGCCCGCACGTTCCTTCACGTTGAGGAACAGGTGCACCTTGCGCTCGAGCAGCGCGGCGAGCTCGGCACGGGCGCGCGAGCCGATCTCCTTGATCCGCTTCCCGCCTTGGCCGATCAGGATGGCCCGCTGGTTGGCGCGGGTGACGTAGATGGTCGCCTCGATCCGCACCGAACCGTCATCGCCCTCGCGGAAACTCTCTGTTTCCACCGTCGTCGCATAGGGAATTTCCTCGTGCGTCTGCAGGAATATCTGCTCGCGCACCAGTTCGGCGGCTAGCAGCCGGTCGGGCAGATTGGTGAGATCGTCGTCGGGATAGAGATGTGGCCCCTCCGGAACGGCCTCCGCCAGCGCGTCGAGCAGGTCCTCGACGCCGTCGCCGGTCGCGGCGCTGACCATGAACACGCGCTCGCACGGCACACGCCGGCTGAGCGCCTCGACGAGAGGCAGCAGCGCCGGCGGCGCCAGCAGGTCGATCTTGTTCAGAACCAGCCAGGTGCGGCGTCGGCCCACGGCCGGGCCGTCGGCGGAAAGGCGAGCCGCGACGGCTTCGACCTCCGCGGTCAGCCCGCGCTTGGCGTCGACGAGGAACAGGGCGAGGTCGGCGTCTGCCGCGCCCTGCCAGGCGGCGGCGACCATGGCCCGATCCAGCCGCCGACGGGGCGCGAAGATGCCGGGGGTATCGACCAGCAGCAGCTGCGCCTCACCGCGCGGCACGATGGCGAGCACGCGCGCCCGTGTCGTCTGCGGCTTCGGCGTGACGATCGAGACCCGAGCCCCGGCCATCCGGTTGAGGAGCGTCGACTTGCCGGCATTCGGCGCGCCCAGCAAAGCGATATGGCCGCAGCGCGAAGCCATCAGCCGGCCCCCTCGCAGCCGAACTGCCGCAGGAGTTCGCTCGCCGCGCGCTGTTCGGCGAGGCGCTTGGTCCCAGCGCTGCCCATGCCGACATGCGCGCCGATGGCCACCTCGACGACGAAGAGCGGCGCGTGCGCCGGCCCCTCGCGCGTGGTCACGCTGTAGCTCGGCAGGCCGAGGCCGCGGGCCTGCGCCCATTCCTGCAGGGCGGTCTTGGCATCCTTGGGCGGCGCGGCCTGTGCTGCCATCGTCGCCGCAAAGGCGCGGCGGACGAAATCCCGCGCCTTGGCGATGCCGCCATCGACATAGAGCGCGCCGAGCATCGCTTCCATGGCGTCCGCCAGCACGCTGCTCTGCCGCTTCACTCCCGCCCGTGCCTCCCCGGGTGCGACGCTGAGCAGCGCGGCGATCCCGACCTCCGATGCGATCGCGGCCAGCACCGGCTGAGAGACCAGATGCGCGAGACGACGTCCCAGACCGCCTTCGTGCTCCTCAGGGAAGCGCTCCGTCAACCATTCGGCCATGATGAGCCCGAGCACGCGGTCCCCGAGAAATTCGAGCCGTTCGTTGGAGCCGAGCCGGTCGCGTCGGGATGCGGCGGAGCGGTGGGTCAGGGCCTCGCGCAGCAGGGCCGGTTGGGCAAAGCGATGGCCGAGCAGCGTTTCGGCCGCAGCCAGCCCGGACTCGCTCAGTGGATCCCCCGGAACAGACGACCGAAGCGGATCTCGAATGGCCACTCCCACACCTCCCACCACGGCGCCTCGGCGTCGACGGAGAAGAAGATAAATTCGGCCCGACCGACCAGGTTCTCGATCGGGATGAACCCGACGGCGTTGAGGAACCGGCTATCCTCGCTGTTGTCGCGATTGTCGCCCATGGCGAAGACGTGGCCCGGCGGCACCAGATATTCCTGCGTATTGTTGGCGGAGCCTTCGTCGGTGGCCTTGAGGATATCGTGGCGGACGCCGTTCGGCAGGGTCTCGATGAAGCGCTTGACGATCATCGACGGACCATCGCCACCCACGGTGTAGTCACCATCGGGCGTCCGCGGGGCTTCGGTGCCGTTGATATAGAGCCGCCCCTCGCGGACCTGGATCCGATCGCCGGGCAGGCCGATGATGCGCTTGATGTAGTCGATGCTGGGGTCGCGCGGCAGCTTGAACACGGCGACGTCGCCGCGACGCGGCTCGGCGCCGAAGATGCGGCCGGAAAACAAGGGCGGCGCCCAGGGCAGGGAATAGCGCGAATAGCCATAACTGTATTTTGACACGAACAGATAGTCGCCCACCAGCAATGTCGGTACCATGGAGCTGGATGGAATGTTGAAAGGCTCGAAGGCGAAGGTTCGGATGCCGAGTGCGATCAGGCCGGCGTAGACGACGGTCTTCACCGTCTCCATCAGGGCGCCTGGTTTTTGCTTGGCCATGCGGAGGAGAGTTCCGATCGGGGGCAGGCCCGGCGGCGCCAGGGCTTTGGGAATGGGGCAGGAGCGGATGGTTGAAGCCCGTTGAAGCTGTCACTGTCAAGCAAGGGGCGCACGACCCGTTGGATCAATCCATCGGGGGCAGGCCGCACGGAAGGAGACCAAGGCCGGATGGATGGCGTTCACGTGGCGCTGGCGCTGCTCGGGGGTGGCGCGGTGGGGTTTTGCCTTGGACTGATCGGCGGCGGCGGCTCGATCCTGGCGACGCCGCTCCTGCTCTATGTCGTCGGTGTGCCCGAGCCCCATGTGGCGATCGGCACCGGGGCCCTGGCGGTGTCGGTCAACGCCTTCGCCAACCTCGTCACCCACGCCCGATCGGGCAATGTGCGCTGGCGGGCGGCGGCGATCTTTGCTTCCGTGGGCGTGCTGGGCGCGAGCATCGGCGCCAGCCTGGGCAAGGCACTGGACGGCCACCGGCTGCTCTTTCTCTTCGCCATATTGATGATCGCCGTCGGCGCGCTGATGCTGCGGCCGCGACGAGCACGCGCGGGTGGGGCACCGCCGCCGAACCTGAGCCCCGCGCTGGTGGCGCGGCTGGCCGCCACGGGGCTGGCGGTCGGCGGTCTCTCCGGCTTTTTCGGCATCGGCGGCGGGTTTCTCATCGTGCCCGGGCTCGTCCTCGCCACGGGGATGCCGATGATCAACGCCATCGGCTCCTCGCTGCTCGCCGTCGGCAGCTTCGGCCTGACCACGGCGGCGAGCTACGCGCTCTCGGGCCTGGTCGCCTGGACCACCGCCGGCGTGTTCATCGCCGGCGGTGTGCTGGGTGGCTTCGGCGGGCTGCGCCTGGCCATGCATCTGTCGGTCCAGCGTGACACGCTGAGCCGGGTCTTCGCCGGAGTGATCTTCATCGTCGCCGGCTACATGTTGTATCGCGGCTAGTGGTCCGATGCCAACGCCCGCTTCAGGGCGTTGGCTGAATCGGCCAACAAAATCAGAGTGGTAGTCTGGCGTCTGGTGATAGATCCCAAAGTGTCAGAGGACTAGCGCCCCTGTTCGGAAATGCGCAAGCGGAATTCCGGGACACGAGAGCACGCCGCGACCGGATGGAACGATCAGGTCGGAGCGTGCTCTAAAAACATGTGCGTCTAGAGCGACTTGTCTCCGATCTGTCCGAGCCGGAACGGCTCGATCAGATCGGGGGGTCGCCCTCCGGCATGATCCGCGTCGAGCCTCAGAGCGAGGCCAGCACCGCTTCGGCCCGGCTGACGTCGAACCCGCCCGGCGGTTCCACCGCGAGCTTCGTCACCTTGCCGTTCTCGGTGACCATGGCGAAGCGCTGGCTGCGCACGCCAAGCCCACGCGCGATCAGGTCGAGTTCAAGGCCGAGTGCCTTGGTGAAGGCCCCCGAGCCATCGGCCAGCATGATGATCTTCTCGCCGACATTCTGGTCCTTGGCCCAGGCGCCCATGACGAACGGGTCATTCACCGCCATGCAGACGATGCGGTCGACGCCTTTGGCGCGCAGGTCGGCAACATGCTCGACGAAGCCCGGCAGGTGCTTGGCGCTGCAGGTCGGCGTGAAAGCCCCGGGCACGGCAAAGGTCACGACCTTGCCGGTGCCGTAGATCTCGTCCGTGCTCACTTCCTTCGGCCCGTCCGCGGCTGCCGCCATCAGCTTCATCGATGGGATCTGGTCACCGACCTTGATCGTCATGGAAACGCACTCCTCATCCGGTTTGTCGCCACCCCCCCAGGGGGACAGGCTGGAAGGGTGGGAGACTAGAACAGAATGACGACGGTGAAAACGCGGGCCGGCGCCGTGTTCGGCGCGTGGCTTGCGGGCCGGGGTCCACGCACCCAAATCCCTTCTCATGAGCCAGCGTCCAACCGGGCCCGCGCCCGGCTTCCTCACCGGCCAGGTGCTCATCGCCATGCCGGGCATGACCGATCCCCGCTTCGCGCAGAGCGTCGTTTTCGTGTGCGCTCACACCGAAGAGGGCGCGATGGGCATTGTCGTCAATGCGCCGCTTGCGGAGCCGAGCTTCGACGATCTGCTGCGGCAGTTGAAGATCGCGCCGGTTCCACCCGCGCGGCGGATCCGGCTTTGCGCCGGTGGCCCGGTTGATCATGGCCGCGGCTTCGTGCTGCACACCGCGGACTGGACCGGGGAAGGCAGTCTGCAGGTCGATGAGGCGTTGGCATTGACGGCGAGTCTCGATGTGCTGAAGGCGATTGCCGAGGGCGGCGGCCCGCGCGCGGGGGTTCTCGCGCTGGGCTACGCCGGCTGGGGCGCCGGCCAGCTCGACCAGGAACTGCAGCAGAATGCCTGGCTCTCGGCCCCGGCCGACGAGGCGGTACTGTTCGACGCCGAGCACCCCACCAAATGGCGCCGTGCGCTGGCGAAGCTCAAGGTAGACCCGCTGCTGCTGTCCAGCGCCGCCGGCCATGCCTGAGCCAAGGCACCGCGCCGAGGCATGACGGACCGGTGCCCGCGAATCGGAACATGGATGGGTCATGAGGAGTTTACGGAGCGTCGTCGTGCTGGCTGTGGCGCTCGCGTCGCTGCTGGTCCAGCCTGGCATCGCGCTCGCCGCGGGGGGCGGCTCGCCGGTCTCGCTCGGCGTCAGCAACGTGCCATTCGACAGCACCGATTCGTGCCAGCCAGGCTGGCCGTGCCACGTGATCGGCTCGGGGACCAACCCGACGACGACGGTGGGTCCGCAAGGTTGCAAGGACTGGCCGGATTTCCCGCTTTGCAAGTCGCAGGCCGGCGGGACCAGGCCGGGGGAGACGACTGGCGGCGACCAGCCCCGCGCCGCCGACCACTGAGGTTGTGGCGCAGCTCGGGGACTCTCGTTCAGGAGGGCGTGTGTGATGAATAGCGGCTTGGCTGGCCTGTCTTTGATCCTGGCGGTGACCATTCTCCCGGCGGCGCCGGCCCTCGCGGGCGGCGGCTTCGGCGGCGGCCACGGCGGCGGCCCGTCGATCGGCACCATGGGCCAGAGCAACGTGCCCTTCGACACGACGGATTCATGCCTGCCCGGCTGGCCCTGCCACGTGATCGGTTCGGCGACCAACTCGACCACGAAGGTCGGCCCGCAGGGCTGCAAGGATTGGCCGGATTTCCCGCTGTGCAAGCAGCAGGCGGCCCAGAGCGCGGCGGCGGCGAAGGCGCAGCAGGCGCCGACGCGCTGAGCGCCTACCAGGCGAATTCCGCGACGCTGGCAATCGGTGCCAGACCGGCGGCTCGGGCTGCTGCCTCGGCAGCCTCGGGCCGGCCGCGCAAGTCGTTATGGATTCCGCCGAGCACCCAGCAGGAGTCGATGCCGACGCTGGCCGCGCCGGCGATGTCCGTACGCAGCGCATCGCCGACCGCCAGCACCCGCGCCTTCGGCAGAGCGAGCCGCTCCAGCACCGGCGCATAGATGGCGGGGTCGGGCTTGCCGATCCAGCGGACGCGGCCGCCCAGGGCCTCATAGCGCTGGGCCAGGGCCCCGGCGCAGAGGGCGACGATGCCGCCGCGGATCACCTCGAGGTCGGGGTTGGCGCAGATCATCGGCAGCCCGCGCGCCGCGGCGATCTGCAAGGCGGGCTCGTACTCGCCGAGATCCGTGAGGCTGCGAGTCTCGTCGGGACCGGTATTGACCACGAAATCCGCGCTCTCCGGGTCTGCCACGTCGATGAAAGGCAAACCCTCGAAGACGTTGCGGTCGCGCGGCGGGCCGAGATGGTAGAGACGCTGCCCGAGGCCGGCGATAAAGGGGTCGCGGCGGTCGCGCAGCGCGAGCCACGTCGCCTCGCCGCTGGTCAGGAGGTCGGTATAGAGATCATCGGCGATGCCCATCTCCCGCATCGCCGCCTGCGCCACCGTCGACCTGCGCGGCGCGTTGGACAGCAGCACGACCCGCCGCTTTCCCGCGCGCAGCCGTTCCAGGCAGTCGACGGCGCCGGGATAGGGCGTGACGCCATCGTGGATCACGCCCCAGAGGTCGAGAATGAAGCCGTCATAGCGTTCGGCGAGCGCGGCGAAGCCACTCAAATGCTGCATCATTGGGGTAGGGGAACCTTCACTGCCCGGCTGGCATCGGTGCCAACCGCGTCGTTGATGCTGCAAAAACCCTGGACCCGCAGGAGGGTGGCGAGCTCCGCGGCGAGACGGGGGATCAGAGCCGGGCCGGCATAGGCAAAGCCGGTATAGAGCTGCACCAGGCTCGCCCCGGCGCGGATCAACGCCAGCGCATCAGCCCCGCTCGCGACACCGCCGCAGCCGACCAGAACCAGCCGTCCGCCGGCCAGGGAATGGGCGCGGGCCAGAAGAGCGCAGGCGCGGGGCAGCAGCGGCCGGCCGGACAGGCCCCCGGCCTCGCCGGCATGGGGGGACCGCAGGCCGGGAGGCCGACCGGTGCTGGTGTTGGCAATGATCAGCCCGGCGACGCCCGCGGCCAGCGCCGTCTCGACGACTGCGTCCAGCCCCGCTTCATCGAGATCGGGCGCGATCTTGACCAGAACGGGCCGCGGCGCCGGCAGCGCGGCGATGATCGCGCCGAGGAGCGCGGCGAGTGGGGCGCGGCCCTGCAACGCCCGCAGCCCGGGCGTGTTCGGCGAGGAGACGTTGATCGTGAGATAATCGGCCAGCGGCGCGAGCGCCGCGGCCAGGGCGGCGTAGTCGCGCTCCGGATCGGCGCCCTCCTTGTTGAGACCGATATTCACCCCGAGCGGGACCGGATGCCGTCCGAGCCGGACGAGGCGGGCCCGCACCGCGTC
Organism: Pseudomonadota bacterium; assembly: GCA_021815825.1. GTDB lineage: Bacteria > Pseudomonadota > Alphaproteobacteria > Acetobacterales > Acetobacteraceae > JAJZVV01. Next base: position 52,923 of record JAKAZO010000004.1, read on the forward strand.
GAGTCCGGCACCATTGAAGCCCATGCGGTTGATGATGGCGCCGTCCGCGGGCAGCCGGAACAGGCGCGGGCGCGGGTTGCCCGGCTGCGGCCGCAAGGTCACGGTCCCGGTCTCGACGAACCCGAAGCCGAGCCGCATCAGCGGCCGGAGCGCCACCGCATCCTTGTCGAACCCGGCCGCGAGCCCGATCGGGTTGCGGAACTCGAGGCCCAGGAGATGCTGGCCCAGGATCGGATCAACAGTGGCGGCGCCGGGTCCAACGAGGCCGAGCCGCAACGCGGCCAAGGCAAGCCCATGCGCGCGCTCGGGGTCGAGCCGGCGGAGCAGGGGCATCGCGAGGGAACCGAGAGCCGACATCATCACCGTGCTTCCTGCCGCAGTGCGCGGCGGATGGGAAGCCTTTCGCATCCGCCGCCCTTGCCGTGCCCGCCGCCGGCGCCAAGATCCGAGAACGATGTGGAGCGAGCCCTATCTGGAGAGCTGCTGCCGGTCGGCGCTGCATCGGCTGGTGCTGGCGGGTGCGGCGGGCCGTCCGGTGGCATTGCCGACGGGCCAGGCAGGGGGCCCGAAGGACGGGCCATGCCTGGCCCGGCTCGCCGCGGATGGGCTGGCGCGGGAGCGGCAGGATCACCGTTTCGAAGCGACCGCAGCCGGGCTCGCCCGCCATACGCGGGAGGTGCTTCGGCAGGCGGACTGAAGGGCGAGCGGGCTGCAACGGGGCGGAATTCGGTTGACCGCCGGGTGACCGTCTCATAACCACACCATAATGGCGGGAGGGCCGCGATGTACACGCAGGGATTGCAGCAGGCCGACGCGGCCGATCGTTCGCTCCGCGCGGGCGAGGGTGGGATGCCCGAGGATGCCGCGTTGCTGGCGCAGTTCCAGGACCGCATCGACCGCGAGGAGCGCATCGAGGCGAACGACTGGATGCCGGCTTCCTACCGCAGGACGCTGATCCGTCAGATCAGCCAGCACGCGCATTCCGAGATCGTCGGCATGCTGCCCGAGGGCAACTGGATCACGCGCGCGCCAAGCCTCAGGCGCAAGGCGACGCTCCTGGCCAAGGTCCAGGATGAAGGTGGGCACGGGCTCTACCTCTACGCGGCCGCCGAGACGCTCGGCCGCAGCCGCGAGGAGATGGTCGATGATCTGCTGGCCGGTCGTGCCAAATACTCGTCGATCTTCAATTATCCGACCCTGACCTGGGCCGATATCGGCGCCATCGGCTGGCTCGTGGACGGCGCCGCCATCATGAATCAGATTCCGCTCTGCCGCTGCTCCTATGGTCCATACGCGCGGGCCATGATCCGTGTCTGCAAGGAGGAGAGCTTCCACCAGCGCCAGGGCTACGAGATCATGCTGACGCTCTGCCGCGGCACGGCGGAGCAGAAAGCGATGGCGCAGGACGCGCTGAACCGTTGGTGGTGGCCGTGCCTGATGATGTTCGGCCCGCCGGACAGCGAGAGCGCGCATGGCGATCAATCCACGAAATGGAAGATCAAGCGCTTCTCGAACGATGAGCTGCGCCAGAAATTCGTCGATGCAACGGTGCCGCAGGCGCATTTTCTCGGTCTCGCGATCCCGGACGCGGAATTGCGCTTCGAACCGGCTACGGATCAGCCGGTCACCGATCAGCTGACCGGGGGGGCGCCACGCGGGCACTGGCGGTTCGGGCCGATTCCGTGGGACGAGTTCCGCCAGGTTCTGGCCGGCAACGGACCCTGCAACGAGGAGCGTCTCGCCGCGCGCCGGCAGGCCCATGAAAATGGCGCCTGGGTGCGCGCGGCCGCCGCCGCCCATGCGGCAAAAGCCGCGCGCGACAGTGCCGCGGCCTGAGGAGACACAAGATGGATCAGCCCAAGACGGCGCCAGTGCCACTCTGGGAAGTCTTCATCCGCAGCCGCAATGGGCTGGCGCACAAGCATGTCGGCTCGCTGCACGCGCCCGATGCGGCGTTGGCGATGCAGGCGGCGCGGGATCTGTACACACGGCGCGGCGAGGGACTTTCGATCTGGATCGTCCCGTCGAGGTCCATTATCGCATCGGACCCAGCGGACCGGGACATGCTGTTCGAGCCGGCACTGACAAAACCTTACCGGCACCCGACCTTCTATGATGTGCCGGACGACGTCGGCCACATGTGAGCCTCACCATGGCGACGAGTTCGATCACGGTGAATGAGACGCCGCACATGCTCTACGTGCTGCGCCGTGCGGACGATGCGCTCGTGCTCGGCCATCGTCTCTCGGAATGGGTCGGTCATGCGCCGACCCTCGAAGAGGAAATGGCGCTGGCGAATCTCGGCCTCGACCTCATCGGCCAGGCGCGCGCGCTCTACGCGCACGCCGCCGCGCTCGAGGAGGCGGGCAACGATGAGGACCGGCTGGCCTATCTTCGCGACGCGCCGCAGTACCGCAATCTGCTGCTGGTGGAATTGCCGAATGGCGACTTCGCGCACACCATCATCCGGCAGTTCCTCTATTCCAGCTTCGCCGATTCCTACTGGCGCGCCATGCAGACCAGCGCGGATGCGACCCTCGCCGCGATCGCCTCGAAATCGGAAAAGGAAAGCCGCTACCATCTGCGCCACGCCACCGACTGGATGATCCGTCTCGGCGATGGCACCGAGGAGAGCCACACCCGTTCCCAGGCGGCGCTGGACCGCTTATGGCCCTATAGTGGCGAGATATTCGAATGCGATGCGGCCGAGCGCGGACTGGTCGACGCCGGCGTCGCCGTCGATCCGGCGTCGCTGCGTGCCGACTGGGAGGCCCGCGTGACGGCCGCGCTGGCCCAGGCGACGCTCGCGCGCCCGGCCGGCTCCTGGATGCAGACCGGCGGACGCAGCGGGCGCCATACCGAGCATCTTGGCCGACTTCTGGCCGAGATGCAGTATTTGCAGCGAACCTATCCGGGCGCCCAATGGTGAACCCCGACAGCGATCGGGCATTGCGCGCACGGGCATTATGCGCCGTGGAGAGCGTGTGCGATCCGGAAATCCCGGTGCTGACCATCGCCGATCTCGGGGTTCTGCGTGATGTCACCGTATGCGACGGCACGGTCGAGGTGACGATCACGCCGACCTACTCCGGCTGCCCGGCGATGGACGTGATCCGCATCGAGATCGAGCTCGCCCTGGCACGAGCCGGCATCCAGGGCGCGCACGTGCAGAGCGTGCTCGCGCCTGCCTGGACGACGGACTGGATGTCCGAAGCCGGACGGCGCAAGCTGCGTGACTACGGCATCGCGCCGCCGCCGCCCGGTGCCGGCCGCGGCGCGCTGTTCGGATCGGGCCCCGTCGCGTGCCCGCGGTGCGGCTCGACCGATACCACACAGATCGCCGAATTCGGCTCGACCGCATGCAAATCGCTATGGCGATGCCAGGCCTGCCGCGAACCGTTCGACGCCTTCAAGTGCCATTAGCGACGGCCCCTCGATGTCCTCCCCGCCTCCCCGTTTCCACAAGCTCCGCGTCGCGGATGTCCGGCGTGAAACCGCCGACGCGGTTTCGATCGCGTTCGAGATCCCGGCGGACCTGAGTGAGATGTTCCGTTTCGAGGCCGGCCAGTACCTCACGCTGCGGCGCACGTTCGCGGGCGAGGAGGTGCGCCGCTCCTACTCGATCTGCTCCGGCCCGGATGACGGCGCGCTGCGCATCGCCGTCAAGCGGATCGATGGCGGCCGGTTTTCGAGCTGGGCGAATGACGGGATCCGGCCCGGGGACATGATCGATGTCATGAGCCCGACGGGACGCTTCGGCATCGCCTGCGCACCTGGGTCCGCGCGCGTGCATGTCGGCTTCGCTGCCGGATCGGGCATCACGCCGATCCTGTCCATCACCCGCGCCCTGCTCGCCCGGGAACCGGCCAGCCGCGTCTTCCTGTTCTACGGCAACCGCTCGACCGGGGAGATTCTCTTTCGCGAGGAGCTGGAGGAACTGAAGGACCGATCCATGGATCGGCTCTCGGTGTTCCACGTGCTCTCGCGCGAACAGCAGGACGTGCCGGTGCTGAACGGCCGGCTCGATGCGGCGAAAGTGCGGCTGCTGCTGCGCCACGTGGTCCCGGCCAGCAGCATCGACCATATCTTTCTCTGCGGCCCGACCGAGATGAGCGAGGAAATCGCGGCCACTCTGCTCGAACTCGGGCTGGCGCCGAGCCAGATCCACACCGAGCGCTTCGTTTCGGCGCTCGACGGCGTGCCACGCCCGCGCCCCCAGCCCGCACCAACGGGAACGCCGTTTGCCACCGCCAGCGTGATCGCCGACGGCACCCGTTCGGAAATCCCGGTGGCGGAGGGTGAAGCGATCCTCGATGCCGCCCTCCGCGCCGGGCTCGATCTGCCCTATGCTTGCAAGGGCGGCATGTGCAGCACCTGCCGCGCGCGCGTGCTCGAGGGCACGGTGCGCATGACAACGAATTTCGCGCTGGAGCCTTGGGAAGTCGAGGCCGGCTACGCCCTCACCTGCCAGGCGCAGCCGACCAGCCGGCACGTCGTCGTCGACTACGATCACGTCTGAGCCGGCTCGCGGGGCCGCCGGTCGATCACGCGCTTCACTTTGCCCAGCGAGCGCTCCAGCGTGCCTGGCGGCTCGACGACGACGTCGGTGGAAATCCCGATCGTGTTCTTGATCTCGTGCGCGACGAGCCGGCTCTCCTCCCGTAGCCCGGCGCCGTCCCAATGCTCGGTGCGGGCCTCGGCATGGACGATCATGCGGTCCAGCCGTCCCTCGCGGGTCAGTTCGAGCTGGAAATGCCCGCCGCACCAGGGGTGTGTCAGCAGCAGTTCCTCGATCTGGGTCGGGAAGACATTGACCCCGCGCAGGATCACCATGTCGTCCGAGCGGCCGGTCACTTTCTCCATGCGGCGGAAGCCCGGCCGCGCCGTGCCTGGCAACAGGCGCGTGAGATCGCGGGTGCGGTAGCGGATCACCGGCATCGCCTGCTTGGTCAGCGAGGTGAACACCAGCTCGCCGCGCTCCCCCTCCGCCAGCACCGCGCCGGTGTCGGGGTCGATGACCTCGGGATAGAACTGATCCTCCCAGATATGCAGCCCATCCTTGGTCTCCACGCACTCCTGGGCGACGCCCGGCCCCATCACTTCGGACAGGCCGTAGATGTCCACCGCGTCGATATCGAAGCTGGCCTCGATCTCCTGGCGCATCGCATTGGTCCAGGGCTCGGCGCCGAACAGGCCGACCCTGAGCGAACTGCCGCGCGGGTCACGCCCCTGTCGCGCGAACTCGTCGAGGATCGCCAGCATGTAGCTCGGGGTCACGGCGATGATCTCCGGGGAAAGGTCGGCGATCATGTGCACTTGGCGCTCCGTCATGCCGCCGGAGATTGGAATGACCGTGCAGCCCAGCCGTTCTGCGCCCGCGTGCAGGCCGAGCCCGCCGGTGAACAGCCCGTAGCCATAGGCGTTGTGGAGCTTCATCCCCGGCCGCGCGCCGGCGGCGTGGAGCGAGCGGGCGACGAGATCGGCCCAGACATCGAGATCCGCCTGGGTGTAGGCGACGACCGTGGGCTTCCCGGTCGTGCCCGAGGAGGCATGCAGGCGCGCGACCCGGGCCGGCGGGACGGCGAGCAGCCCATAGGGATAGGTATCGCGGAACGTGGCTTTGGTGGTGAACGGAAACTTCGCCAGATCCCCGACATCGCGGAAATCCTCGGGCCGGACGCCGGCCGCGTCGAAGGCAGCCCGGTAATAGGGCACGTTGTCGTAGGCGTGCTGCAGTGACCAAGCCAGGCGCTGGCGCTGCAGCGTGGCAATCTCGTCGCGCGAGGCGCGCTCGATCGGATCGAAAACGGCATCGTCGCGACTGCTGATCCTGGCCATGAGGTTTGCTCCCTTCGTCGCCGCCCTGCGACGGCTTGGTGAGGAATGATATACCGCGAACCGAGCGGGATTGCCGAATTTCCCGCCCATCCTCCCGCCCACGACGCTGGCCACGACTGTTCCCGGCCGGCTCCACCCGGCCTTGGGGACGACGCTGCCGGGGTTCCCGCGACCGATGACGATTGACCCGGTCCGCGCCTGTGCCTACCTGGAAGCTGAAGTCCTTCCATCCGGCGATGCCCATGGACCAGCCTGCCAAGCCCCGTCCTGTCCGTCATCCGCTCCGGCCCACCACGCCGGCGCCGGTGCTCGACCCGCGCGCGGCGGCGGTGCTGCGCGAGATCGTCGAGCAGTATGTCGAGACCGGGGAGCCGGTTGGCAGCCGCACTCTCTCGCGTCGCCTGCCGATCGCACTGTCCCCGGCGACGATCCGCAATGTCATGGCCGATCTCACCGATTCGGGGTTGCTCTTTGCGCCGCACACCTCGGCGGGCCGGTTGCCGACGGATCTGGGGCTGCGGCTGTTCGTCGACGGGTTGCTCCAGTTCGGCGAGCTCGGCGAGGACGAGCGCAGCGCCATCAGCGCCGCGCTGGAGGCGAAGGGGCGCAGCCTGGAGGATACGCTGGCGGAGGCGTCCTCCATGCTCTCCGGCCTGTCCGCCGCCGCCGGCCTCGTGCTGGCGCCGAAATCCGAGGGGCCGCTGCGGCATATCGAGTTCGTCGCCCTCGGCGCCAACCGGGCCCTGGTGGTTCTGGTCGGCGCCGATGGCCAGGTCGAGAACCGGGTGATCGAGACCCCGCCCGGCGTGCCGCCTTCGGCGCTGGTGCAGGCGGGCAACTACCTCAATGCCCGCCTCTCGGGGCGGGGGCTGGCCGAACTGCACGCGCTGGTGGCGAACGAGATCGCCGCCAATCGGACCGAGCTCGATGCGCTGGCGACCCAGGTGGTCGAGGCCGGGCTGGCGACCTGGACCGGGGAAGGGCGCGGCGGTTCGCTGATCGTCCGCGGCCAGGCCCGCCTTCTCGCCGATGTCACCCAGATCGAGGCGCTCTCGACCATCCAGCTCCTGTTCGAGCGGCTCGAGCGGCAGGAGACGATGCTGCGCCTGCTGGAGCTGGCTGAAAACTCGGACGGGGTTCGGATCTTCATCGGCGCCGAGAGCGGCGCGTTCGGCGCCGCCGGGCTGACGACGGTGGTCGCGCCGGCCCGCAATGCGGCCAACCGCATCGTCGGCGCGATCGGGGTGATCGGGCCGACTCGGATCAATTACGGGCGCATCATCCCGGTGGTGGACTACACGGCGCGCGTCATCGGCCGGCTTCTCGGCTAGAGTCTGTCCGGCGCGGATGGAGGCGCCCGACAGACTCCAGCTCTTTGTTTGCGCGTCTGTTGAGCCGGCTATGGTGACTCCACCTACGCCGGACAGACGCTAGCGACCGGCGGAGGCAGGCGCCGCCGCTTCATGGCGCACCGTCCGTTCGGTCTCGAACATATAGTCGCGTGTCAGCGGCGTTGCGGTGAGCGTGCGGGTAAGCTGGAGCTGGAAATTCATGTGGCCCTCCCGGCGGAACGCGAGCTCCGAGCCGGCGAGGTAGAATTCGAACATGCGGCAGAAGCGCTCGTCGTAGAGCGCGGCGATGGCGTCGCGATTGGCGGCGAAGCGGCGGCGCCAGTGGCGCAGGGTTTCGGCGTAGTGCAAGCGCAGGACCTCGATGTCGGTCACGAACAGCCCCTGCCGCTCGACCACCGGCAGCACCTCGCTCAGCGCCGGGGAATAGCCGCCGGGGAAAATATACCTGCGCAGCCACGGATTGGTCGTGCCCGGCCCGTCCGAACGGCCGATCGAATGGACCAGCGCCACCCCGTCCGCGGCGAGGCAGCGCCGGATGGCGGCGAAGAAGCTGCGATAATGGCCGACGCCGACATGCTCGAACATGCCGACGGAGACGATGCGGTCGAAGGTCTGGTGCATCGCCCGATAGTCCATCAACTCGAAGCGGACACGGTCGGCGAGCCCCTCCGCCTCCGCCCGCTCCCGTGCCGCGGCGAGCTGCTCGGCCGAGAGCGTGATGCCCGTGACGCGGGCGCCGAACTCGCGCGCCAGCGTCAGCGCCAGTCCGCCCCAGCCACAGCCGATGTCGAGCACCGAGAGATCCGGTCGGTCCAGCCGCAGTTTGGCGGCGAGATGGTACTTCTTGGCGCGCTGGGCATCCTCCAGCGTCTCCAACCCGGTGGGGAAATAGGCGCAGGAATATTGCCGGTCCCGGTCCAGAAACAGGCTGTAGAGCCGTCCATTGAGATCGTAATGGTGGGCGACGTTTCGCCGCGCCCGGCCGATGGAATTGAACTGGGCGAGCCGGCGGATGATCCAGGCGACGCCGTTGCGCAGCCGGTAGAACGGATGTGCCGCCTCGCTCTCCGCGAGGTTGGCGACGAGGACATCGAGCAGCTCATAGATGCCGCCCTCGTCCGGCGCCAGGCCGCCATCCATGTAGCCCTCGCCGAGGCCCAGTGCCGGAGTGACCACCAAGCGCCGGACCGTGCGCCAATCGCGCAACAGCAAGCCGGCCGAAGGTCCGCCGCCGGGCTCGACCCGCCCCTGATAAAGGGTGGTCGTCCCATCCGGCCAACGAACCGAAAGCCGGCCGACGACGACGAGACGCCGCAGAATTCGATCAAGAACCGGTCGCATCGGCCACCGCGCCTCCCGTCGATGCCTGTTTCCGGCGGGGATGCCCGCACCTGCACAGCGAGATTACAAAAAAATGACTCCGGCGCACCATTTCGTCAAATCCGGCAGGCAACCGGGCGACCTCAGTTAACGCGGATGTGATCGGGCGGCGCGTCCGGCCGAGGGAACGGGATGGGGGGAGCACCCTTGGAAGCCGCGTGGCATCCGACTATCGTCAGGCCAACGCCGGGATTGGACCGGTCAGGGAGGACAGGATGAACAGCTTTTCGGGCGCGTGCTTTTGCGGCGCGGTCGCGGTCGAGGCCACCGGGCAGCCGGAAGGCATGGGCTACTGCCATTGCCGGTCCTGCCGGTCCTGGTCGGCCGGTCCGGTCAACGCCTTCACTTTGTGGAAGCCGGAGAACGTCCGCGTCACACGCGGCGCCGAGCATATCGGCACCTACCATAAGACCGAGGCCAGCCATCGTCAGTTCTGCCGCCTCTGCGGCGGGCATCTGATGACCGTCCATCCCGGGCTCGGGATGATCGACGTCTATGCCGCCACGCTGCCGGAGCTGCCATTCCAGCCGCAACTGCATGTCAATTACGCCGAGACGGTCCTGCCGATGCGCGACGGGCTGCCGAAGCTGAAGGACTTCCCCGCCGAATTCGGCGGATCAGGGGAAATGCTCCCGGAATAGCAGCGCGGAGACCGGAAATGGACCTGCGGGTGGCCGGGCTGAGGGCCCTGGTGACGGGCGGTTCGAAGGGGATCGGGCGGGCCGCCGCGGAGGCGCTCGCCGCCGAGGGCTGCGCGCTGGTGCTGGCGGCGCGCGACGAGTCCAGGCTGGCGGCGGCGGCGACCGCGATCCGCACGCGCCATCAGGTCGCCGTCGACACCGTGGCCGTGGATCTCTCGCGGCAGTCGGAGGTCGAGCGGCTGGTCGCGGCCGCCGGCGTCCCCGACATTCTGGTCAACAACGCCGGCGCCATTCCACCGGGGACCTTGGTGGAGGTGGACGACGCGACTTGGCGCGCGGCGTGGGACCTCAAGGTGTTCGGGTTCATCTCGCTGTGCCGGATGCTCTACCCGGGCATGGCGGCGCGGCGCTCCGGGGTGATCGTGAACGTCATCGGCGCCGCCGGCGAACGGTTCGATCCCGCCTACATCGCGGGATCTTCCGGCAACGCGGCGTTGATGGGCTTCACCCGCGCCCTTGGTCGGGCAGCACCGGCCGACGGGCTGCGCGTCGTCGGCATCAATCCTGGGCCGGTCGCGACCGAACGGATGGAGATGCTGCTGCGCGCGCGGGCGGAGCGCAGCCTCGGCGATGCCGGGCGATGGCGCGAGCTGTGCGCCCGCATGCCATTCGGGCGCCCGGCAGAGCCGGACGAGATCGGCGCGGCGGTGGCGTTTCTGGCCAGCCCGCGCTCGGGCTACATCTCCGGCACCATCCTGACCATCGACGCCGGCGGCGGCTGAACCACCGGCTCGCTGGTGGCGGCGAGGACGCGGTTGCGGCCGCTCGCCTTGGCGCCGTAGAGGGCGGCATCCGCCAGCGCCACGAGATCGCCCATCACCGTGTCCGCCGTCGGCACCAGGGCGACGGCGCCGACGCTGACGGTGACATAGCCAAGGGCGCAGGCCGGGTGCGGGATCGCCAGGGCCGAGATGGCGGCGCGCACACGCTCGGCGACGAGGGCGGCGCCGTGGAGATCGGTCTGCGGCAGAACGGCCACGAACTCCTCTCCGCCATGGCGGGCGACGACATCCTCGGGCCGGCGCAGCTCGCCGGCCAGAGCGGCGGCGACGAAACGCAGGCATTCATCGCCGCGAGGATGACCGAGCGTATCGTTGAACGCCTTGAAATGGTCGATGTCGATCAGCAGAAGGGCGATGCTGGCATGGGCGCGCTGCGCGGCCCGCCATTCCCGCGCCAGCGCCTCGTCGAAGCCGCGACGATTGGCAAGCCCGGTCAGCGCATCGGTGTTGGCGAGGGCGGCGAGACGGTCATTGGCGCTGGCGAGTTCGTCGTTGGCCGCGGCCAGGCGGGCGAGCAGCCGCGCATTGTCCTCGCCCGCGACCAGGAGCTGGGTGGTCTGGCGGGACAGGAACCCCATGGTGCTCCGGGACGACAGGACGTGCAGCGCGATGAAGCCGCAGAAAACGATGTAGGGAAGCTGGAGGGTCGCGATGCAGGCGACCGCCATCATGCCCAGGGTCAGCACGATCTGGCCGTGGGCGGCGGCCGGCAGCACGTTGTTCCGCGCCACCGCGCCGGACAGATAGCCGCTCTCGACCGAGATCACGACGAGGTTGATCAGGGGGTCATGCTCGGTGACGATGACCAGATTGCTCAGCCCCCAGAGTGCTCCGTTGACCCACGCTCCGATGGTGAAACGCCGCGCCCAGACAAAGGGGCAGTCCGGTTCCGCGCGGGCGTGATAGGCGCGCGCCAGCAGCAACCGCCCGGCCAGCGTCGCAGCGCTGGCGAGGGTCCAGCCGAGCATCCAGGCCTTCCCGGAATGCAGCCACACCAGCAGCCCGACCAGCAGCATCGCCAGGCCGCCGACGATCAGAGACTGACGCTGGGCAAAGGCGGAATCGACCAGGGCGCGTTCGATCCCCGGCGAACTAGCCCGGCTCTCCGGGACGGCCAGCAGCGGGGGGAAAATTCGCATCGGCAAAGGAGAGCCTTCGCAGTGATGTTCGCCGGGACCGACAGGGCAGGAACGCGCCGCAACACTGCGCTCCAGCGGTTAGCGCCACGTGAATGGCGGCCGATTCGCCCCCCCACCATGCCCGCAGCGCTTGCCGCGATCGTAAAGCATGGGCAGCATGCGGTGAAAATCATGGTGAGTCTACGATCATGCCGTGCATGACAACCGCCGAGGCCGTCGTCGAGAGCCTCATCCGCCATGGCATCGACACCGTCTTCGCGCTCCCTGGCGTGCATAATGATCCATTCTTCGATGCCATCGCCCGCGCCGGCGATCGCCTCCGCGTCATCCATGCGCGCCATGAGCAGACTGCGGCCTACATGGCGCTCGGCGCGGCGCTCGCCTCCGGCCGTCCCGCCGCCTTTTGCGTCGTACCCGGCCCGGGCGTGCTGAACGCCGCCGCCGCCTTGCTCACCGCCTACGGGCTCGGCGCGCCGGTGCTGGCCATCATCGGCCAGATCCCCCAGGGCGCGATCGATCGCGGCCTCGGCCATCTGCACGAGTTGCAGGACCAGCTCGGCCTGGTGCGCCATGTGACCCGCCACGCCGCGCGCATCACCCACCCAGGCGAGGCGCCCGCATGCGTCGCCGAGGCGATCGCACGTGCCACACGGCCGCGCCAGGGACCGGTCGCGCTCGAAATCGCCATCGATGTCTGGCCCCGCGCCGGCCGCGTCGACGCGTTCCCCCTTGCCGCGCCCACCGCGCTCCTCCCCGACCCCGACGCCATCGCCGCCGCCGCCGCGCGTCTCGCCGCCTCCCGCCGGCCGCTGATCGTCGCGGGTGGCGGGGCGCTCGGCGCCGCGGCGGAGCTGCGGGCGCTCGCGGAAAGGATCGGCGCCCCGGTGATGACCTACCGCCGCGGCCGCGGCCTGCTCGATACCACGCACACGCTGGCGGTGAACCGCCCGATCGGGCACGCCCTCTGGGCGGCCACCGACGTCGTGCTCGGCGTCGGCACAAGACTGCACGCCCCGCTGGCCTGGTGGGGCCATGATCCCAAACTCGGCATCATCCGCATCGACGCCGACGCCGAGCAGATGGACCGGCCGCGCCCGCCGGACATCGCCATCCTGGCCGATGCCACCGCCGCGCTGGCGGCTCTGAACGCGGCGCTGTCCGGCGAGGCGGCCCGCGCCCCGCGTGCCGATCTTGCCCCTGCGCGGGCCGCCGTGGCGCCGGCCCTGGCCGCGCTCGAGCCGCAGGCAGGCCTGCTCGCGGCGATTCGCGCCGCTTTGCCCGAGGACGGCATTCTGGTCGAGGACGTGACCCAGCTTGGCTTCGTCGGCCGGCTCACCTTCCCCGTCTCGGCGCCGCGGCGCTATCTCTCCGCTGGCTACCAGGACAATCTCGGCTGGGCCTACGGCGCCGCGCTCGGGGCCGCCGCCGCCGCGCCGGGGCGCGCCGTGGTCGCGCTCTGCGGTGATGGCGGCTTTCTCTACCAGGGCGCGGAGCTGGCAACGGCGCTCCGTCATCGGCTGCCCGTGGTCGCGGTGGTGCTGGACGATGGCGCATTCGGCAATGTCCGACGCATCCAGGCCGAGCAGTACGGCAACCGGCTCATCGCCAGCGACTTGGCCAACCCCGATTTCGTCCGTTTCGCCGAAAGCTTCGGTCTGCCGGCATGGCGGGCCACCACACCGGCCGCGCTGGAAGCGGCCTTGCGGGAGGCGATCGCGCGGCGCAGCCCAGGGCTGATCCATGTGCCCGTCGGCGAAATGCCCAGCCCGTGGCGGCTGATCCTGCTGCCGCGGGTCCGCGGGTTCGAGAGCAGCTGGCAGCGTCTCTTGCCGTAGCGGCCTGACGCCGACCGCCTGGAGCCGCGGCGCCAGAGACGTCGCGGGTCACCCGGAGCGGATCAGGACGGCCGCAGCGCCAGCGAGCCGATCACCGCCCGCAACGGCGCTTCGTCGGTGTCCGCCTCGGCGCAGATCAGTGCCGAGCAGCCATTGACCAGGTGGAACGTATAGACCGTCCGATCGCCGCCCGCGCTGGGCGGAATATAGAAATAGACGACGCTCGCCTCGTGCACGACGGGACTGTCGGGGTGGAGACGAACGTCGCTTTGGTAGCGCAGCCAGTGCAATGTACGCCCCGCGCGCTCGGTTTGGCCGGCCGTGACCGCCAACGGGCCGCTGCCGGTGCCACCGGCACCCTTCGCACCGTTCTCCGCCTCTCGCAGCTCGCGATTGAGCAGCTTATCCACGATCTCGGCCTCCCCCGTCGCCGCGCCGCCGCGCTGCACTTCGGCCAGTGCGGCGATGATCTGCATGCGCACCGGCTGACCATCGGGCAGGTCCCAGATTCGATCGAAGGCGAGCACGCTGCCGGATTGGCCGAGGGTCCAGCCATCGCCGGGCGGTGCCTCGATGACGGCGTTGGCGCCAAGCGCGTAGAGGCTGCCGGCGTGCGCCGGTGAAACCGCGAGTGGCAGGGCGAGTGCGGCGAGAAGGAGCGTAACGGGCGAGCGCATGGGGCGTTTCCTTTCACGGCAGGCGTGGGACGCGGCGCGGACTCGAGTATGCCGCAACCTCGACACAGGTCCAGCCGGCACGAGGCGCGAAGCGCGCACAGATTATGCAAATCAATCGCAATAGGGGGATTAACGCGGGCTCACGCAACGGCTAGGCTCCCCATCGCGACGGCTCGACCCGGCTCGTGCGCCTCCGCTCGGTGTGCGCCGTTTGCGGCGTATCCGAGGGCAGGGGAAAAGGAACACACTGCAATGGCAGATCGATTCTGGCAGGCCAGCGCTCTGGAGTTGCGCGCGCGCTTCGCGCGGCGCGAAGCGTCCCCGGTTGAGGTTGTCGAGGCGCTGCTGGCGCGGATCGACACGCTCAACCCGGCGCTCAACGCCGTGGTGACGGTGGATGCCGCCGGGGCGCGGATCGCGGCGCGCGAATCAGAGCAACGCTGGCGCGCCGGCGCCGCGCTGTCGCCGCTCGACGGCGTGCCGATCACGGTCAAGGACAGCATCCCGGTGCGCGGTATGCGGGCGAGCTGGGGCAGCCGGCTCTACGCCGATTACGTGCCGGCGCGCGACGAACTTCCCATCGCGCGGCTGCGCGCGGCAGGCGTGGTCATCCTGGGCAAGACCAACTGCCCGGAGCTGACGGTGCAGGGCTATACCGACAACGCCCTGTTCGGCCCGACGCGCAACCCCTGGGACCTGGCGCTTACGCCCGGCGGCTCCTCCGGCGGCGCCGTCGCGGCGGTCGCCGCGGGCCTCGGGCCGATCGCCATCGGCACCGATGGTGGCGGCTCGATCCGCCGGCCCGCCGGCTATACCGGCCTCGTCGGTCTGAAGCCATCGCGCGGGCGGGTGGCACGCTGTGACGGGTTCCCAGCGGTCATGGCCGATTTCGAGGTGATCGGGCCGTTTACCCGCACGGTCGCGGACCTGGTCGCGGTCATGGGTTTGATCAGCGATCCAGACCCACGCGATCCGGCGAGTCTGGTCTGGGCCGGCGGCCCGTTCGCCCTGCCGCCGCTGCGTCGCCTGTCGATCCGCTACACGCCCAACTTTGGCGGACTGCCGGTCGAACCGGTGATCGCCGCGAGCATCGCCGAGGTGGCGGACATGCTCTCGCGCCTCGGCCATCGCGTCGAGCAGGCGGAGGCGCCCTACGACGTCGAAAGCCTCAACCGGGTCTGGCCGGTGCTGGTCCAGGCCGGACTGGCCTCCCTGCTCGGAGGGCGGGCGGTGGCCGAGAGCGGGCTGACCGCCTCGATCGCCGAGGCAGCCGAGGCCGGGCGGAAGCTCACCGCCGCCGCCTATGTCGAGGCGATGGAGGTGGTGGCACAGGTCAAGTGCCGGGTCGCCGAGTTCTTCGCCGGCACGGACCTGCTGCTGACCCCGAGCGCCGCGGCGATGCCGTGGCCGGCACAGGATATCTATCCGCCGACAATCGCCGGCCTGCCGGCCGGACCCCGCACTCATGCGGTGTTCACCGGTTTTGCCAACGCCGCCGGCCTGCCCGGTATCACTGTCCCGGCCCGTCCCGCACCCGCGGGCGGCCCCTGGGCGGGGATACCGATCGGCGCGCAACTCGTCGGCCCGCCGGGGTCGGATGGGCTATTGTGCGCGGTCGCGGCGGAAATGGAGCAGGTCAGCCCGTGGGAGGGACGCTGGCCGCCCCTCGCCGGAGCCTGAGCCAGGACGGGCTCGAATCGGGACGGGGCCAGATATGGGAGTTGCTCGGATGACTGCGCCGCACGCCGCCTTCGCCGCCGGAGGGGTCTTTCCGGTGGCGCCGACGATCTTCACCGAAACCGGCGAGCTCGATCCCGACGGTCAGCGCCGCGCCATCGACTTCCTCATCGGCGCGGGGGCCAACGGCATCTGCATCCTCGCCAACTATTCCGAGCAGTTCGCACTCACCGATGCCGAGCGCGAGATGCTGACGGCGATGATCCTGGAGCATGTCGCCGGCCGCGTGCCGGTCATCGTCACCACCAGCCATTTCAGCACCCGCATCTGCGCCGAACGCAGCCGGGCGGCGCAAGCGGCCGGTGCAGCGATGGTGATGGTGATGCCGCCCTATCACGGCGCAACCCTGCGCGCGAGCGAAGCGGCGATCGAGGCGTTCTTCCGCGAGGTAGCGGCCGCGATCGACATCCCGGTGCTGATCCAGGACGCGCCGGTCGCCGGTACGCCGCTCTCGGCCGCATTCCTCGTGCGCCTGGCGCGCGAGATTCCCAACCTTGGCTACTTCAAGATCGAGGTGCCTGGCGCTGCGGCCAAGCTGCGCGAAATGATCCAGCTCGGTGGCGAGCGCATCCTTGGCCCCTGGGATGGCGAGGAGTCGATCACGCTGCTCGCGGACCTCGACGCCGGGGCACGCGGAACGATGCCGAGCGGGGCCTATCCCGATCTGCTGCGCCCGATCGTCGATGATTATCGCGCCGGGAAGCGGCATGCCGCGGCCGCCCACTACGCCCGCATCCTGCCGCTGATCAACTACGAGAACCGCCAATGTGGCCTGCTCGCCTGCAAGGTGCTGATGGAAGCCGGCGGCATCATCGCCTGCGCCAGCGCCCGAGCCCCCACGGCGCCGCTCCACCCGGCGACCCGCGCCGGCCTGCTCGACCTCGCCAAAGCGCTAGACCCGCTGGTGCTGCGCTGGGCCCGCTGACAGCTCGGCGGGGTGAGCGCTGGCGCGCGTTCATTACGAATAAGACATATCCAGGTCACAAATCACCGATCCGAAACGGCCGTGAAATCATAATGTCATCGCCGCGCGGTAAGAGGGGCTCCCCGAAACCAGGGAGACTCTCGGACAATGAAATTCAAGGACACCCGCAGGCGGTTGCTCGCCTGCGCCTCGTTGGCGGCGATGCTGGTCAATACGGCCGCGCCCGTCGCCTTCGCTCGCGACCATCGCTCGGGCGACGACGACACCTACACGCGCACGCCGATCAAGCACCTGATCGTGATCATCGGCGAGAACCGCTCCTTCGACCATGTCTTCGCCACCTACAAGCCGCGCGAAGGCCAGACGGTATCGAACCTGCTCTCGAAGGGCATCATCAACGCCGATGGCACGCCGGGCCCGAACTACGCCATGGCGGCGCAGATGCAGGCGAGCGACACCACCACCTACTCGATCAGCCCGACCATCACCGGCCCCTACGCGACGCTGCCGCCGGTGAACACGGGCGGCACGCCGACGACGGCGACCGACGGCAGCTGGCCGCCCTTCGCCACGCTGGCCTACGCCGCCGCACTCGATCACGGCCTGCTGCCGCGCGACATCAAGCTGCTCACCACCGGCGCCTCCGGCTTGCCGACGGGCACGATCGATACCCGCATCGCGAACGTGAACGCGCTGGCAAACGGCCCGTTCCAGATCACGCCGTCGCTCCCGTATGACGCCTACGCCTCCAGCCCGGTGCACCGCTTCTACCAGATGTGGCAGCAGATGGACTGCAGCGCCGCTCATGCTTCGGCGGCGAACCCGTCCGGCTGCCTCAACGACCTGTTCCCCTGGGTCGAGGTCACCGTCGGCGCCGGCACCAACGGCAAGGTGCAGCCCGCCAACTTCAACAACGAGAGCACCCACGAGGGTGCGACCTCGATGGGGTTCTACAACGTCCAGCAGGGTGACGTTCCCTACTTCAACCAGCTCGCCCACGAGTATGCGCTGTCCGACAACTACCACCAGGGCGTGATTGGCGGCACCGGCGCCAACCACATCATGCTCGGCTCCGCCGATGCCTTCTGGTACAGCGACGGCCACGGCAATGCCGCGATGCCGCCGCCGAACCAGATCGAGAACCCGGACCCGCAGCCGAACACCAACAACTGGTACACGCAGGACGGTTATTCGGGCGGCAGCTACAGCGCCTGCGCCGATACCACGCAGCCCGCCGTCGGGTCGGTCGTCTCCTACCTTCAGGCGATGAAGGTCAACCCGAACTGCGAGCCCGGCCACTACTACCTGCTCAACAACTACAATCCGGGCTACTTCGGCGACGGCAGCGTGGACACGACCGATACCTATACGATCCCGCCGTCGAGCACCCGCACCATCGCCGACGTGCTGATGGAGCACAAAATCTCGTGGGCCTACTACGGCGAGGGCTGGAACCAGTACGTCGCCAACCCGCATGATCCGAACGATACGTACTGCAACATCTGCAATCCGTTCCAGTACGAAACGGCGATCATGACCAACGCCGAGGTCCGTGAGACCCACCTCAAGGATGCGGCCGATCTCTATGAGAACATCGAGCACTCTTCGCTACCGGCCGTCTCGATCGTCAAGCCGGACGGCTACAACGACGGCCACCCGACCTCCTCCAAGTTCGATATCTTCGAAGGCTTCGTGAAGAAGATCGTCACGCAGCTGCGTCAGCATCCGGACCTCTGGGAGAGCACCGCGGTGCTCGTCACGGTCGACGAAGGCGGCGGATACTGGGACTCCGGCTACATCCAGCCGGTCGACTTCTTCGGCGACGGCACCCGCATCCCGATGCTGATGATCTCGCCCTGGGCGCGCGGCGGCCGCGTGGTGCATGACTATTACGACCACGCTTCGATTGCAAAATTCATCGAGGCCAACTGGAACCTGCCGAAGATCACGCAGCGCAGCCGCGACAATCTGCCCAACCCGGTTGCCCGCGACGACAACGCTTACGTGCCGACCAACGGTCCCGCGATCGGTGACCTGATGGGAATGTTCAACTTCGATCGCGATCATTCCGATCACGGCCGCGGCGACGACCACCGCGACCGGTAACCTCGTCCAGACCTGCCGACCCGCGGCCGGCGATCATGCGATCGCCGGCCGCATCCTTGTCCGCTGCCGCGTTGCATGCCCCACGCGAGGCCGCGGACGACGGCTCCCGGAGACCGAGCCGATCACAGTGCGCCACTCTGCCAGAACCAGATCAGCCACAGCGCGACCGCTATGAACGGCCCGAACGGCAAGGCCAGATCCCGCTCGAGCCGACGGCGATACACGGCGATCCCGAGACCGACGGCAAGCGCCGTGAGGGCGGCCACCAGCACGAGAACGGCGAGCGGCTGCCAGCCGACCCAGGCTCCGCCGGCAGCGAGCAACTTGGCGTCCCCCTCGCCGAGCCCGTCGCGACCACGCAGCCGCGCGTAGCACACGCCCACCGCGCGGAAGGCGAGGTAGCCCGCCGCGGCTCCGAGCGCGTGCGCAGGAACGGTCACGGGATCGTCGAGCCAGGTCACCCCGAGGCCGGCGAGGATCAACGGCAGCGTGAGCGCGTCCGGCAGCAGCATGTGCCTGGCGTCGATCCACGCCAGCGCCAGCAACCACCAGCCGAGGACGCAGCCAGCCCAGACAAGCTGGGGCTCTGGCGCGAGCGCAACCGCCCCGAGCGCCACCACCACAGCCGCCAGTTCGATCGCGAGGTGGAACCCGCTGATCGGCGCCCGGCAGGCGCGGCAACGGCCACGGAGGGCCAGAAAGCTCACAATCGGCAGCAAGTCGCGGGCGCCGAGCGCACCGGCGCAGGTCTCGCAGGCCGAGCGTGTCCAGCCGACCGGCTCACCGCGTGGCAGTCGACGGATCAGCACGCCGAGGAAGCTGCCAATGAACGGGGCCACGAGCACCGCCAGCCACTGCACGACTCTCTCCTTCCACCCGCGTTGTCGCCGTTGTGTCACTTGCCAGCGGCCGCTCGCGCCGCCCAAACAGCGGCGCGCCGACGCCGCGCGCCATGGCACCGCGCAGCGTCCGGCGCAAGCAGACCGGCGGCCGAGCAAGGGTGATGAGCGCGATATCCAACGCACCGGACAGCATCGAAACGGCGGACGAACGCCTCGCGGCGCTGCTGCGCGCCCGCGGCGATTGCGATGCCCTGACGATCGAACGTGCCCGCCGTCTCGCTGTCGAGACCGGCGAGCGGTTGCACGCCGTGCTGATCCAACTCGGCCTGATCGGCGAGCGCGCCTTGGCCGAAGCCCTGGCGAGCCTGCTCGGCCTGCCGCTGGTGAACCAGGCCCGCTACCCCGCTGCGCCTCCGTTCGCCGAGCGCATCGCGCCGCGCTTCCTGCGTGCCGCGCGCGCCCTGCCACTCGCGGTCACCGATGGAACCCTTGCGCTCGCCTGCGTCGACCCGCTCGACCCGTTCCTCCCCGCGGCCATCGCCGC
The DNA here is from genome assembly GCA_021815825.1 of Pseudomonadota bacterium. GTDB lineage: Bacteria > Pseudomonadota > Alphaproteobacteria > Acetobacterales > Acetobacteraceae > JAJZVV01. The sequence goes on from JAKAZO010000004.1 coordinate 72,781, forward strand.
CGCGACCGGGCTCCCGGTTCGGCTGGAGGTGGCGGTGCCGATCGAACTGGACGCCGCGATCGAGCGGCTCTACCCGGACCGGGAGGAGGGCGCCGAGGCCCCCGAGCCGGCAGACACGGCCGCGCCCATGGCCGAGGACACCGAGCGGCTCAAGGACCTCGCCAGCGAGGCGCCGGTGATACGCCTGGTCAACCAGATCATCGCCCGCGCCGTCGAGACGGGCGCCTCGGACATCCATCTCGAGCCCTTCGAGGACCGGCTGCGGGTGCGCACCCGCCATGACGGCGTGCTGGCCGAGGCCGAGACGCCGCCCGCCCGCCTGGCCGCGGCCGTCGTCTCGCGCATCAAGATCATGGCGCGCCTCGACATCGCCGAGCGCCGGCTGCCGCAGGATGGCCGCATCAAGCTCGCGGTCCGTGGCCAGGAGGTCGATTTCCGCGTCTCCACCATTCCCTCGCTGTTCGGCGAGACCGTGGTCCTGCGCGTGCTCGACCGCAGCGCGGTGCAGTTCGACTACGACCGTCTCGGCCTGCCATCGCCCGTGGTTGCGCGCTTCTCGGCGGCTCTCGACCTGCCCAACGGCATCGTGCTGGTCACCGGACCGACCGGCAGCGGCAAGACGACGACGCTCTATACCGGCCTGTCGGCGCTGAACGCGGTCAGCCGCAAGATCATCACCGTCGAGGACCCGATCGAGTACCAGCTGCGCGGCATCAACCAGATCCAGGTCAAGCCGCAGATCGGCCTCTCCTTTGCAGCACTGCTCCGCTCGATCCTGCGCCAGGATCCGGACGTGATCATGGTCGGCGAAATGCGCGACCTGGAGACCGCACAGATCGCGGTGCAGGCGGCGCTGACCGGGCATCTCGTGTTGTCCACCGTGCATACCAACTCGGCCGCGGCCACGATCACCCGCCTGCGCGACATGGGGCTGGAGGACTACCTGCTCGCCTCGGTGCTGCGTGGCGTGCTGGCCCAACGCCTGGTGCGCCGGCTCTGCCCCGCCTGCCGCCGCGCCGCGCCGGCGCCGCCGGAACTGGTCGCCCGCTTCACCCTCGACCAGCGCTCCGGCGGCATGGCGCCGACGCTGTTCCATCCCGTGGGTTGCGACGCGTGCCGCTCGACCGGCTATCGCGGACGGCAGGCGATCGCCGAGTTCCTGGTGCCCGACGCCACGATCGAGCGGCTGATTTTCGCCCGCGCCGAGCAGTCGGTGATCGAGGAGGCGGCGGTCGCGGCCGGCATGGTGCCCCTGTTCGAGGCCGGGCTCGACGCTGCGCTGGCCGGCGTCACCAGCCTCGAGGAGGTCGTCCGCAGCTTGCGGTCGGAAGCCTGATGGCCCGCTTCCGCTACATCGCGATCGGCCCGCAGGGCGAGACGGAGCGCGGCGTGCTGGAGGCAGCGAGCGAGGCGGACGCCATCGCCCGGCTGCGCCGTCAGGGCCGGATGCCGATGCGCGCCGAGCCCGCAGACGGGCGTGGACTGTCGCTGGGTTCGCGGCTGGGCGCGCGGTTCGGAGCGCGCTCGACCGTCGGCGCTTTGCGGGCAGCGGAGCGCGCCCATCTCACCCGCGAACTGGCGGTGATGCTCGGCGCGGGCCAGGACCTCGACCGCGCCCTGCGGTTCCTGATCGAGACCGCGACCAATGCGCGGCTCGGCCGGGCGCTGACCGCGTTGCGCGAGGCGGTGCGCGACGGCAAGCCGCTGGCCGTGGCGTTGGCACAGCATCCGAGGAGCTTCCCACCGCTCTATGTCGGGCTGGTCCGCGCCGGCGAGGCTGGCGGCACGCTGGCCAGCACGCTCGACCACCTCGCCGCCCTGCTCGAACGCGAGCGGGCGCTGGCCGCCAGCATCAGCACGGCGATGGTCTATCCGGCGCTGCTCGCGCTCGCGGCCGTCGGTGCCATCGCGCTGCTGCTCACCCAGGTCCTGCCGCAGTTCGTGCCTCTGTTCGAGGAGAACGGCGCCGCCCTGCCAGGCCCTACCCAGGCGCTGATCACCGCCGGCAACCTCGTCTCCCGCTTTGGCCTCGCCGCATTGCTCGCGCTGGCGCTCGTCGGATTGGCTCTGCGCGCGGTGCTGCGCCGCCCCGGCCCGCGCGCCGCATTCGACCGGCTGGTGCTGCGTCTGCCGGTGCTGGGGGGCATGGCGCGCGAGATCCTGGCGGCTCGCCTCACCCGCACGCTCGGCACGCTCCTGACCAACGGCGTGCCGCTCATCACCGCCCTCGGCATCGCCCGCGATGCCCTCGGCAACCGCGCCGGGATGCGCGCGGTCGACGAGGCGAGCCAGCGCGCGCGGGACGGCGCCGGGCTCGCCGAGCCGCTTCGCGCCAGCGGCGTGCTCCCGGTGCGCACGATCCACCTGCTCCGCCTCGGTGAGGAAACCGGCCAGCTGGGGCCGATGGCCCTGCGCGCGGCGGAGATCCATGAGACGGCGAGCCGGCTGGCGATCCAGCGTCTGGTCGCGTTGCTGGTGCCGGCGATCACGATCCTGATGGGCGCCGCCATTGCCGGCATCGTCGCCTCGCTCCTGCTCGCCATGCTGAGCCTCAATGATCTCGCGCACTGAGCGCAGGGCCCGAATCCCGTGCACGCCGCGTGCGACGCGCGGCTTCACACTGGTCGAGATGCTGGTGGTGCTGGCGGTCCTCGGCCTGATGGCCGGCATCGTGCTGGCACGCGGACCCGCACGCAGCCCGCGGTTGGAGACCGAGGCGGCGGCGCGCCAGGTCGCGGCGGCGCTGCGCGGGGCACGGGCGCGGGCGATCGCCAGCAATGCGCCGGTGGACGTCGCCATCGATCTCGCCGCCGGCAGCGTCCGGGTCGCTGGCATGCCGGCGCGCGCGCTGCCGGGCGGTGTGCGACTGGCCATGCGCACGGTCGTGGGCGCTGACGGCGGACGGGTCGGGCTGATCCGCTTCGCCCCCGACGGCAGCGCCAGCGGCGGGCGCATCGACATCGGCGAGGGCGGCGTCCATGTCGTTGTCGGCGTCGACTGGCTGAGCGGGCGGGTCAGTCTGATCGATGCGCGCTGAGCGGCACCGCGCGGAGCGCGGCTTCACGCTGCTCGAGGTGCTGATCGCGACGGTGATCGCCGCGCTGGCGCTGGCGGTGTTGTTCCAGGGCGGCCTCGGCGGGCTGCGGGCCAGCAGCCGCGCGGCCCGGGAAGGCGAAGCGCTGGCGCTGGCCCGGTCGCACCTTGCCGCCGCTGCGGCGAGCCCGGCGGCCGGCGAATGGCAGGGCACCGAGGGTGACGGGTTCCGCTGGCAGGTCCGCATCACCCAAGTGGCGGCGACCGCGCCCGGCGCGTTCGGCGCCACGGCGCTGTTCGGCATCCGCGTGGCGGTCTCCTGGCCCGAAGGCCCGGCGTCGCGGCGGGTCGAGCTGGCCAGCGCCGCCCTCGGCCCGGCCGGCAGCGGCCGTTGATGCCGCGGCGCGTGACGGTGCGGCGCGTGACCGGGCGGGACTCGGCGGCGGGTTTCACGCTGCTCGAAGTGCTGGTGATGCTGGTCGTGCTCGGCCTGCTGCTCGCCGGCCTGTCGCAGGGACTGCGCTTCGGTCTGCTGGCATGGCGGACCGAGGCGCGGCTACAGGCCGCGCACGGCGAACTCGACGCTCTGGACCGCACCTTCCGCCACCTCGTCGAAACCCTCGAGCCGGGTACCGTGACGACACCCTCCTCGCTGCGCGGCGAGGCCGGCCGGATGAGCTTCACCGCCACGCTGCCGGCGGCCGCCGGCGCCCTGCCCACCCGGCTCGCCGACGTGACGCTGTATCTCGATGGCGCCCATCGGCTGGTGTTGGATTGGACGCCACACCGGCACGCGATCCGGGTCGGTGCCCCGCCGCCGCCGACCGAGGAGGTGCTGCTCCGCGGGGTCGCCGCGGTGCGCCTGGCCTATGCCGCCTCGTCCGGCGGCGGCTGGCAGGATAGCTGGACCAGCCCGTACCCCCCGGCGCTCATCCGCCTCCGGCTCGTCTTTCCTTCCGGCGATCCGCGCCGCTGGCCCGATCTGGTGGCAGCGCCGCGGCGCGACCGCGTCGGCGAATAGCCGGGGCCGGCCGGCGGCATCCGTGTCTTAAATCTTTCTTTTTGCCTCTCTTCAGCAACGGGCTAGCAGTCGCGCCGATGCGAAACAGGATCGAACCCGGCTGGTCGCCGCCACCCCATAGCGCGTGCCGACCCTGCCGCGAACGCCGCCCGCGCGGCCGGCGGATCCATGCTGGCTGAGTTCCTGTCCTGGTGGCTGGCCCGGCTGAGCGAGCTGGTCCCGGCCTGGCTGCAGCGGCGGCTCGCCACCGTGCCGCGCGAGACGGTGCTCGTCGCCGACCCCGCGCTGCGCGCCGTCACATTGACACCGGCCGGGGCCGATCCGCCAGCGCGCTTCGCGCTCGATGCGCACGGCATCGCCGCACTGCGCGCCGCTCTCGGCGCCAGTGCCCGGCCCGCCTCGATCAGCCTCGCGCTGCCCGCCGGCTTGCTGCTGGAACGCCAGGTCAGCCTGCCGCTGGCCGCCGCACGGGACCCCGGCGGCGTGCTTCGGTTCGAAATGGATCGGCTGACCCCGTTCAACGCGGCGGACGTGGTCTTTGGCTGGTCGATCCGCCAGCGCGACCGCAAGCGCGGACGCCTCGAGCTCGCGCTCTGGCTGATCCCCACGGCACCGCTGCGGCCGTTGCTCGCCGCTCTCGCCGACGCTGGCGCGGCCGTCCATTCCGTGCTGGAGGGCTGGCCTGCCGCGCCGCGGCGACTGCCACTTTCCCTCACCGCCGCGCCCGCGGATGGCTGGCGCGGCAGCATCCGGCGGCTGAGCCTGGCCGGATGCGCGCTGCTCGCCCTCGCCGCCGTATCGATCCCGTTTCTCCGCCAGTCGCTGGCGCTTGCCGCCACCGAGGCACGGATCGCCGCGCTGCGCCCGCGCGCCAACCAGGCGGCGGCGCTGCGCCAGCGGCTCTCCGCCGCCGAGGCCGGCGGCGCCGCGGTCGCGCGCGAGCGGGCACGCCTGGCGGACCCGATGGACACGCTGGCCACCCTCACCGCTCTGCTCCCCGACGATACGCACCTGACACAGCTCAGCTTGCACGAGGGGCGGCTCGAGGTCAGCGGGCTCTCCCAGGCGGCGGCGCGGCTGATCGGCCTGCTCGCGGCCAGCCCTGCGCTGCGCAATCCCAGCTTCGCCGCACCGGTCACACGCGCGGAGACGGGCAGCGGCGAGATGTTCTCGATCCGGGCCGAGCTGGGCGGGCCGGCGCGATGAACCGCGTCGCGCCTCTCCTGCTGGCGACAGCCGCGTTGGCGCTGGCCGGCCTGATCGCCCTCGAGCTGCGTCCGGCGCCACCGCACACGCCGCTGCAGCCCGCGCGCGCCGCTGCCAACCCGTCCGCGGGCGAAGCCGACCCACTTCCCGCGGACCGTTCAGCCGAGCTATTGGCGCGGCCGCTGTTCACGCCCGGTCGGCGACCCGCGGCGGTGAGCGGGGGATCGGGGCCGCAGGCTGGCCTGCCGCGGCTGTCCGGCGTGCTGGTCGGTCCGTTCGGGCGCACCGCCATCTTTGCCGCGTCCGGCGCAGGAAAGCCGATCGTGCTCGCCGAGGGCGGCGAGATCGGCGGCTTCCGCGTCGTCGCGATCGCGCCCGGCCAGGTCACATTGACGGGCAAGGGCCGCACGCTGGTGCTGAGCCCCAGCCACGGTACCGAACCGGCCGAGCGCCCGCCGGCCCCGGCGCGCACGGCGGAAGCGGATCCTCCGGCCCACACGCGATGATCCGCACTGCCACGTCGCTGTTCGCGCTGGCCGCTCTCGCCGGCTGCGCGATCCCGGGACCACCGCCCGCACCAGCGCCTCTTCCCCAAGTGGCGGCCAATGCCGGCGTGGCGGCGCGGCGGATCAATGGTGATGTCGGGGCACCGAGCGCGCCGCCGCCGGCCCAGGTCTCCTACGCCGTCGCCGCGACGCTGGCGCCTCCGAGCCGCGCCGCCGAGGCGGCGACCGGGCCGGGCGAAATCTCGCTGGACTTCGCCGATACCGACATCCGCGAGGTGGTGGCGCAGATTCTCGGCAAGATCCTCCACGTCCCCTACACGATCGATCCGGCCGTGCGCGGCACCACCACGTTCCATTCGCCGATGCCGCTCGCGCGCTCGCAGATGCTGCCGACGCTGGCCGCGCTGCTGGCGCAGAACGGCGCCACGCTGGCCCGCGCCGACGGCATCTATCGCGTGCTCACCGCCAAGGATGCCGCCACCGCGCCCGGGCTCGCCGCGGATGCCGGCGAGCAGGGGCTGACCGTGGTGCCGCTGCGCTACGCGGCCAGTGACGAGATCGCCAAGGTCCTCCAGCCCTATGCCGGCGCCGGCAAGGTCACCGCCGACCCCGCGCGCAACGCCGTCGTGGTCTCGGGCGACCCGGCGACGCGCGACACGCTGGTCCGCCTGGTGCAGAGCTTCGACATCGATCTCCTCGCCGGCCAGTCCTACGCGCTGCTGCCGGTCACCTCCGGCAATGCCAAGGATTTCGCCACCGCTCTGCAGGACGCGCTGCGCGGCCAGACGGGAGGCCAGACGGGGGGCAAGCCATCCGGCGGCGAGGGTGGCGGCGTGATCCGCGTCGTGCCGATGGAGCGCATCGGTGCGGTGCTCGCCATCGCCACGCAGCCTCGCCTGCTCGACGACGTGCGCCGCGTCTATGCGATGATCGAGCGCAAGCAGCGCGAGACGCTGCGCAGCTGGCATGTGTTCTATCTCCAGAACAGCCACGCCAACAGCGTCGCCTCCATCCTCCAGCAGGCATTCACGCCGAACAACGTCACCGCACAGCCGAGCACGGCGTCCGCGGTCGGCACGACGGCACCGGGCATGGGCGCGCAACAGCTCGGCGGGCTCGGCAGCGCGGGCTCGCCCGGCGGCGGCGGTACCGGGATGGGCGGAGGCATGGGTGGAGGCATCGGCGGCGGCGGTATCGGCGGCGGAGGCATGGGCGGCGGGGGAATCGGCGGCGGCATCGGTGGATCGGCTGGCGCCGCGCCGCTGGCGGCGCCGCAGGCCGGAGCGGCTGGGGCGCCGCCGGCGAGCGGCAACCCGCTTCTCGGGCCGCTCGAGGCGCCAGGCAATGTCGATGTCAACGACATGCGCATCATTCCCAATCCGCAGAACAACGCGCTGCTGATCTATGCCACCCAGCAGGAGGAGGACACGATCGAGGCGATGCTGCGCAAGATCGATATCCTGCCATTGCAGGTGCGCATCGACGCCACCATCGCCGAGGTCGATCTCAACGATCAGTTGCAGTTCGGCACACAGTTCTTTTTCAAGCAGGGCGGGTTGAACGGGGTTCTGACGCAGGTCCTGCCGGGAGCGGCGCCCGGCTTTCTGCTCGCCGGCAACAATGGTGCGCAGCTCACGCTGGCCGCTCTGCAAGCGGTGACGACGGTGCACGTGCTGTCCTCACCGGAAGTGCTGGTGCTCGACAACCAGCCGGCGACACTGCAAGTCGGCGATGCGGTGCCGTATCTCACCTCCAGCTCGCAGAGCACGCTGGTCGCCAACTCGCCGGTGATCAACACGGTAAACTATGCCCAGACCGGCGTGATCATGCAGGTGACACCGCGCGTGAACAGCGGCGGGCTGGTGACGCTGGACGTCGCGCAGCAGGTCAGCGAGGTCGATACATCGGTCAACACCAACGGCATCCCCTCGCCAGCCTTCCTCGAACGCAACGTGCAGTCGCGCGTGGTCGTGCAGGACGGCCAGACGGTCGGCCTGGCCGGGCTGATCCGCGACTCCGTGACCCGCAGCAACGAGGGCGTTCCCTTCCTCAAGGACATCCCGCTGCTCGGCGCGCTGCTCGGCCAGCAGAACAACACCCGCACCCGCACCGAACTCCTGGTGCTCATCACCCCGCACGTGCTGCACGACCAGCGCGATGCGCGCGCGCTCACCGAGGATCTGCGCGAACACCTGCCGGAGGCGGCGCGGGTCCCGTACGAGCTCGGCCGGCTGCGGCCGGACGGTTCGCCCGATCCGACCCGCGCGCTGCGCCAGAGGACGGGCCTGGACCAGTGAGCCGGCGCCACGCGGAGCGCGGCTTCGCGCTGCTGCTGGTGCTGTGGACCTTGTCGCTGCTCGCCCTGCTGCTCTCCTCGCTGCTTGCGGAGAGCCGGTCAGATCTCAGCCTGGCCGCCAATCTCCGCGCCGCCGCGACCGCCGAGGCGGCGGCCGACGGTGCCGTGGCCGAGGCCATCTTTCACCTTCTGCCCGGCACGCCCCAGCCCTGGCAGGCCGGTCCGCGCACGTTGGCGATCGGCGCCGCGCGCGTGCGACTGCTGATCGGCAATGAGGGCGGCAAGGTCAATCCAAACCTCGCCGATCCCGCCTTGCTGGCCGCGCTGCTCAGTGCCGTGGGGGCGGACCCGGCGAGCGCGGCGATGATCGCCCGGGCGATCGTCGATTGGCGAGGACCAGAGCTCGCGCCCGCCGATCACACGGCGCTGATGGCGCAGTATCTGGCGCGCGGCCGCGCCGGCGGAGACATCTTTCTGCCGCCCGGCGAACCGTTCGAGAGCCTCGACGAGGTCGGCCTCGTGCTGGGTATGAACCCGACGCTTCGCGAGCGGCTGCGCCCGCATCTCTCGCTCGCCACCCTGGACGATCCGGTCCCTGCGCTGGCCGATCCCGCCGTCGCCGCGTCGCTCGCACAGATCGGCAGCGCAGCCGGCGCGACGACGGCAACGCCGGGCGTCGCGTTCAGCATCGAGGCGCAGGCTGACGTCGCCGGCGCGCGCTTCACTCGCCGCGCGGTGGTGCGCATCGGCGCGACGCAGAGCGGCCGTGCCTACGCCATCCTCGCCTGGGACTCGGCGCCGTGACGGCGCGCGACACAGTCGGTCAGGGATTGCAGATTTCGCTGCCACCACCCTGCGCATTGGCCCCGAGGGAGCAGAGATCGTATTCGTGGCCAGCGCGATTGGAGGGGTTGCGATAGATGTAGGGATGGTTCCAAGGATCGACTGGCAGCGCATCGCCCTTGAGGTACGGCCCATTCCAGGTGACGACGTCGGCGGGCTTCGTCGACAATGCCTGCAGTCCCTGCTCGGTAGAGGGATAGCTGCCGACATCGAGTTTGTAGAGGTCCAGCACCGAACCCAGACGTTCGATCGACTGCGTCGCCACCGAAGTGCGCGCGCCGCCGAGTTGGCGCAAGGCCGCCGGCGCGACGAGGCCGATCAGCAGGCCAAGGATGGCGATGACGACGAGAATCTCGAGCAGCGTGAAGCCGCGCTCGCGGCGGCGGCAACGGACGGTGGCGGGAGCGGCGTGACGCGGGGCAAGCTGTGGCATGGCGTTCCTGATCCGGGCCCCGTTCTCTACTGCGACGGCATCGGGGTCGGAAGCGGCGTTCGTCGCCGCAACAAAACGATCACACACCGACGGCAGCCACCGCACGCTTCGCTGGTCTATCATGCAGCGCGACGCGACAGACGGATGGCCCGGAGCACGATGCCGATTCCCTCGCTTGCCTGCATGGCCCTCGTCGCCGCCTACCACCATCTGCCGCCGCGCGTGCTGCCGGCGATCCAGGCGGTCGAGGGCGGCAGTGTCGGCACCATCCAGCGGAACCGGGACGGCTCCGAGGATCTCGGACTGATGCAGGTCAACACGCTGTGGCTGCCGACAATGGCCGTGCTCGCCGGTACCACGCCCGAGCAGGTCCGCCACCGCCTGCTCACCGACCCATGTTTCAACATCGCTGCCGCGGGCGCGATCCTGGCCCAGTACCGGCGCGCCGAGGCTGGCGACCTGATGCGCGCCATCGGCGATTACCACTCCCACACCGCCGCGCTGAACCAGCGCTACCAGGGCGAGGTGACGCGCGCCGCTGGGCGTCTGTTCGGTCAGCCGCGCCGATAAAATGGCGCCCGACCTCTCCGCCGCGCTGCCGGTTGGACGCAAAGGCCGCCTGCTCGCCCTGGCGCTGGGATGTCTTGCGCTGGCGCTGATCTGGCTGGCGCTGGTGGCCCCGCTGGTGGATGTCTATGGCGCCCGGGCGCGCCGCCTGGTGGAGCAGCAAGAGCTGGCGGACCACATGGCGGCCCTGGCCGCCGCCCTGCCGGAGCTGCAGCGGCAGAGCGCGGGCGCTTCCCAGCCGGCGCAAGGCCGCGCCGGGCTCCTCGAGGGCGCGAGCGACGCTGTCGCCGGCGCCGCGCTGCAGGAGCGGCTTCAGGGGATGGTCAACGCTGCCGGTGCCTCGCTGACCAGCGCCGAAATGCTGCCGCCGCGGACGGTCGTTGGGCTGAGCCGGATCGGCGTGCGGGCGAGCGTCTATGCCCCGGACTGGCCGAAACTGGTCGGGCTGCTCCACGCCATCCGCGAGGCCGATCCGCACCTGATGATCGACGATCTCACGCTGAACGCCATGAGCGCACGCAGCCGCGATGCCGGGCCGGCGCTGGACGCGACGTTCTCCATCTTCGGCTTCAGGGCCACCGGCCCTGGCGCCCACACAGGACCACGCTAGTGGGATGATTGAGAAATTCCGACACGGATTTCGGTATCTGAATCACACTAATTCAATATGTTATCGGCCCGCTCACCCCATAAATTCGCATACGAATTCCCCGGGGCGGGACACTAGAACCATACTGGAGCACGGTCCGCCCTGATGGGATCATCAGGGCCGACGGTCGTGCTCTAGAACGATCTGACTCCAGAGCAACTTATCTCCGATTTGCCCGAGCCGAAACGGCTCGGCCAGACCGGCGGTGGCTCCAGATGGCGCCGTGGGGCTTGCCGCCTCCGCCTTGCGCTGGCAGGTTGCGCCGCTTTTTGCCCGATCGCGTGACGCGGGCAAGGAAAGGAGCGCGATGCGCATTCTTCTCACCGGCGGGTGTGGCTTCATTGGCTCGGCAGTCATCCGCCACCTCATCCGCGATACCGGCCACCAGGTGGTCAATGTCGATGCCATGACCTACGCCGCCTCGGAGGAGGCGCTGGAGGAGGCACGGATGCACCCCCGCCACACGCTCATCCGCGCCGATATCCGTGACGCGGCGGCGATGCGCGCGGTGTTTGCCAGCCACCAGCCAGACGCGGTGATGCATCTCGCCGCCGAATCCCATGTCGATCGCTCGATCGACGGGCCCGCCGCGTTCATCGACACCAACATCGTCGGCACCTATGTCCTGCTCGAGGCTGCCCGGGACTATTGGGCAGGGCTCGAACAGACGGCCAAGAGTCACTTTCGCTTCCACCACATTTCCACCGACG
>JAKAZO010000049.1:0-7816 GCA_021815825.1 Pseudomonadota bacterium
GCGCAGAAGGGCGTCGCGGCCCACTGGTTCTACAAGGAGGCTGGCGAATCCGCACCGGCTGGCAGCGAAACGGCGCGTCTGCGATGGGTGCAGGACCTGCTGGAGATCCTCGACAATTCCGCGGCGCCGGACGAATTTCTCGAGAACACCAAGCTCGAACTGTATCAGGATCAGGTCTTCTGCTTCACGCCCAAGGGCCAGCTGATCCAGCTCCCGCGCGGCGCGACACCGGTGGACTTCGCCTACGCCGTGCACAGCCAGATCGGCGATACCTGTGTCGGCGCCAAGGCCAATGGCCGCCTGGTGCCACTGCGCTACCAGCTGCAGAACGGCGACCAGGTGGAGATCATCACCGCGCGCGGCGGCACGCCTTCCCCGCAATGGGAGCGGTTCGTCGTCACCGGCAAGGCGCGGGCGCGCATTCGCCGCTTCATACACCAGCAGGAACGCCAGCAGACCCGCGACGAGGGCCGCTCGATCCTGGCCAAGGCGTTTCGCCGCGACGGGCTGGATGGCAGCGAGCGGATGCTGGAATCGGCGCTGAAGACGCTCAAATGCGCGAACCTCGAAGAGCTCTATGTCGGCGTCGGCAGCGGCGCGCTCGGCCCCAAGGACGTCGTGCACGCGGTCTACCCCGAACTCCGGCCACCGGAACGCGCGCCGCGTCCGCTCGCCGGCCTGCAAGGCCGCACCGAACGGACCAGCGCACGCACGGACAAGGCGCCGCTGACGGGTCTCGTCACCGGCATGGCGGTGCACTATGCCGGCTGTTGCCACCCCGTGCCGGGAGACCGCATCGTCGGCATCGTCGCAACCGGCAAAGGCGTTACCATCCATGTTTCGGACTGCCCGATGCTGGAGAGCTTCGCCGCCACACCCGAACGCTTCATCGATGTCGACTGGGACGTGGCCGCGGCCGCGCGCGACGCGACCCCGCATGTCGGACGCCTGAACGTGATCGCCGCCAACGAGCCGCGGGCGATGGCGAGCCTCGCCAACGCCATCGCCAAGCAGGACGGCGGCGTCGCGGAACTGCGCGTAACCAATCGGCAGCAGGATTTCTGCGAAGTTCTCGTCGATGTCGAGGTGCGCGATCTGCGCCACCTGACCTCCGTCATCGCCGGCCTGCGCGCGGCGACCGGTATCGCTCAGGTCGAGCGCGCACGCGGCTGATGATCCTCGGCATCGGCTCCGACATCTGCGATATCCGCCGCATCGAAGCCGCGCTGGCACGGCATGGCGATCGGTTTCTGCAGCGCGTCTTCACGGAAACCGAACGGCGCCGCGCTGAACGGCGGACGGAAAAGATCCGCGCCGGCACCTACGCCAAGCGGTTCGCCGCGAAGGAGGCGTGCGCCAAGGCGCTCGGCACCGGCTTTCGCCAGGGCGTGTTCCTCTCCGATATCGGCGTGACAAACCTGCCCTCCGGCCAGCCGACGCTGGCGCTCGCCGGCGGTGCGGCGGCGCGGCTGATCGCCATCACGCCGCCAGGAATGACGGCGGTGATCGCGCTGACCATGACCGACGAGTATCCCTACGCGTTCGCGCAGGTGATCATCTCGGCGCTCGGCGACGACCGGGCGGCCTGATCACTCCGCCGCTTCGTAGGCAGCCAGCGGCGCGCAGGTGCAGACCAGATTGCGATCGCCGTAGACATTGTCGACACGCTTCACCGGTGGCCAGTATTTCGCCGCGGCGACGAAGGGCAGCGGGAAGGCTGCCTGCTCGCGGGAATAGGCATGCCCCCAGTCGCTGGCCATCACCTCGCGCGCCGTGTGCGGGGCGTTCTTCAGCGGATTGTCGGCGCGATCGAGCCGCCCTTCGGCGATCGCGGCAATCTCGCCGCGAATGGCGATCATCGCGTCGCAGAAGCGGTCGAGTTCGGCGAGGGGCTCGCTCTCGGTCGGCTCGACCATCAGCGTCCCCGCCACCGGCCAGGACATGGTCGGCGCATGGAAGCCGTAATCCTGCAGCCGCTTGGCGATGTCCTCGGCCTGCACGCCGCTCCCCTCGGCAAGCCCGCGGCAGTCGAGAATGCACTCGTGCGCGACGCGGCCATTGGCCCCGCTGTAGAGCACGGGATAGTAGGGCGCGAGGCGGGCCGCGATGTAGTTGGCATTGAGAATGGCGATCCGGCTCGCCTGCGCGAGCCCGTCCGGCCCCATCAAACGGATATAGGCATAGCTGATCGGCAGGATCAGCGCGCTGCCGAACGGCGCCGCGGCCACGGGGCCATAGCCGGTGGATGGCCCGGCATCCTCGCGCAGCGGGTGGCTGGGCAGATGCGGGGCGAGATGGGCGGCAACCGCGATCGGCCCGACGCCCGGCCCGCCACCGCCATGGGGAATGCAGAACGTTTTGTGCAGATTGAGATGACAGACATCGGCGCCGATCGCGCCCGGACTGGTGAGCCCGACCTGCGCGTTCATGTTCGCGCCATCCATGTAGACCTGCCCGCCGGCCTCATGGACGAGGGCGCAGATTTCGCGGATCTCCGCCTCGAACACGCCATGCGTGCTCGGATAGGTGATCATGAGCGCGGCGATCCGGTCCCCGTGCTGGGCGATCTTGGCGCGTAGATCGCCGAGATCGACATTCCCGGCGCGATCGCAACCGACGACGGCGACACGGTAGCCCGCCATCACCGCGCTCGCCGGATTGGTCCCGTGCGCGCTGGCCGGGATCAGACAGACATCGCGCGCACCCTGACCCTGCGCATCGTGGAAAGCGCGGATCGCCAGCAGCCCGGCATATTCACCCTGCGCTCCGGAGTTGGGCTGCAGCGACACCGCGGCGAACCCAGTGATCGCAGCGAGCCATTCGCCGAGGCGACGAACCAGCTCGGCGAAGCCCTCGGTCTGCGCACGCGGGGCGAACGGATGCAAGGCGGCGAAGCCGGGCCAGGAAATCGGCATCATCTCGGCCGCCGCGTTCAGCTTCATGGTGCAGGAGCCGAGCGGGATCATGCTGCGGTCAAGCGCGATGTCCTTCTCGCGCAGACGGGCGAGAAAGCGCAGCATCGCATGCTCGCTGCGGTGGGCATGGAAGACCGGATCCGCGAGCAGCGGCGTGGTGCGCATCAGCGCCTCCGGCAGCGCTTCCTGCGTCGCCCCGATCCGCCCGCCGAACAGCGCCGCGAGACGCTCGAGATCCGCCCTGGTAACGGTCTCGTCGAGCGCGATCGCCACGCCCCCCGCGTCGAGCCGGCGCAGGTTGAAGCCCGACTGCAGCGCGCGGGCCAGCATGTCGTCGGCATCGCAGTCGATGGCGATGGTATCGAAGAACGCGTCATGGCGAAGCCGATAGCCGCCACGGCGCGCCACCGCCGCCAGCAGGCGTGCCTGCAGATGCACCCGCGCGGCGATGCGGTGCAGCCCCTCCGGCCCGTGCCAGACGGCATAGAACGCCGCCATGTTGGCGAGCAGCACCTGTGCCGTGCAGATATTGCTGGTCGCCTTCTCGCGACGGATATGCTGCTCGCGCGTCTGCAATGCCAGGCGCAGCGCCGGCGCGCCGGCGGCGTCGCGGCTGACGCCGACGAGCCGGCCCGGCATGTGGCGCTTGAACGCATCGCGCGTGGCGAAGAACGCGGCATGCGGCCCGCCGAAGCCCATCGGCACGCCGAAGCGCTGGGCCGAGCCGACGACGACATCCGCGCCCATTTCGCCCGGCGGCGCGAGCAGCGCGAGCGCGAGCGGATCGGCAGCGACGATCGCGAGCGCGCCGATGGCGTGCGCGGCGGCGATCTCGGCGTTGAGCGGGCGAACCGCGCCGGTGGTGCCGGGATATTGCAGCACGACGGCAAAGGCGCGCGCCGCGGCGATGGCGGCCGCGTCGCCCGGCGCGAACTCCACCAGCCGCCAGCCCAGCGGCGCGGCGCGGGTGGCGAGCACCGCGCGGGTCTGCGGGTGCAGATCGGCCGCGACGGCGATGATATCGCTCGGCTGGCGCACTACGGCATGCGCCATGCTCACGGCCTCGGCCGCCGCCGTCGCCTCGTCGAGGAGCGAGGCGTTGGCGATCTCCATGCCGGTGAGGCTGGCGATCATGGTCTGAAAGATCAGCAGCGCCTCGAGCCGCCCTTGCGAGATTTCCGCCTGGTAGGGCGTGTAGGCCGTGTACCAGCCGGGATTCTCGAGCACGTTGCGCGCGATCACCGGCGGCGTGTGGGTGCCGTGATAACCCTGGCCGATCAGCGCTTTGGCGCCGCCGTTGCGGGCCGCGAGGGCGGCGAGCTCGGCCAGCACGCCGGCTTCGTCCGACGCCGCCGGCAGCGGCAGCGCGGCCTCGGTGCGGATCGCCGGCGGCACCGCCTCACCCACCAGCGCGGCGAGCGTCGGGGCGCCGACCACGCGCAGCATGGCCGCGATGTCGGCGTCCGAGGGGCCGATGTGGCGCGCAACGAACTGGTCCTGCGCCTCCAGAGCAGCGAGCTCGTCGAGCGGCGTCATCGCTGCGCCGTCCATCACAGCGTCGCCACGAGGGCAGCGTAGCCGTCGGCATCCATCAGCGCCTCGATCGCCTTCGGATCGGCCGGGATCATGCGGAAGAACCAGCCCTCGTCCTCGGCCGAGCGATTGACGAGCGCGGGATCCTCCGCGAGGGCGGCATTCGCCTCGGTGACGCGGCCGGCGACGGGAGCATAGACGTCGGAGGCCGCCTTGACGCTCTCGACCACCGCACAGGCCTCGCCGTCCACGAGTTCGCGTCCAGGCTCGGGCAACTCGACGAACACGACATCGCCGAGCGCCGTCTGCGCATGCTCGGTGATGCCGATGGTGGCAACGGTGCCGTCGAAGCGGACCCATTCATGGTCCTTGGTGAAGCGCAATGTGGACATGGGGCCCCTCTCAGCGGACATAGCGATGCGGAACGAATGGCAGCGGGGCGATGCGCGCCGGCAGGTCGGCGCCGCGTACGCGCAGCGCCAGCGCGGTGCCGTCGGCGGCCTGGTCGGCGCGCACATAGCCCATGGCGATCGGGACATTCAGGGTCGGCGAAAACCCGCCCGAGGTGACCTCGCCCACCGTCTCGCCGCCGCGGCCGATGATCGCGGTGCCGGCGCGGGCCGGGGCTCTTCCGTCCGGGCGCAGCCCCACGCGGCGACGCGCCGGCCCATCCTCGAGCGCCGCCCGCACCGCGGGTGCGCCGGGGAAATCCCACGCCATGCGCCGGCGCTTGCCGAGCACCCAGGTCAGCCCCGCCTCGACCGGATTGGTCGTCTCGTCGATATCCGCGCCATAGAGGCAGAGCCCCGCTTCGAGGCGCAGGCTATCGCGTGCCCCGAGGCCGGCGGGGGCGAGTTCGGGCTGGTCGAGCAGGGCGCGGGCGACGCGCCCGGCGGCCTCGGCGGGGATCGAGAGCTCGAACCCGTCCTCCCCGGTGTAGCCCGAACGCGAGATCAGACACGCGGTGCCGGCGATGGACGCCTCGGCGACCGCCATGAAGCCGAGCGCGGCCACCGCGGGCGCCAGCCGGGCCATCACCGTCGCGGCGGCCGGCCCCTGGACCGCGAGCAAGGCGCGCTCGGGCAGCGGTTCCAGGCGCACATCGGCGGGTAGCGCGGCGCCGATATGCGCCAGATCGGCCGCCTTGCGGCTGGCGTTGAGAACCAGGAACAGGCGCCCATCCTCAAGACGCGAAACCATGATGTCGTCGAGGATGCCGCCCGCTTCGTGCATCAGCAGCGTGTATCGCTGGCGCCCGGGGCGCAGGCCGAGCATGTCGCCCGGCACCAGGCGCTCCAGCGCGGCATCGGCGCCCGCGCCGTGCAGCAGCGCCTGGCCCATGTGCGAAACATCGAACAAGGCCGCCGCGGTGCGGCAGTGCCGATGCTCGGCCAGAATGCCGGCGGGATACTGCACCGGCATGGCATAGCCGGCGAACCCGACCATGCGGGCGCCAAGGGCGCGATGCAGCGCATCGAGCGGGGTGGGGATGAGGGAGGCATCGTCCTGGGTCAAGGCACGCTCCGCACTCGGGTCGCCCGCCGGCGGCATGCCAGCGGGAACGGGACGGCGCCTGCCACCCCTCGACCCCCCTCTGTCGCGGAACCTGAGAGATTCAGCCGGCGCCGGTGCGCGGCCTTACTCCGTCGGTGCGGCTGCCCGACCACGATGGCGGGCGCCGGCTTTCCAGAGGTCCACCCTCCGCATCGCGGTCCTTTTGCCTGAGCGTTTCCGGGGGCCGGTTGCGCCTTCGGCGGCAGGGAACGGTTCCTGCCCTCTCCCGCAGCGGAGTCGATTTGGACGATCCATCATGACGGACTTGGCTGCGGCGCGCAACGACCCGCGGGGAGCCGATTCAGGCGCCCCCGGCACACAGATCGCGGCCCTCCCGGCTCGTGCGGTTCCGGAACGAAGCCGGTCGTTCGGGCATGGACGTCGTTTGGATATGGACGCAAGATCAACCACACATCCAAAGGCGATCGGACGTAGAAGCAAAGAGCAAGGCGATGAACTGGGCGACGATGAACCGCGCCGCGCGCGACGCGGCATACAATAACGCGGCCGCCGTGCCGGAGGTCGCGACCCACCGGGAGGCGTGGAGCGCAGCCTCGGCGGCGGCGCGCCAGACCTGGCCGGGCGCGCTGGACCTCGCCTATGGCTCCGGCGAACGGAACCGCTGGGACCTGTTCCCGGCGGCCGATCCTTCGGCACCCTGCCTGGTTTTCATTCATGGCGGCTACTGGCAGATGAACCGGCGCGAGGATTTCGTCTGTCTCGGCGCCGGTGTGCGGTCCCATGGCTGGTCGGTCGCCCTGCCGGGCTATTCCCTGGCCCCGGCGGCGTCGCTCGCGGCCATCGTGGCCGAGATCAACGAGGCACTGGACTGGCTCGCCGCCGAGGGCCCGAAGCATGGCCTGTCCGGTCCGATCGTCGTCTCCGGCTGGTCGGCGGGGGCGCATCTCGCGGCGCTGGCGCTCGCCCACCCCGCCGTCGCGGCCGGCCTCGCCATTTCCGGCGTGTTCGAGCTGGGGCCGCTGCGCGACACCTATCTGGACGAGAAGCTCCGCCTCACCGAGACCGAGGTGGCCGAGCTCTCGCCGCTGCGCCTGGCACCGGTCGCCAAGCGCCTCACGATCGCGTACGGGAGCGCCGAATTGCCGGCGCTGGTCTCCGACAGCCGCAGGCTCCACGCGCATCGCGCCGCCGCGCACATGCCGGGGGCGCTGATTCCGGTGGCGGGCGCGAACCACTACACGGTGCTCGACGCGCTCGCCGGCGCCGACGGCGAGTTGGCGCGCGCGGCGCTCGATCTCGCGCGCTGATCCGCGATCAAGGCCCCATCGCCGCCGCAGCGCGGCGATTGACACGCTCCCGGGCCTGGCACAGGCTCCGCGGCAAAGCGAGGAGGAGCGAAACGATGTCCGACGAGGCACTGTTCGACAAGGGCTTGCCGATCCGCCGCGCGGTTCTTGGCGCTGATTATGTCGATGCCTCGCTGGCCAAGGCCGACGACTTCATGATGGCGTTCCAGCGCGCGACCACCGCCTGGGCCTGGGGCTGGGCCTGGGGCCGGCCGGGACTGGACCGGCGGACGCGCAGCATCATCAACCTCGCCATGCTGACCGCGCTCAGCAAGCCGGCGGAGCTGCGTCTGCACGTCAAGGGTGCGCTCACCAACGGCGTCACGGTCGAGGAAATCAAGGAAGTCCTGCTCCACGCCACCGCCTATTGCGGCATTCCCGCCGGTCTGGAGGCCTTCAAGGCGGCGCACGAGGTGCTCCTCGCCGAGGGCGCGCTCGCTGGCCGGGAACGGGCCGCCGCGAAACCCCAAAGCAGCAGAACCGAGAGCGGCAGAACCGAGAGCGGCA
>JAKAZO010000049.1:7916-24383 GCA_021815825.1 Pseudomonadota bacterium
GCAGAACCGAGAGCGGCAGAACCGAGAGCGGCAAAGCGGCGAAAAAGGCCGAGAAAAAGCCGAAGAGGAAGTAGCGCCGACGCTCCGGCCGGCAGCGGGCGCGGCGCGCCCGTTGGCACGTCCCTTGGCACGTCCCTTGGCGCTGTCGCGGGGGCTTGACCGCACTTGGTCGATGGTGTATTGAATTCAGTATTCGGAGTTCGAAATGCAGCCCATCGAATCTCACCCCAGCCGCACCGAGCAGGTCTACCGCGCCATCCTCGACGAAATCTGCGATGGCACGCTCGCCCCAGGCACGCATCTCGTGCAGGAGGAGCTCGCCGCGCGGCTCGGCGTCTCGCGTCAGCCGGTGCAGCAGGCCATGCTGCTGCTGAAAAGCGACGGGCTGGTGACGGAGCTCGGCGCCCGCGGCGTCTACGTCGCGCCGCTCGATGCGGAGTCGATGAGCCAGCACTACGAAATCCGCGCCGCGCTGGATGAGCTCGCAGCCCGCGGCGCCGCCGAGCGGGCTCGCGCCACGACGGACGCCGCGCGGAGCATCGCCGCCGCCGGAGAAGCGATCATGCGGGCCGGGCTCGCGGCCGTCGCCAGCGGCAATCTCGGCGCGATGATCCGCCATGACATCGGCTTCCACGAATTCCTCTACAACGCCTCCGGCAATCCGCTGCTGATCGACACGGCGCGGCCGCACTGGCGCTATCTGCAGCGGGTGATGGCCGAGGTGCTGCGCTTCGCCGAGCCCGGCACCGCCGTCTGGCACCAGCATCGCGCGATCCTCGACGCCGTCCTCGCTGGCGATGCCGACCAGGCGGCGACGCGCGCACGATTTCACGTCCGCGAGGCGGCCGGGCGGCTGGCCAGAGCCTCCCGCCGCGGCCGCGCGGCTTCAGGAGCGATGTAACCGATGCAGGATCTCCCGACACTTGGTCAGATGGTCGCCGCGCAGGCGCGGCTCCGCCCGGACGCGATCGGCGCCGCCGACCTCGAACGCGCGCTGACCTTCCAGGACTGGGACCGCCGCGCCTGCCGCCTCGCCAACGCGCTGCTCGGCGCCGGCCTCGCCAAGGGCGATCGCGTCGCGGTCCTCGCCTATAACCGCATCGAATGGGCGGAAATCTACGCCGCGACGGCCAAGGCGGGGCTGATCGCGGTGCCGGTCAATTTCCGCCTCGTCGCCGCCGAGGCGGGGTTTATCCTGAACGATTGCGGCGCCGCCGCAGTGATCGCCGAGGACGGCCTGCATACGTTGATCGACGCCGCGCGCGACGGGCTCGCCATCCCGCCGGGGAACTACATTCATTTCGGTACAGAGACGGCGCCCGCTGGCTGGCAGAGCTACGAGGCGTTCCTGGCCCGCGGCACCGATGCCGAGCCGGCGCAAGCCGTGGCGCCGCGTGAGCCGTGGACGCTGATGTACACGTCCGGCACCACCGGCAACCCGAAGGGCGTGCTGCGCAGCCATCGCGCCGCCGCGCTTCTGGCCCTCGTCACCGCCGCCGAGCTGGGCCTGCACCGCGCCGACGAGGCGCTGCTGGTGATGCCGATGTGCCACGCCAACTCGCTGAACTTCTTCGGCGCGTTCGCCATCTGCGGCGCCCGCAACACGATCTATTCGCGCCGCAGCTTCGATCCGGCGCATTGCCTGCACGTGCTCGGCGAGGGCGGCGTGACCTTCACCTCGCTCGTGCCGACCCATTTCATCATGATGCTGGGCCTGAGCGAGGCCGAGCGGCGGCGGCATCGGCTGGACCGCGTCGCGCGGCTGATGATCTCGTCGGCGCCGGCGCGCGCCGATACCAAACGCGCGATCATGGACATGTTCCCCAATTCCGGCCTGTTCGAGCTCTACGGTTCGAGCGAGGCGGGCTGGGTGACGATGCTGCATCCGGACGAGCAATTCACCCATCTCGGCACGGTCGGGCGCGAATGCATCGGCTCCGCGCCGGTGCGGTTTCTCGACGAAACCGGCGCCGAGGTCGCGGACGGCACGCCGGGCGAACTCTATTCGCACACGCCCTATACGTTCGACTCCTACTGGAACCAGCCGGAGAAGACGCGCGAGGCGTTCCGCGGCGAATGGTGCAGCGTCGGCGACATGGGGCTGCGCGACGCGGACGGCTTCATCCGCCTGATCGACCGCAAGAAGAACATGATCATTTCCGGCGGCGAGAACATCTATCCCTCCGAGGTCGAGGCGGTGCTGGGCGCCTGCCCCGGAGTGAAGGACGTCGCCGTCATCGGCCTGCCCGACGCGACCTGGGGCGAGCGCGTGCACGCCGTCGTCGTTCTGCACGCGGGTGCCGCGGCGAGCGAGGCGGAGCTGCTGGACTGGTGCCGCGAGCGCATCGCCGGGTTCAAGCGGCCGCGCTCGGTTTCGTTCATGGCCGAGACCGAGATGCCGCGCACCGCCACCGGCAAGGTGCTGCACCGCGAACTGCGGGCGCGGCTCGCGCCACCGACCCAATCAGGCGGCGCCTGACCAGGCCGCCCCGGAATCCGAGGAGACACGCGATGGACACGCCGAGCAACGACCTCAACCGCGACGCCGATTCCTGCGCCGCCTGGATCGCCCGTTTCCTGCACGCCCGCGGCGTGGACCGCGTGTTCGGGCTACAGGGGGGGCATATCCAACCGATCTGGGACTGGCTCGCCCGGCTCGGCATCCGCATCATCGACGTGCGCGACGAGGGCGCTGCGGTCCACATGGCCCATGCCCATGCGGACCTGACCGGCGGGCTCGGCGTCGCCATGGCGACGGCCGGCCCGGGGGTGACCAACACCGTGACCGCGATCGCCAACGCTGCGCTCGCCCGCGCGCCGGTGCTGCTGATCGGCGGCTGCACCACGCGGCCGCAGGCGAACATGGGGCCGCTGCAGGACATTCCCCATGTCGAGATCCTGCGTCCGGTGACGCGGCTGGCGCGCACCGCGCGGGTGGCCGAGCAGGTCGTGCGCGAGCTGGACGAGGCGGTCGCGCGCGCCATGGGCGATCTCGGCGAGCCGGGGCCGGTCTATGTCGAGATCCCCACCGACGTGCTGCGCCTGAACGTGCCGCCGCAACTCGTGCTGGAGGATTGGATGCGCCCGAAGCCGCCGCGCGTGCTGCCGCCCGACCCCGCCGCCATCGCCGAGGCGGTGGATGTGCTCTGGGGCGCGAAGCGGCCGCTGGTCGTCACCGGCCGCGGCGCGCGCGGAGCGGGAGCGGCACTGGTGCGGTTCCTCGATGCCACCGGCGCGGTCTATCTGGACACCCAGGAGAGCCGCGGCCTGGTGCCGGCGGACCATCCTGGCGTGGTCGGCGCCATGCGGGCAGCCGCGATGGCGGAAGCCGACGTCGTGCTGGTCGTCGGCCGCAAGCTCGACTACCAGCTCGGCTACGGCTCGCCGGCGGTGTTCCCCGGCGCGCGCTTCGTGCGCATCGCCGATACCGCCGGCGAACTGGTGGACAACCGGCGCGGCGCGCCGGAGCTTCTGGCCACGCCCGCGCTGGCGCTGGCCGCCCTGGTGGAGAAGAGCGGCAACCGCGCCGCGGCGACCGACCGCGCCTGGGCCGCCGGTCTGCGCCGGCGGCACCTGGAGCGGTCGACCCCGCGCGGGGCGCCGCCGCAGCGCGGCGAGGACGGCAAGATCCATCCCGCCGCGATTTTCGACGCGATCCGCGCCGTCGCCGCGCCGGACCACATCGCCGTCGCCGATGGCGGCGATCTGCTGAGCTTCGCGCGCGTCGGGCTGGAGGCCGAGACCTATTTGGATGCCGGCGCCTTCGGCTGCCTCGGCGTCGGCGCGCCGTACGCGATCGCCGCCGCGCTCGCCCACCCCGGGCGCCAGGTGATCGCCGTCACCGGCGACGGCGCCTTCGGCATCAACGCGATGGAGATCGACACGGCCGTGCGCCACGGCGCCCGCATCGTCGTCATCGTCTCCAACAACGCGGCGTGGAACATCGAACGCTACGACCAGGAGGTGAACTACGGCGGCCGCGTCGTCGGCACGCTGCTGCGCCATTCCGACTACGCCGCCATGGCGCGCGCGCTCGGCGCGCATGGCGAGCGCGTGGAGAACCCGGCGGACCTGCCCGCGGCGCTGGAGCGGGCCCTCGCCAACGCCCCGGCGCTGATCGATGTCGTCACCTCGCAGTCGGCGATCTCGTCGGATGCGCGCAAGGGCTTGGGCTTCGTGCCCGACTATCAGCCCCTGACCGCCTGGGACGACGCCGAACGGCGCCGGCGCGGCGAGGCGCCGGCCTGACGCCAGCGCCCGCTAGAGCAATCTCCGATCTGCCCGAGCCGTTCCGGTTCGGGCAGATCGGAGATAAGTTGCTCTAAAGTCATATATTTTTAGGGCCGCCGCGGGTCAGACAGCGGCGTGGCGCAATCGCTGGACGGCGCGGGCGCGGCCCATGAGCGCGAGCAGCATGGCGAGTTCCGGCCCATGCTCCTCGCCGGTCAGGGCCAGGCGCAGCGGCCGGAACAGGGCTCGACCCGTGCGCCCGGTCGCCACTTTCAGCGCCTCGGTCCAGTGCCGCCAGACGTCGCCGTCCCACGGCTCGGCCGGCAGCAACGCCTCGGCGGTGCGCAGGAACTCCGCCTCCCCCTCGATCTCCGCCGGCACGATGGTACCGCTGACGACCTCCCACCAGCCGCGCGCCTCACTCATGAGATCGAGATTGCCGCGGATGGCGAGCCAGAACGCCTCGGTGGCCCCCGCCGGCAGGCGCTCGGTCACCGTGGCGAAGGGCAGCCCCTGCAGCATGCGCCGGTTCAGGGCCAGCACCTGGCCCATGTCGAACCGCGCCGGGGAGGGCGAAAACCGGCCGAGATCAAAGTCCTCGGCCAGCGCCGCCAGCGTCATCGGCTCGGGATCGCGCCCCGTACCGAGGCGCGCGAGATAGGCGACGATGGCGCCGGGCTCGACCCCGTCGCGGGCCAACCCGCGGAGCGAGAGACTGTCCAGCCGCTTGGAGAGCTTCTCGCCGTCGCTGCCGACCAGCAGCGGCAGATGGCCGAAGCGGATGCGGTCCGGCGCGGCGCCCAAGGCGGTGAACAGGTCACGCTGCACGCCGGTATTGCTGATATGGTCCTCGCCTCGGATCACGTGGGTGATGGCGGTATCGATGTCGTCGACCACGGAGGTGAAGGTATAGAGCGGCGTACCGTCGGCGCGGATCAGCACCGGGTCGGAGATGGCGGCGAGCTTCACCTGCCGGCGCCCCAGAACGAGATCGTCCCAGCCCTCGGCGCCGTCGCTGAGGCGAAAGCGCCAGTACGGCCGCTTGCCGCCAGCCTCCGCCGACCGGCGCTGCTCGGCGGTGAGCGCCAGCA
This sequence comes from Pseudomonadota bacterium, assembly GCA_021815825.1. Lineage (GTDB taxonomy): Bacteria > Pseudomonadota > Alphaproteobacteria > Acetobacterales > Acetobacteraceae > JAJZVV01. The sequence goes on from JAKAZO010000049.1 coordinate 13,238, forward strand.
TGGCCCGGTCGTAGACCGGCGCGAGGCCGCGCTTTCGGCGCAACTCGCGCTTGGCGCGAAGCTCCTCCTCGCTCTCGAAACAGGGATAGAGCCGCCCGGCCCGCTTCAGCGCCTCGGCCGCCTCGGCGTAGCGCGCGAGCCGGTCCGACTGGCGCAGGCGCTCGTCCCAATCGAGCCCGAGCCAGGCGAGATCGCGCTCGATCGCCACGGCATATTCCGGCTTGGACCGCTCACGGTCGGTATCGTCCAGCCGCAACAGGAACCGCCCGCCGGCGTGGCGCGCGAACAGCCAGTTCGCCAGCGCGATGCGGGCATTGCCGACGTGGAGATAGCCGGTCGGGCTCGGCGCGAAGCGAACGCGGACCCCGCTCATTCCCGCCCCCCGCGGCGCGGGTCGAGCGCGCGCCAGTCCCGCTCCGCCTCGCTCGCCGGCTCGGCGGCGAAATCGGCCAGTTCGTTGGCGCTGCGCCAGCCGCCCTCGCCGGGCTCGACGATCTCGACATCCTCGCCCCAGGCGAACCAGGCATCGAGCACCTCGCGCGCGCTCATGCCGCCGGTCCGGCAGCGCTCGATGGAGTCGCGCAGGTACCGGCGGGCGAATTCGCTGGCCTGCATCAGGGTCTGGAAACCGGCGATTTCCTCGATGACGGCGCCAGGCACGCCGCCGGAGAGATCGAGGATGCGCACTCGCCAGCCGCCCTCCGGCGCGAGGAGTCCGCTCATCGCACGAGATCGGTGAAGCCGTTGGTGATCGGGTAGCGGCGGTCGCGGCCAAAGGCGCGGGCGGTGATCTTGACCCCCGGCGGCGCCTGGCGGCGCTTGTATTCGGCCCGGTCGAGCAGGCGCCAGACGCGCAGCACCGTCGCCCGCTCGAAACCGCGCGCCACCAGCGCGTCGACCGATTCCTCGCCCTCGACCAGCCCGGCCAGGATCGCATCGAGCACCTCGTAGGGTGGCAGACTGTCCTGGTCGGTCTGGTTCGGCTTGAGCTCGGCCGAGGGCGGCTTGGTGATGACGCGCTCAGGCATCACCGGCCCCGCCGGCCCGCGCGCCGCCGCGGGCCGGGCCGCATTCCGCCAGCGCGCGAGGGCGAACACCGTGGTCTTGTAGACATCCTTCAGCACCGAATACCCGCCGCACATGTCGCCGTAGAGCGTCGCGTAGCCCACCGACATCTCGCTCTTGTTGCCGGTGGTCAGCACCATCTCGCCGAACTTGTTGGACAGCGCCATGAGCACCAGTCCGCGCGCACGGGACTGGATGTTCTCCTCGGTGGTGTCCGCCGCCCGGCCGTCGAAGGCGGGGGCGAGCATGGATTCGAAGGCGGCCATCGCCGGGGTGATGGGAATGACGTCGCAGCGGATGCCGAGCATGCGCGCGCAGGCGGCGGCGTCCTCCAGGCTCTCGGGGCTGGTATAGGGGCTCGGCAGCATCACCGCGCGCACCCGCTCCGCCCCCAGCGCATCGACGGCGACGGCGGCGGAGAGCGCGCTGTCGATGCCGCCGGAAAGCCCGAGCAGGACGCCAGGAAAGCGGTTCTTGTTCACGTAGTCGGCGAGGCCCAGCATCATCGAGCCATAGATCAGCGCGAGCCGCTCCGGCTCCGGCGACAGCGGCTGCGGCGTGCAGACCAGGCGCTCGCCCTCCCGCCGCCACTCGGTCAGGACGACGGCCTCCCCGAAATAGGGCAGCCGCACCGCCAGGGATCGATCGGCATTGAGCGCGAAGGAGGCGCCGTCGAACACCAGCTCGTCCTGGCCGCCGACCTGGGCGCAGAAGACGTAGGGCAGGCCGGTTTCGACCACGCGCGAAACCGCCAGCGCAAGACGCTGTTCGTGCTTGTCCGTCTCGTAGGGCGAGCCGTTGATTGAGAGCAGGATTTCGGCGCCGCTCTCGGCCAGCGTCTCGCAGACGGCGGGGTACCACCAATCCTCGCAGATCATCAGCCCGAGCCGGAAGCCGCGGAACGACACCGGGCCGGGACAGGGGCCTGGATCGAACACGCGCTTGTCGTCGAAGACACCGTAATTCGGCAGCTCGTGCTTGGCGCGGCGCGCGGCGATGCGGCCCGAATCGAGCAGGTAGGCGGCATTGAACAGGTGCTCGCCGTCCCGCCACGGCCCGCCGACGACCATCGCTGGGCCGCCATCGCCGGTCTCGGCGGCGAGCTCGCCGATCGCCGCCTCGCAGGCGGCGATGAAGGCGGGCTTCCGCACCAAATCTTCGGGCGGATAGCCGGCGATGGAGAATTCGGGCGTCAGCACCAGGTCCGCGCCCAGCGCGGCGGCCTCGGCACGGGCACGGCGCAGCCGGTCGAGATTGGCGCGCACCGCGCCCTCGGTGGGGTTGAGTTGGGCGATGGCCAGGCGCAGCGTATCGGTCATCGCGGCAAGCTAGGAGCGGCGGCGCGACTTAGCAATTCGCCGGGCTCGGGCGCCGGGCTCAGGCGGCAGGAAAGCCGCGCTCGCGCACCCGCACCAACGCCGCCAGGGCCGCGTTCACCGGCGCCGTGGCCCCGACCTTGGCCGCCTCGCGCGGGATGGCGCCGTTGATGGCGTCGATCTCGCTGCGCCGCCCGGCCTCGTGGTCGAGCAGCAGCGAGGGCTTGGCGTGGGGGATGCGCGCGCCGAAGGCCCGGACATGGGCGATGGGATCGGCCACGTCGATCGCCACGCCGCGCGCCCGGGCGACCTCCCAGGCCTCCGTGGCGCAGGCGCGGCTGACCGGACCCATCTCGGCATCGTCCATCACCTGCCCCACGGTCATGCCCGCGAGCGCGCAGGGGGCGCTGTAGGCGCAGTTGCAGATCAGCTTCTCCCACTGCATCGCGGCGATGTCGGCAACCGCCTCGGCGCGGAAGCCGGCCCCTCGCCACAGCGCCGCAACCTGTTCGAGGCGTGCGGCATCGAGCCCGGCTCCCGGCGCGTGGGCGCCCATGCGCACGATCTCCATGCCGTTGTGATGCACCGCGCCGGGGCCGCGCATCGCGGCGCCGAAGCCGCCGGCGATGCCGACGGCGAGGCGCTCCGCCCCCACGGCCTCGGCGACCCGCTCGGCGCTGCCGAGGCCGTTCTGGATTGTGAGAACCACCGTCTCCGGCCCCAGAAGCGCCCGCGCCTGGCGCGCCGCCGCGGCGACCTCGGCCGCCTTGGTGGCGACGATGACGAGATCCATCGGCTCGGCGGGTGCGACCGTCGCGGTGCGCATCCGGACGCGGTGCTCGCCGCTCGCCCCGCTCACCTGCAATCCGCGCTCGGCGATCGCCTCCATGTGCGCGGCCCAGGGATCGACGGCGAGCACGTCATGACCGGATGCCGCCAGCAGCCCGGCATAGACCGACCCCATCGCCCCGCACCCCACCACCGCGATGCGCGCCATGCATTGCCTCCCAGCGCTCGCCGGCCCTTGCGCGAGCGCGGCTTCCACTGTGAGCATGACCCTGGACGCGGCAATTGGGAAGGGAGCGCTGTTCCTACTTCGTGCGCGTTACGCGGCGTATGATGCATGATCGCAATGTTCATGGCACAATCAGCATACATAAAGAGAACTTTAGACTCGATTCCGGAGCAATCCGCGGCTCCGGAGCGAGCGGCCGCTCAGGAACGGTGCGCGGGTGCGAAGCCAGCTTCCCAATTGGCTCGTCGCGCCCTCCTCGCCGCGCCGCTGCTGCTCGCCGGCGCGCCGCCCCCGCCCGCGGCGGACGCGGCGTCCGCGCTCCTGCTCAAGCCGGGCAGTCCGCGCGTGCCGTTCACGGTCGCCGTGCTGGCCGGCGTCGCCCGCCTCGAGATCGGCGGCCTCGCCGCCGGCGCGACGCTGCCGGCGGACCGGCTGCGCCTGCTGCCGCTGCTGCCGATCGCCGGGCGCGAGATCGTGGCCATCGCCTTCGGTGCCGATACCGAGGCCGGCACGAGCCGGGACCTCGTCGCCCTGATCGGCTGGGACGGCGAGCGGCTGCGCATCCTCGCTGTGGAGACGCTGTCCTGGCGCGGCCCCGGGGGCGCGGCGCTGGATACGCGCATCGCTGCGACGCCGGATCGCTTGCATCTGCGCCTGTTCCGGACCGAATCCGCCGCCCGCCCGGTGCAGCGGCCCTACCGCGATGTCTGGGGCGATTTGCTCGCCTGGCGCGATCGCGCGCCGCTGGCGGACGCGCTGCCGCACCGGCCGCGCCCGGGCACCTGGCAGGCGGCGATGGCGGCGGCGCGGGCGCGGATGCTGGACTGGCTCCAGACCCCGCGGACCAGCCTGACGCTGGCCGATCTGGCGCCGACCGGGATTCTGGAGCCGCCTGCGGCGGAGGAGGTCTACTGACCGCGGCCCCGCCGCTCCCGCTGCCCCGAAACAAATACAAACCAGCCATATTTTCGCCTTGCCGACCGCGCATCTAGCCTCCGCGACGCTGAACGGCGACGAGCTTTATTTCGCGAAATCAAGTTGATCTCGCGCGTATTGCAACTTTTGGTTGCGCGCGCGGCGCGAATGGCACGAACCGGGGCAGCGGCGCGCAACGCGTGCGCGGCAAAGCGCGGCTGGGGGATCGATGGCTCGGCTGGTGGTGGTTTCGAACCGGGTTCCGGCCCCGAATGGGGCGGCACAGGCAGGCGGGCTCGCCGTCGTGCTGGAGGCGCTCGTCAGCGAGCGTGGCGGCCTCTGGTTCGGCTGGAGCGGCAACGTCGCGGCGGACGCCGTTTCCCGTCCGGTGAGCGTCAGCAGCAGCGGCGCGGTGATCCATGCGCGGCTCGACCTGACGCCCGCCGAGCACGAGGGCTACTATAACGGCTTCGCCAATGGCGTGCTCTGGCCGCTGTTCCACACCATGCCGGAGCTCATGAGCTATGAGCGCCACGACGCGGTGACCTATCGCGAGGTCAATGCCCGCTTCGCCGACGGGCTGATGCCGCTGCTGCGTAGCGACGACATGCTCTGGGTCCATGATTACCACCTGATGGCGCTGCCGGCGCAGCTGCGCAGCCGCGGCGTCGGCAATCTGATCGGCTTCTTCCTCCACATCCCCTTTCCCGCCGCGGAGGTGATGGCCCTGGCCCCGGCTGCGGCGCGCCTGATCAAGGACCTTCTCGCGGCCGATCTCATCGGCTTCCAGACGGCGCAGGACATGAATAACTTCGCCGCCGCCGCCGAGCGTCTGGCCGGCGCGGTGCCGCTGCCCGGCGATGCCCTGGCGCTGCGCGGACGGGTCATCCGCCTCGGCGTCTTCCCGGCCGAGATCGATCCGGCGAAGTTCGCCGCCATCGCCGCCGCTTCCGCCGCCGAGCCGCCGGCGCAACGGCTTCTCGCCAGCCTCGGCGAGCAGAAGCTGATGCTCGGCGTCGACCGGCTCGACCCGACCAAGGGGCTGTTGCAGCGCCTGCATGGATTGCGGCGGCTGTTCGAGCGGCACCCGGAATGGTTGCGCCATACGACGCTGCTGCAGATCGCCGCGCTCTCGCGTCAGGACGTCACCACCTACCGCGACCTCAAGGCGGCGGTCGACCGCGTCGCTGGCAGCCTCAACGCCGACCTGGGCGACGCCGATTGGCAGCCGCTGCGGCTTCTGGCCAAGGCCGGCAAGCGGGACGTCATCGCCGGCTACATGCGCCTCGCCCGTATCGGCCTGGTGACGCCGCTCCGCGACGGAATGAACCTCGTCGCCAAGGAGTATATCGCGGCGCAAGACCCTGACAATCCAGGCGTGTTGGTCCTATCGCGCTTCGCCGGCGCAGCCGAGCAGCTCGACGCCGCCCTGCTCGTCAACCCGCACGACCCCGACGACATCGCCGAGGCGCTGCATCGCGGGCTGGCCATGGGGCTGGATGAACGCCGCGCCCGCTGGCAGGCTCTGTGGCAGGTGCTGGCCAGCACCTCCTCGATCGGGTGGGGCCGTGCGTTCCTCGTCGCGCTCGGGCGCTGCACCGAAGCCCATCGGCCGATGCGCGCCGCCAGCGTCGGTCTCCCCCTGCGCGCCCAGTCGGCGGCGGCGCTGCCGGCGCTGCAGCCCCTGCTCGGAACCCCCGGCCCGCGCCTGGACGCGGAGCACCCGATTCACCACCATTGAACAATCGGATCCTCTCAAAAGCTTAGACGTGACGTGAGAATCCACGCCCGCTCGTAGGGCGGCGTCAGCGGGCCGAGGCGCGGGTGTGGGGAGACGGCGGCCTGATAGCCGGCGCCGACGCTCATGCCCGTCCGCTCGCTCAGAGGGAAGCGGCTCAGCATCACGCCGGCGGTCAGGTAGAGAAGGCTCTCGCCGGCCCGGCTGCCGCCATTCGCGCCTTGCCAGTTCGCCTCCAGCTCCGGCCAGACATAACGCGCCGCATGGTACTGGAGGGCGAGGTTGACCGCGCCCCGCACCCCGAAGCGCTCGGCGCCCGCGCCCATCGGTACCAGCAGCCCCGCCGACCCCTGCACGACGAAGGCCCCCCAGCCCTTGCCGAGGCCGAGCGTCGGCGTCAGCAGCCAGGCGTCGTTGGTCAGCGCCGCGGCGCCGCTCGGCATCTGCAGCCCGAGACTGACGCTGACCACGTAGTTACCCCGCGCCGCGTCGGCGCTGAACAAGCGCTCCTTGACCCGCAGCAGCGGCTCATCGGCGAACCCCGCGACCGGCAGGGCTGCGCCCACGCCGCTGCGCTGCACATAGGGCGGCAGCCCGAACTGCAGCTCGGTGGTCGGCCCAGCGATGACCTGCACGCCCTTGCCATCGTCGAGGACGAGACCGCGCTGCCCATCGCTGCCCTGCTGAAACAGCGCGTCGAAGCGCAGGCGCTGCTCCAGGAGCGGGGTCGAGGTCACCAGCGGCCCGGCCCAGAAGGGCTGGCTCGCCCGCGCCGCATCGGCCTGCGCCGTCCACATCGCCAGCGGATCATCGGCCCGTGCCGCGCCACCGAGTGCCGCGAAGCTCAGCGCGGAAACAACGGCGATCATCCGTGCAATTCGCATTGCACAGAGATAAACTATTATTTAGGCTCTCACAACTCAGCGCACGAGGAAGAAGGCGAGCAGGACCATCGCCGCCCGCCGTTCCCCGGTGGCGACGAAGATGTGTTCGGTGAGCCATCCATGCGGCCCCGGCGGCGCCTCGAAGCGCGGGGTCGCACGGAAATAGTAGAGATCGGCCGACACCGGCGCGCCCGCCGCCAGACGTGCCAGCACCTCCGGCGGCGCACGGCGCAGGCCGCGGTTGACGACGCCGATCAGAGTCCCGTCAGCCGCCCGCAGCGTGTATCGGGCCACCAGGTCCGCGGTGCCGTCCGCACGCAGGCTCTGCCAGTCCGCTCCGCCCGGCACCACCTCCCCGGCGAGGCGCGGCCCTTCGACCTCGCCGCCGAGGATCGGGATGACCCGCCGCCGCCCGGTGGTCGTCTCGCCCAGCTCGAGTGGCGCCCCGACCCGCACGCGGACCGAGAAGGCATAATCGAGCCCTGGCGGCGCGGCGGTCACGGATCGGCGCCGACGCGGACCAGGAGCTTGCCGAAATTCCGCCCGCCGAGGATGCCCATCAACGCAGCCGGCGCGTTCTCCAGCCCCTCGATCACATCCTCGCGGAATTTCAGGCTGCCATCCATCACCCAAGGCCGCGCCAAGGCGCGCCACTCGGCGAAGCGCTCCGGCTTGTCCGAGACGATGAGCCCCTGGATATGCAGCCGGTTGCGCACCACCCGCATCAGGTTTGGACCGGGACGCAGCTTGGTGTCGTTGTACTCGGCCACCATGCCGCACATGATCATGCGCCCGAACGCGTTGAGCATCGGGAATACGGCCTGCTGCAGATCGCCGCCGACATTCTCGAAATAGACGTCGATCCCGCTCGGGCAGGCCTGTTCCAGCGCCGCACGGAGATCGAGCACGCGGTGGTCGACGCACTCATCGAAGCCAAGAGTTTCCTGTACGAACAAGCACTTCTCGGCTCCTCCTGCGACGCCGACGACGCGCGCCCCGGCCCGCTTGGCAATCTGCCCCGCGACCGAGCCGACGGCGCCGGAGGCGGCCGAGATCACCACCGTCTCGCCCGCCTTGGCACGACCGATATCGGTCATGCCGGAATAGGCGGTCGTCCCCGGCATCCCCAGCACGCCGAGATAGGTCGAGAGCGGCGGTCCGTGCCGGTCGAGCTTCACCAGGTGCTTGGCCTCCGAGACGATTTGGCTCGCCCAGCCGTTCGGCCCGACGACGATATCCCCCACCGCCAGGCGCGTATCCGAGGAGGCAACGACCTCGCCGACGGTCTCGCCGGTGATGACGCCGCCGATCGGCACCGGAGTGGCGTAGGATTTCGCATCCGAGAGACGCCCGCGCATGTAGGGATCGATCGAGAGCCAGATCGTCCGCGTCAGCACCTGGCCCTCAGTCAGCGCCGGCAGCGTCTGGTCGACGAGCTCGAAATCCTCCGCCCGCGGCGCGCCGACCGGCCGCTGCCGCAACACCACCGCCTGTCGCGTTAGGTTCATCGCCGTGCTCCGCTGGTTGAATGCCCGTTCATGCCGCCGCCGCCTTGAGCACGAGGCGGCCCGTCACCTGCCCCGCGCGCAGACGCATCAGCGCCGTATCCGCCTCGCTCTGCGGCAGCGTCGTCACCGGAATCGGCGGCACCTTGCCGCTCTGCGCCAGCGCCACGAGCCCGCGCAAATCCTTCACCGTGCCGACATAGCTGCCCTGGACGGTCAGGGCGCGGATCGGCATCAGCGGCAGCGGCAGGGAGAGTTCGCCGCCGAACAGGCCGACCTGCACCAGCTTGCCGCCCTTGCGCAGCGCATCGAACGCGGCCCGCGCCGTCGCCGTGCCGTTGACGAGGTCGATCACCGCCAGCACCGGCCCCCCGCAGGCGGCGATGATGCGCTTTGCCACACCCTCGCCCGATCCGTCGATCGCCTGGCTCGCCCCCTCGGCGAGGGCGGCCGCGCGCTTCTCCGCCGCGACGTCGACGACGACGATGTTGCGATGGCCGAGCGCCTTGAGGATGGCGATGGCATTCATCCCGAGCCCGCCGGCGCCGATCAGCACGATCGGCTCGTCCGGCGCGATCGGCATCACTTTCTGGATCGCCGAGTAGACGGTGATCCCCGAGCACGCATAGGTCGCGGCCACCGCCGGATCGAGCGTGCCGGGGTCGACGAGATGGCGCGGATGCGGCGCCAGCACATGCGTGGCGTAGCCGCCGTTCTGATAGACGCCGAGGCTCTTCGGCTTCAGGCACATATTGTCCTCGTCGGCGAGGCAGGCCGCGCAGCTGCCGCACCCGAGCCAGGGATAGACGATGCGGATATCGCCGACCTTTACCCCCTGCGCCTCCGGCCCGAGCTTGACGACGCGGCCGACGATCTCATGGCCCATGGCCAGCGGCAGGGTGACGCCGCGATCGGCGAGCGACATTTTCTGCCCGCCGCCGAGATCGTAATAACCCTCCCAGATATGCAGATCCGAGTGGCAGACGCCGCAATAGGTCGTCTCCAGCAGCACCTCGGTGCCCTTGGGCTCCGGGGTGGGCAGCTCGATCTCCTTGAGCGGCGCTCCGTTCTCGACCACGGCCCAGGCGCGCATCGTTCCCTCCATTCCTTGGTTTTCGTGTCGCGGCGATGGGAAACCGTCCGCGACGTCTGGTCAAGCGGGGGCGCTCAGGACGGGGGCGCTCAGGCCGGGGGGCGGCCGATCGCCTCGGGGTTCAGCATGCGCACCGGTGCGCCGTCGAGGAAGGCGAGCACGTCGGCGATGGCATCGCGGTAGAAGACCCCGAACACCGGCGCGGTGACGTAGCCGAGATGCGGCGTCAGCACCGTGTTCGGCGCCCGACGCAGCGGATCGTCGGTCGCCAGGGGCTCGCGGTCATAGACGTCGAGCGCGGCGACGATGCGGCCTTGCGTCACCGCCGCGACCAGCGCCGCGGCGTCGATCAGCGGCCCGCGCGAGGTGTTGACCAGGATCGCGCCCGGCTTCATCCGCGACAGTTCCGCCGCGCCGAGCAGGCCGCGCGTCGCCGCGGAGAGTACCATATGCAGGCTGATGGCATCCGATTCGGCCAGCAGCGCGTCCCGCGTCGCGTATTCGGCCCCGGCGGCGGCGGCCCGCTCAGGGGTGAGGTTCGGGCTCCAGCCCAGCACGCGCATGCCGAGCGCGCGCCCGTAGCCGGCGACCCGGCTGCCGATACGCCCGAGCCCGATGATCCCGAGCGTCGCGCCCTCGAGCCCGCGGCCGAGCGGGATGCCCTCCTGGAATCGCCCGGCGCGGATCGCGGCGTCGCCCTGCGCGATGCTGCGCGCCGCGGCGAGCAGCAGGCCCAGCGCAAGCTCGGCGGTGACGATGCCGGAATTGCCGCCACCGGTGTTGCACACCAGCACGCCCTGGCGCGTGCAGGCGGCGAGATCGAGCGTGGCGGCGCGCAGCCCGGTGAGCGCGATCATTTTCAGCCGCGGCAGACGGGCAAGCAGCGTGGCCGAAAACGCGGTGCGCTCGCGCATCGCGATCAGCACCTCGAACGGCGCCAGCGCCGCCGCCGCCGCGGCCTCGTCGGCGAAGGGTTCGGAGAACACCGTGACCGCGGCGCGCGCCTCCAGCGCCGCGAAATCGGCACTCTGCCGCGCCACGCCCTGCCAATCGTCCAGCACCGCAACCTGCACCATGTCCACCTCCCCTTATGCCAGCGCCGCGGCGACCCACTGCGCCCAGGCGAGCACGGCGCGATCCTCGCCGGCGCGGCCGACGATCTGGATGCCGAGCGGCATCCCGTTCGGCCCGGACCCGGCCGGCACGGTGACACAGGGCCCGTGCAGGCTGGTCCAGATGAAATTGAAAACGGGATCCCCGGTGGCGCCGCGCCCGACCGGCGCCTCGCCCGGCGCGGACGGGGTGAGCAGGATGTCGAGCTCCTCCATCGCCTCGGGAAAGCCGCGCTGGAGCGTGGCGAACACGCCACGCGCGGCGGCGAGCGCCGGCGCCGGCTGCGCCAGGCCCCAGTCCAGCCGCTCGATCAGCGCGGTGCTGATCGCGCCGCGATGGCGGGTCATTTCCCAGCCCAGCGAGCGCGCGCTCTCGGCGTTCATCACCACCGCGTGCGCCTCGACGAGCGCGGCGAACGGCGCGGGCAGCTCGCGCGCACCCACCGCCGCGCCGGCGCGCGCCAGCCGCGCGGCCACGGTCTCCAGCAGCGCGGCGGTCTCCG